>NZ_CP095269.1:2020021-2356691 GCF_022983135.1 Agrococcus sp. SCSIO52902
GGCCGGCACCGTGGCGGCCGCGGTCGAGACCGGCGTCGCGGGGCTCTCCATCGAGGACGCGACCGGCGACGCCGGCTCGCCGCTGCACGAGCGCGCGCTCGCCGTCGAGCGAGTCCGCGCCGCGCGGGAGGCGATCGACCGCAGCGGCACCCGCGTGCTCCTGACCGCGCGCTCCGAGGGCTACGTCGTCGGGCATCCGGACCTCGACGACACGGTCGACCGGCTCGTCGCGTACGCCCAGGCGGGCGCGGACTGCCTCTACGCGCCGCGGATCTCGACGCGCCCCGAGATCTCGGCGATCGTGGAGGCGGTGGCGCCGAAGCCCGTCAACCTGCTGGTCAACGCGCCCTGGATCACGGTCGCGGAGGCCGCCGCGCTCGGCGTGCGCCGCATCAGCGTCGGCGGCACGCTCGCGCGGGCGGCGTGGGGCGGATGGCTCGGGGCCGCCCGGGAGATCGCCGAGCAGGGCACCTTCGGGGGCTTCCGCGACCTGCCCGACGTCGAGGCGCTGCTCGCCGACGAGGGCTGAGCGCGGTCAGGCGGCGGAGGCCCGCCGCTGCGCGGTCAGCACGATCGCCACGCCCACCGCGGCGACCACGAGCCCGGCGATGCCGAGCGGCGCGATCGGCACGCCGAAGAAGAGCCACACCCAGAGCATCGTCGTCGGCGGCGTGAGGTAGAGCATGGTGCTGACGAACGTGGCGCCGTGCGAGCGCGTGACGGTGACGTACAGCACATAGCCGCCGAGGCTCGCGAGCACCACGAGCCAGAGGACCGCGCCCCACACGGCGAGGCTCGTCGGCGGCGCGGCGTGGCCGCGCGCGAGCGCGACGAGCATGAACGCGGCGCCCGCGACCACCGACTGCATGGTGATCGTCTGCAGCAGGTCGTCGTGCATGTGCCAGCGGCGCTGCAGCACGGTGCCCGTGGCGAGGCACAGCACGCCGACGAGCGGCAGCGCGTGCGCCCACAGCGGCGCGCCGGAGCCGCCGATCTGCCCCGAGACGACGAGCGCGACGCCCGCGAGCCCCACGACCATGCCGAACCACATCCACCCGTTCGCGCGCTCGCCGAGGAAGCGGCCGGCGACGGTGGCGACGAGCATCGGCTGCAGCGCGGCGATGAGCGCGGCGGTGCCGCCGTCGACGCCGAAGCGCACGCCCTCGAAGATCATCAGCAGGTAGCCGGCCTGGCTCAGCAGCGCGATCGCGCCCTGCCGCAGCCAGCTGCGGGCACCCGGCCAGCGGCGGCGCAGCACGAGCATCGTCGCCACGAGGATCCCCGCGAGCACGACGAAGCGCCACGCGAGCACCGTGATCGGCTCGCCGTCGGCGCGAGCGGCGAGCTCGGCGCCCACGAAGCCCGAGCTCCAGGTGATGACGAGGGCGATCGACGCGACGACGATGGCCGTCCGGCCCAGGCGGCCGCGCGAGGACGCGCTCGAGAGGTCTGACACCGCTCGATCATCCCAGCCCGGCCGCGCGCATCCGCCGCCGACACGGGCGGCGGATGCGTCAGGTCTCGACGACGAGGATCGGATCGGTGGTGGGCGCCTCGGAGCCGCCGGCCGGCTCGACCGTGACGCCGACGACGGCGCCGGCCGAGAGCTCGCCCTCGAGCACGATCGCGGTGGAGTCGCCCTCGGAGTCGAAGACGCCCGCGTCGTGCGGGCCCGCGGCGTCGATGTACCAGGCCTGGTAGGTGCGGCCCTCGGGCGCGGCGCCGAGGCCCTCGAAGAGGATCGCCGACTGGCCCTCCTCGGCCGACCAGATCACCGTCGCGACGGTGCCGTCGGCCAGCTCGACCTCGCTGCGCTGCGCGTCGGACGCGCTCACGACGGCACCGAGCGCCTCCTGCCGCGGGTCGTCGCCGAGCTGCGTGCCGATGGCGATGCCGCCGACGAGCAGCGCGGCGCTCGCGGCGACCGCGCCGAGCACGCGCATCGGCTGCCAGCGCGCGCGGGCGCGCCGCTCGGCCGGTCCGAGCCGGCGGCCGGCGTCGCCTGCCGGGGCTGCGGCCGGGGCGGAGGCGCCGAGGCCGGATCCGGATGCGTCGGTGCCGGTCGCGTCGGAGCGCGCGTCGAGCGGGGCTGCGGGAGCTGCGGCGCGAGGCGCGCCGTCCGTCGCGGGCAGCTGCGGCTCGCGCGCGATGGCGTCGAGCACGCTCGCGCGGAGGCTCGGCGGGGGAGCGGCCTGGTCGCCGCCGAGCAGCGTGGCGGTGTCGGCGAGCGCCGCGGCCTCGGCACGCGCCTCGGGCGAGGCCTCCGCCTCGAAGCGCGCGCGCTCCTCGGGCGTCAGCGCGTCGAGCGCGTACGCCGCGGCCAGGTCGTCGACGGACCGGCGGTCGTCGCTCATGTCGTCACCCCCAGGATGCCGCGCAGGCGTGTGAGCCCGTCGCGCATCCGCGTCTTCACCGTGCCGAGCGGCGCCCCCAGGCGCTCGGCGATCTCGGTCTGCGTGAGCCCGTCGAAGTAGGCGAGCTCGATCGCCTCGCGCTGGGCGTCGCTCAGCTGCCCGAGCGCGCTGCGCGCCCTGGCGGCGTCGAGCGAGACCTCGGCCTGCTCGGCGACGACGTCGACCGGCACCGCGGTGTCGCGGATCCCGATGCGCGCGTCGCGGTCGCGCTGCGCCTGCGAGGAGCGCACGCGGTCGACGGCGCGCGCGTGCGCGATCTGCAGCAGCCAGCTGATGGCGGCGCCGCGGCTCGGGTCGAAGCGCTTCGCCTGCCGCCACGCCTCGAGGAAGACCTCCTGCGCGACCTCCTCGGCCTGCGCGCGGTCGACCAGGATGCGCAGCACGAGGCCGAACACGCGCGGAGCGGTCGCGTCGTAGAGCGCGGCGAACGCGCGCTGGTCGCCGTCGGCGGCGCGCACGAGGCACTCCTCGACGTCGATCTCCACAGGTCCCCTCTCCACGTGCACGCGGCGCACGTGCGCGCGCGCCACCGGCCTGAGTATTGCAGGCCGAGGCGCGAGGGCAAGGGAGGTCATGCCGGTGGTTCGCAGCCGCGGCCCGGACGGATTGGGGATGCGGGCGCACGGGCCGGTAGGCTCGGGCGGTGGTCCGCCCTCTCGCGGCGGATCTGGCGCGCCAGCGCGGCCCAGGGCCCGCGCCGCACAGGCCCGACCACCATCAACCTCAGGAGACCCCCTCGTGAAGACCACGGTCGAGAAGATCGAGAACACGCGCACGAAGCTCACCATCGCCGTCGAGCCCCAGGAGCTGCGTCCCGCGATCGACCAGGCGTACAAGACCGTCGCCGAGCAGATCAGCGTGCCCGGCTTCCGCAAGGGCAAGGTGCCTGCGGCGATCATCGACCAGCGCGTCGGCCGCGAGGAGATCCTCAACCAGGCCGTGTCGCAGTCGATCGACGAGTTCTACCGCCAGGGCGTCGCCGAGGCCGGCATCCGCCCGCTCGGCCGCCCGCAGGCCGACGTGACCGCGTGGCCCGAGGTGAAGGACTTCTCGGGCGATCTCGTGCTCGAGATCGAGGTCGACGTCCGTCCCGACTTCGACCTCCCCGAGGTCGAGGGCCGCACGATCACCGTCGACGCCACCGAGGTCGGCGACGACGCCGTCCAGAAGGAGCTCGACGAGCTGCGCGCCCGCTTCGGCACGCTCGTGACCGTCGACCGCCCGGCCGCGAAGGGCGACTTCGTCACGCTCGACCTCACCGCCTCGATCGACGGCGAGCCCGTCGACACCGCGAGCGGCATCTCCTACGAGGTCGGCTCGGGCGAGCTCATCGACGGCATCGACGAGGCCGTCGAGTCGCTCACCGCGGGCGAGGAGACGACCTTCACGTCGACCCTGGTCGGCGGCGACCACGCCGGCAAGGACGCCGAGGTGAGCGTCACCGTGCAGGCCGTGAAGGAGCGCGAGCTGCCCGAGGCCGACGACGACTTCGCCCAGATGGCGAGCCAGTTCGACACCATCGACGAGCTGAAGGCCGACCTGCGCGAGCAGGCGGGCCGCTCGAGCCGCCTCGGCCAGGCCGAGCAGGCGCGCCAGCGCCTGCAGGACGAGCTCATCGAGGCCGTCGAGATCGAGGTCCCGTCGCAGGTCGTCGAGGACGAGGTGGCCCGCCACCTCGAGGCCGAGAACCGCTCCGAGGACGCCGAGCACGGCGAGGAGGTGCGCCAGGAGACGCAGAAGCTGCTCAAGCAGCAGATGCTCTTCGACCGCTTCGCCGAGGAGGAGGACCTGCAGGTCACGCAGCAGGAGCTCACGCAGATCATCGTGCAGCAGGCGGCGCAGTACGGCATGGCTCCGCAGGAGCTCGTCCAGGCGCTCGAGGCCAACGGCCAGCTGCCGGTGCTGCTCGGCGACATCCTCCGCGGCAAGACCCTCTCGACCCTGCTCGGCCGCGTCACGGTCGTCGACGACAAGGGCGAGACGGTCGACCTGTCGGACTTCCTGCCGAAGGCGGAGGCCGACGAGGACGACATCGAGGGCGCCATCCGCGAGGCGGAGGCGAACCTCGCGAAGCAGCACGCCGAGGACTGATCCACAGCGAAGGGGCCGGGCGGAAGCCCGGCCCTTCCGCATGCCTCCGCCTGCGGCGAACACGGCCGAGCGCGCCGCGCCGCTCGCCTAGGGTTGGAGCGAACCGAGAGAAGGAGTCACCTGTGGCTGAACCCGTCTTCGCGCCTTCGGTCTTCGACCGACTGCTGCGCGATCGCATCATCTGGCTCGGCGAGGAGGTGCGCGACGAGAACGCGAACGAGATCTGCGCCAAGATCCTGCTGCTCGCCGCGGAGGACCAGAACAAGGACATCTACCTCTACATCAACTCGCCCGGCGGCTCGATCACGGCCGGCATGGCGATCTACGACACCATGCAGTTCGTGCCGAACGACATCGTCACCGTCGGCATCGGCATGGCCGCGTCGATGGGCCAGCTGCTGCTGACCGCCGGCACCGCCGGCAAGCGCTACATCACGCCCAACGCGCGCGTGCTGCTGCACCAGCCCCACGGCGGCTTCGGCGGCACCTCGAGCGACATCCAGACGCAGGCGCAGCTCATCCTCGACATGAAGAAGCGGCTCGCCGAGATCACGGCCGAGCGCACCGGCAAGAGCGTCGAGCAGATCAACGCCGACGGCGACCGCGACCGCTGGTTCACGGCGCAGCAGGCGCTCGAGTACGGCTTCGTCGACCACGTGCGCGAGTCGGCGGCCGACGTCACCGGCGGCGGCGGCACCGACCAGGAGGACGGCCACTCCGCCCTCGACGACAGCACCGGCCAGGAGGGTGGCAACTGATGGAGACTCCCACGTTCCAGGCGGGCGGCAGCGCCCTCCAGATGCCCGGCTCGCGCTACATCCTGCCGAGCTTCGAGGAGCGCACGGCCTACGGCTTCAAGCGCCAGGACCCGTACGCGAAGCTCTTCGAGGACCGCATCATCTTCCTCGGCGTGCAGGTCGACGACGCGTCGGCCGACGACATCATGGCGCAGCTGCTCGTGCTCGAGTCCCAGGACCCGGATCGCGACATCGTCATGTACATCAACTCGCCCGGCGGCTCGTTCACGGCCATGACGGCGATCTACGACACGATGCAGTACATCCGGCCCGCGGTGCAGACCGTGTGCCTCGGCCAGGCGGCATCGGCCGCGGCCGTGCTGCTCGCCGCGGGCGAGCCCGGCAAGCGCCTCGCGCTGCCGAACGCCCGCATCCTCATCCACCAGCCGGCGACGTCCGACGCCGGCCGCGGCCAGGCATCCGACATCGAGATCCAGGCGCGCGAGGTGCTGCGCATGCGCGGCTGGCTCGAGGAGACGCTGTCGAAGCACTCCAAGAAGGAGGTCGAGCAGGTGTCGAAGGACATCGAGCGCGACACCTTCCTCTCGGCCGAGGAGGCGCTCGAGTACGGCCTCATCGACCAGGTGCTCACGAGCCGCAAGACGGCGCCGCAGCTGCTCGGCTGAGCAGCAGCGAGCGAGACGAAGGCCCGGCACCCCTCGAGGTGCCGGGCCTTCGCCGTGCGTCAGGCGCGGTCGCGGCGGGTGCGCGAGCCGCGGTTGATCGTGTACGCGATCACCGCGAGCACGCCGAGCACCGCGAGGATGCCGATCGCGACGAACGGGAACTGGCCCTCCGCCTCGGCCGGCTCCTCGGCGCCCGTGCCCTGGTCGGCGGATGCCGTGGCGGCCGGGGCGTCGGAGGTCGCCTCGGGCTCGGCGGGCTCCGTCGCCGCGGGGGTCTCCTCGGCGGCCTCCCCGCACACCGGCGCGGTCTCGGCCCCGGGGGCACCCTCGGCGCCGGCCTCGGGCTCGAACGCGAAGGCGACGGTGCCGTCGACCGGGTGGCCGTCGGCCGAGACGATCTGGTAGGTGAGCGTGTAGTCGCCCGCCTCGCCGAGCTCGGCGTCGAGCGAGAGCGTGTCGCCGTCGACGGCGAGGCAGCCGTCGCCGTAGAAGCGGCCCTCGGCGTCGGTCAGCTGCATCGCGTTGCCGCCGTCGGCGCCCTCGAGCGCGAGGATCTCCTCGTTCATGACGACGCTGAACGTGCCCGGCTGCGCGGTGAGGGTGTCGCCGTCGGCGGGCGTCGAGTCGATGACGGATGCGTGGGCGGGCAGGAGGAGGACGGCCGCGAGCGCGGCGATGGCGGCATGCATGCCTCCAGCATACGGTCCGGATCTGCGCGCGGGCGGCGTGGTCGGTCGCGCTGTCACCGCCCTCGTCTAGGCTTCATGCACGGGCGCGGCCTGCGCCCCAGAGGATGGTGAGAGCGAGATGGCCCGACTCGGAGAGAGCGGCGACCTGCTGAAGTGCTCCTTCTGCGGCAAGAGCCAGAAGCAGGTGCAGCAGCTGATCGCCGGCCCTGCGGTGTACATCTGCGACGAGTGCGTCGAGCTGTGCAACGAGATCATCGAGGAGCGCGCCGCCGAGGCGGGCGAGGCGAGCGAGCACGAGGGGTTCACGCTGCCGAAGCCGCGCGAGATCTTCGCGTTCCTCGAGGAGTACGTCGTCGGCCAGGAGAGCGCGAAGCAGTCGCTCTCGGTCGCCGTCTACAACCACTACAAGCGCATCGCCGCCGCGCAGCAGCTGGCCTCGGCCGACGCGGCGGGCGACGCCGTCGAGATCCAGAAGTCGAACATCCTGATGGTCGGCCCGACGGGCTGCGGCAAGTCCTACCTCGCGGCGACGCTCGCGAAGCAGCTGAACGTGCCGTTCGCCGTCGCCGACGCGACAGCCCTCACCGAGGCCGGCTACGTCGGCGAGGACGTCGAGAACATCCTGCTGAAGCTCATCCAGGCCGCCGACTACGACGTCAAGCGGGCCGAGACGGGCATCGTCTTCATCGACGAGATCGACAAGGTGGCCCGCAAGGCCGAGAACCCGTCGATCACGCGCGACGTCTCGGGCGAGGGCGTGCAGCAGGCGCTGCTGAAGATCATCGAGGGCACGGTCGCCTCGGTGCCGCCCCAGGGCGGCCGCAAGCACCCGAACTCCGAGTTCATCCAGATCGACACGTCGAACGTGCTGTTCATCGTCGCCGGCGCGTTCGCGGGCCTCGAGGACATCATCGCCAACCGCTCCGGCAAGCGCGGGATCGGCTTCGGCGCCCCGGTGTCGTCGTTGAAGCCCGACCTCAACGTCTTCCAGGACGTGCTGCCCGAGGACCTCCACAAGTTCGGGCTCATCCCCGAGTTCATCGGGCGCCTGCCGGTGATCGCGACGGTGTCGCCGCTCGACCAGGCTGCGCTCGTCGAGATCCTGAGCGAGCCGCGCAACGCGCTCGTCAAGCAGTACCAGCGCATCTTCGAGATCGACGGCGTCAAGCTCGACTTCGAGCCCGAGGCGCTGCGGGCGATCGCCGACCTCGCGGTCGACCGCAAGACGGGTGCGCGCGGCCTGCGCTCCATCCTCGAGACGGTGCTCGCGCCGGTCATGTTCGAGGTGCCCTCGAAGGAGGGCGTCGAGCGCGTGATCGTGACGAAGGAGTCGGTGGCCGGCACCGAGCAGCCGATCATCCTCACCGCCGACGACATCCAGGAGCTCTCCGCCTAGCGCCGACGGAATTGCCTCGGGGGGTGAGGTAAGGCTATCCTTACCTCGTGACCTTCCCGGAGCCGGACGCCCTGCGCGCCACCGACGTGAGCCTCGCCTACGGGCGCGACGAGATCGTCCACCGCGCCTCCATCGCGCTCGCGCCCGGATGCGTCACGGCCCTCGTCGGCCCGAACGGCAGCGGCAAGTCGACGCTGCTGCGCGGCCTCACGGCGCTGCACCGCCCGAGCGAGGGGGCCGTCGTCTTCGCCGACGGGGCCGACGCCGCGTCGCTGGGGGAGCGCGAGCTCGCCCGCCGCATCGCGCTGCTCGCCCAGTCGCACCCTGACCCGTCGGGCGTGCGCGTGCGCGAGGTCGTCGCCTACGGCCGGTTCGCGCACCGCGGCCGCTTCCGCGGCGGCGACCCGCGCGGCGACGACGTGATCGCCCGCGCGATGGCCGCGACCGGCATCGCCGAGCTCGCCGAGCAGCCGGTCTCGCAGCTCTCCGGCGGCCAGCGCCAGCGCGTCTGGCTCGCCACGTGCCTCGCGCAGGAGACCGGCATCGTGCTGCTCGACGAGCCCACGACCTTCCTCGACGTGCGCTACCAGCGCGAGATCCTCGAGATCGTCCGCGACCTCGCCGACGACGGCGTCGCCGTCGGCATCGTGCTGCACGACCTCGAGCAGGCGGCCGAGGTCGCCGACGAGGTCGTCCTCCTCGTGCACGGCCGCATCGTCGCGGCCGGCACGCCCGAGGAGGTGCTCACCGCCGAGCGGCTGAGCGCCGCCTACGAGGTGCCCATCGATGTCGAGCCGTCGTCCGACGGCCTCCGCATCCGGCCGCAGCGGCTCCGCCGTCGGCCGGTCGTGTCGCGCGCCGCGTGACCCCCCACCCCGTCGGGCCGAGCGCCCGAGGAAGGATCCCCATGTCCCAGCGAACCCCGCTGTCCCGGTCGCTGCTCGCCGGCGCGGCAGCGCTCACGGCGCTCACGCTCGCCGCATGCGGCACCACCGAGCCCGCCGCCGAGACGACCCCGGCCGAGCCCGAGGCCTCCGCGGTGACGGTGACGGATGCGCGCGGCGAGGCCGTCGAGATCCCCGCCGGCGTCGAGGACGTCGTCGCGCTCGAGTGGGTCGCCGTCGAGCACCTGCAGACGGTCGGCATCGAGCCGGTCGGCGTCGCCGACGTCGCCGGCTACGAGGACTGGGCCGGGGTCGGCGCGCCGCTCGAGGGCGAGCCCACCGACGTCGGCACGCGCACGGAGCCGTCGATCGACGCGATCGCGGGCCTCGCGCCCGACCTGATCGTCGCCGTCGCGGGCCGTGACGACGCGGCCTACGCCGACCTCGAGGCCATCGCGCCCGTGCTCGTCCTCCAAGGCGCCGACGCATCCGCGCCGCTCGAGACGATGCTCGACGACCTGCGCCTCGTGGGCGAGGCCACCGGCGGGCTCGAGGCTGCCGAGTCGGCGATCGCCGACTTCGAGGCGCACGTCGCCGATGTGGCCGCCGAGGTCGAGGAGGCGGGCCTCGCGGGCACGTCGCTCGCGCACATGGACGGCTACGAGACGGGCGGCCAGGTCGAGATCCGCCCCTACGCCGACGGCGCGCTGCTGCCGGCCGTGTTCGAGGAGGCGGGCTTCGTCAACGGCTGGCCCGGCGAGGGCGACCCGCAGTACGGGCTCGGCGCCACCGACGTCGAGGGCCTGACGGCGCTCGGCGACGACACGCACATCATCTACATGACCGTGGGCGAGCGCGACGTGTTCCGCGACCAGCTCGCCTCGAACGAGATCTGGACGGGCCTGCCCACCGTGCAGGCGGGCAACGTGCACCGCCTGCCCGACGGCATCTGGCTCTTCGGCGGCGTCGACTCGATGGCCGCCTACCTCGACGCGATCGTCGCGTCGCTCGCGCCCACGCCGTGACCCGCGTCCGACCGGGAGGGCTCGCGCTCGGCGCGGCCCTCCTCGTCGCACTCGTCGCGCTCTCGGCCTGGCACGCCACGCAGGGCACCACGCAGCTCGGCGCCGCAGAGCTGCTCGCGTGGCTCGGCGGCGACCAGGGCAACGCCTCGGTGATCGTCGAGAGCCGGCTGCCCCGCATCGCCGCCGCGATCGTCGTCGGGCTCGCGCTCGGCGCCGCGGGCTACGCGATGCAGACGCTCACCGGCAACCCGCTCGCCTCGCCCGACACGCTCGCCGTGAACGGCGGCGCGGGCGCGGCGATCGGCATCGCCGCGATGCTGGGGGTGAGCCTCCCCGGGCTCGGCGGCGCGGGCCTCGCCTTCGCCGGCGGCCTCGCCGCGGCGCTCGCCGTCGTCGCGATCGGCCGGGGCCGCGGCTCGACCACCCAGATGGTGCTCGTCGGCACCGCCCTCGCGCTCGCGCTGCAGTCGGTGACGACGGTGGCGATCATCCTCGCCGAGGAGGAGAACGCGGGGCTCTTCGCCTGGGGCGTCGGCCGGCTGTCGCAGAACGGCATCGGCACGGTCGCGCAGCTGCTGCCGGTCGTGCTCGTCGGCATCGCGGTGCTGCTGCTGCTCGCCCGCCGCCTCGACGTGCTCGCGCTCGGCGAGGAGGCCGCCACCACGATCGGCGTGGGCGTCGGCCGCCTGCGGCTCGGCACGCTCATCGCCTCGGTCGCGCTCGCCGCGGCCGCCGTCGCGATCGCCGGCCCGATCGGCTTCGTCGGCCTCGCCGCGCCGATCGTCGTGCGCCTGCTCGTGGCGCGCATCCCCGGCGCCTCGCGCCACCTGGTGGCGATCCCGCTCGCAGCCCTCGCCGGCGCCGTGCTCGTGGTCGGCGCCGACGTGCTGCTGCGCGCCGTGCTCGGCGGCGTCGGCTCGCTCGACGTGCCCACCGGCGTCGTCACGAGCCTGGTGGGGGCGGTCTGCATCGCGGTGCTCGCGCGCACCGTGGCCGGTGCCGCCGAGACCGAGTCGATGTCGGTGCTCGGCGCCCGCACGCTCTCGCGCCGCGCCTGGCCGCCGATCGCGGTCGCCGCGGTGCTGCTGGCCGCGCTCGCCGTCGGCGCGGTGCTGCTCGGCGATCGCATGCTGCTGCTCGGCGACGTCGCGAACTGGCTGGCCGGCCAGGCCGGCGACGCCGTCCGGGTCACGCTCGACACGCGCACGCCGCGCGTCGCCGCCGCCGTGCTCGCCGGCATCGCGCTCGCGCTCTCGGGTGGGCTCGTGCAGGCCGTCGCGCGCAACGCGCTCGCCGACCCCTACCTGCTCGGCGTCGCCGGCGGCGCCGGGCTGGGCGCGGTCGGCGTCATCACGCTCGTGCCGGTGGCGGTCGGATGGCTCGTGGCCGCGGGCGCGCTGGCGGGCGGCGCGCTGGCGGGCGCCCTCGTGCTCGCGCTGGTCGGCTGGCGGCGGCTCGGCAGCCTGCGGCTCGTGCTCACCGGCCTCGCGCTCTCGGCGGCGACCGCGGCGCTCACGAGCCTGCTCATCGTGGTCACCGACCCGTGGAACCGGGGCAAGGCGATCGTGTGGCTGGCCGGCAGCACCTACGGGCGCGGCTTCGAGGACGTCGTGCCGGTCGCCGTGGCGATCGCGGTCGCCATGGTCGGCCTGCTGTGGATGCACCGCGACCTCGACCTCGCGCAGCTCGACGAGGCGACGCCGCGGCTGCTGGGCGTGCGGCTCTCGGCCGTGCAGGTGGTGGCGCTCGCGCTGTCGGTCGTGCTCGCGTCGACGGCGGTCGCCGCGATCGGCGTGGTGGCCTTCGTCGGCCTCGTCGCGCCGCACGCGGCGCGCGCGCTCGTGGGCGCCCGCCACCGCGTGCTGCTGCCGCTCGCCGCGCTGCTCGGGGGCACGCTGACGCTGCTGGCCGACACGCTCGGCCGCACGCTCATCGCCCCCGCGCAGCTGCCCGCCGGCGTGATGACCGCGCTCGTGGGCATCCCGTACTTCATCTGGCTGGTGCTGCAGGCGGGGCGGGCCCGCTAGGACCCGCCCCGCCCGGCACCGCCGCGCGGCGCCTCAGCCGGTGAGGCCCCGGCGCTCGAGCAGGGGCTGCAGCTCGGCGTCGCGCCCGCGGAAGTCGCGGAAGGCCTCCAGCGGGTCCTTCGAGCCGCCCACGCCCAGCAGCCGGTCGCGGAAGCGCTGGCCGGCCTCGCGGATGGAGGGCTGCTGCTTGAACCACTCGACGGTGTCGGCGTCCATGACCTCCGACCAGATGTAGGAGTAGTAGCCGGCCGAGTAGCCGCCCGAGAAGACGTGCTGGAAGTAGCCGGTCGAGTAGCGCGTCGGCACCGTCGCGCTCAGCAGCCCGACCTGCTCGAGCGCGTCGCGCTCGAACGCCGCCACGTCGACGACGGCGTCGCCCGCGACGCGCGCGTGCCACGCCTGGTCGAGCAGCGCCGCGGCGAGGTACTCGCTCGTGTCGTGGCCCTGGTTGAAGGTCTCCGAGGCCTGCAGCCGCTCGATGACGTCGGCGGGCAGCGGCTCGCCGGTCTCGATGTGCCGGGCGTAGTGCTCGACGATCCCCGGCCACAGCATCCACATCTCGTTCACCTGGCTGGGGAACTCGACGAAGTCGCGGAAGACGTTCGTGCCGCCGAGCGACGGGTAGGTCACCTGCGCGAACAGCCCGTGCAGGGCGTGGCCGAACTCGTGGAACAGCGTGGTCGTCTCGTCGAAGGTGAGCAGCGTCGGCGTGCCGGCCGGCGGCTTCGGCACGTTGAGGTTGTTCATCACGACGGTCGGGTGGCCGAGCAGGCCGTTCTGCTGGATGAGGGAGTTCATCCACGCGCCGCCGCGCTTCGAGTCGCGCGTGTAGAGGTCGAGCAGGTAGAGGCCCACCTCGCTGCCGTCCTCGTTCCGCACCTCGAAGACCCGCACGTCGGGGTGGTAGCCGACGAGGTCGTCGCGCTCCTGGAAGGTGATGCCGTAGACCTGGGTCGCGGCGTGGAAGACGCCGTCCTGCAGCACGCGCTCGGCCTCGAAGTAGGGCCGCAGCGCCGCCGTGTCGACGTCGTAGCGCGCGGTGCGCTCCTTCTCGGTCCAGAAGTCCCAGTCCCAGGCGGCGAGCTCGTACGACTCGCCGGCCGCCTCGATCTGCGCCTGCAGCGCCTGCGCCTCGGCGCGCGCGTTCACCGCCGCGGGCGCCGCGAGCCGCGTGAGCATCGCGAGCACCGCCTCGGGCGTGCGTGCCGTCTCGTCGGCGGTGATGGCGTGGGCGTGCGTCGCGAACCCCAGCAGCCGGGCTCGCTCGGCGCGCAGCGCCGTGAGCTCGAGCACCGTCTCGCGGTTGTCGTGCTCGTTGCCGCGGGTGCCCCGGGCGAGGGATGCCTCCATCACGCGGCGTCGCACATCGCGGTCGGTGAGCGAGGCGAGCCACGGGTGGCCCGAGAACAGCGGCAGGGTGATGAGCGCCTTGCCCTCGAGCCCGCGATCGGCGGCGGCCGCCATCGCCGCGGAGCGCTCGCCGTCGCTGAGCCCGTCGAGCTCCGCCGGGTCGTCGATGACGACGGCGAGGTCGTTGGTGTCGGCCTGCAGGTGCTTGTCGAAGCGGGTCGTCAGCGTCGCGATCTGCTGGTTGAGCTCCTTGAGGCGCTCGCGCGCCGCGTCGTCGAGGCCCGCGCCGGCGACGGTCATCTCGGTGTGGCGGCGCTCGACGAGGTAGCGCTGCTCGGGCGTCCAGGCCGGGTCGGGCTCGGCGTGCAGCGCGGCGACGCGCGCGTAGAGCCGCGGGTCGAGGGTGATCGAGTCGGCGTGCGCTGCGAAGCGCGGCGCGTACCGCTCCTCGAGCTCCTCGAGGAACGGCGACGAGTCGGTCGACGTCATGCTCCAGAACACGTGCGCGACGCGCGAGAGCGTCTGGCCGCTGCGCTCGAGCGGCTCCATCGTGTTCTCGAACGTGGGCGCCTCGGCCTGCTCGACGACCGCCCGCACCTCCTCCGACTGCTCGGCGAAGCCTGCCTCGAGGGCCTCCTCGTAGTGCTCGTCGCGGATGTCGGCGAAGGGCGGCAGCTGGTAGGGGAGCGCGCTGGGCGTCAGGAAGGGGTTGGTCATGGCACCACCCTAGGCGGGCGCTCGGGTGCGCTCTGCGTGCCGAGGCCGCCATAGACTCGGCTCATGTCCCCGGTTACCTACTCGCATGGCCACCACTCGAGCGTGGTCGCCGCGCACGCGGCGCGCACCGTCGCGAACTCCGCCGCCTACCTCTCGCCGCTGGTCGAGCCGGGCATGCGCATCCTCGACGTCGGCTGCGGGCCGGGCTCGATCAGCATCGACCTCGCGCGGCGCGTCGGCGACCGAGGCCGTGTCGTGGGCATCGACATGAGCGCCGAGGTGGTCGAGACCGCGCGCGCCGCTGCCGCCCAGGCAGGGGTGACGAACGTCGAGTTCCACGTCGGAGACGCCTATGCGCCGCCGGGCGACCGCTACGACGTCGTGCACGCCCACCAGGTGCTGCAGCACCTGGGCGACCCGGTCCGGGCGCTCGCCGCCTGGCGGCGCATCGGCGATCTCGTCGCCGCGCGCGATGTCGTGTACTCGGCCACCGTCATCCATCCGCTCACGCCGGAGCTCGAGCGCTGGCGCTCCCTCGTGGTGGCGCTGCAGGCGGCGAACGGCGGCGACGGCGACGCGGGCGCCAAGCTGAAGGCCTGGGCACGGGCCGCGGGCTTCGCCGAGGTCGAGACGGATGTCGAGACCTGGTGCTTCGAGTCGCCGGCCGGCCGGGGCTTCTGGGGCGGCCAGTGGGCCGAGCGGGCGCTGCACTCGGCGTTCGCCGACGGCACCGAGCGGCACGGGCTCGCGGATGCGTCGGAGCGCGCGGCGATCGCGGACGCTTGGACGGCGTGGACGGCCGACGACGACGGCTGGATGGCCATGCTGCACGGGTGGATCCTGGCGCGCGGCTGACCGCCGGGTCGAAGTCGTTCGTCAGGAGGCGAGCCTCTCGGATGTCCTGGTGCGGGGGCCCGTTCAATCGCCGCGCCGGATGAAGCGCGCAACGAGCTCTCCGATGAGCACTGCCGTCGCAGCGGGTCCGCGCGAAGGAGCATCCGGCAGGATCGACGTGTCCGCGACGCGGAGATTCGTGACCCCGTGCACGCGGCCGAACCCGTCGACCACCGCGGACGGGTCATGTGGTGGCCCCATGGGCGCGCTGCCACAGAGGTGGATCGCGGTTCCGAGGTGTGCAAGCATCCACGCGTCGAGGGCGGCATCGTCGTCGAGCGCCGTCTCGTCGAGCTCGGTGAGCCGCCCGAAGAGCGGAGTGAACGCGCGCGTCGCCAGCAGCGCCGCGGCCGTGCGCACCCCGAAGCGCATGCGGGCGCGGTCGTTCGCGGTCGACAGGTACCGGTACTCGATGCGGGGACTCGCGGTCGGGTCCGCCGACGCGAGAGTGATGGAGCCGCGCGATTCCTCCCGCTGCAGCCCCACGAGCAGCGCGAGGTCACGCCCCTGCTGCGCCTGGTCCCGCGCTCGCGAGCTTGCCGCGCCGTGCACCGCCCTGGGTGTGGCGCGTGGATGCCGCTGTGCTGCGCGGTCGCCGCCGATGAGCGCGCTTGAGGCCCCCATGAGCAGGTGGTCCATGCTCTTGACCGAGACCATGATCTCGAGGTCGCCGGCCGCATCGCCTCCGGGCGAGACCAGGTTCAGCGCGGTCGTGAACGTCTCGGGTGTGCGCGGATCCGTGACCTCGCGTCGGGCTCGCCAGCCCACGGTGAGCTCGGGGTGATCGGTGAACGCCACGCCGACGCCGCGCGAGTCATGCACGACACGCACATCATGCGCACGCAGCTGCGCGGCTGGTCCGACGCCCGAGACGAGCAGGAGGTGCGGCGTTGCGATGGCGCCGGCGCAGAGCACCACCTCGTCGGCGTGGATGACGCGATTCGACGCAGCGGATCGAGCAGGCCGGCGGTCGCTCTCGGTCACCTCCACTCCCACCGCTCGTGCGCCATCGAACGCGACGCGCAGCACGCGGCACCCTCCGACGACCTCGAGGTTCTGCCGATCGCGAACGGGCAACAGGTACGCGAGGCCCGTATTGATGCGCACGCCGCCAACGACATTCTGCGGCACCGGCCCAACGCCGGGCGCGCCGGGAGCGTTCTTGTCGGGCTCGGCGACGAACCCGAGCTCGACGGCCGCGGCTGCGAACGCCCGCGCGGCCGGGTTCGACTGAGAGGCGCGCTGGATCGGCATCGGCCCTTCGTCACCGTGGAACGGTCCTGATCCGAGGTCGAGGTCGCGCTCGAGGTCGCGCAGCACGGGCAGCACGCGCTCGTAGCTCCAGGCAGGGCCCGCAACGACGGACCAGCGGGCGAAGTCCTCCGGGCGCGCGCGCACGAAGTATCCGCCGTTGATCGTGGACGAGCCGCCCACGATGCGGCCACGCGCGATCGTGTACGGCAGGTCGGGTGTGAGGTAGCCGAGGTACGACCAGTTCGCCGGATGTCCTGGCATCGCGCCCTGCACCGTCGATGCATCGAGCAACTCGGCCGGGAACTCGGCTGATGAACGAGGTGCCGGCCCTGCCTCGAGGACGATGACGTGATGGTCGGGATCCTCGCTGAGCCTCGCAGCGAGGGCCGCCCCCGAGGCGCCCGCGCCGACCACCACGGTCACTCGGGTCCCGCCGGGTTGTGCCGCTCCAGAGTCGGTCATACTCTCACACCTGAGTGCCGCGAGGCGTCTGCATGCCCTCGGCGTCGATGCGCACATCGATCATGAGCAGCGCCTCGTCCAGCAGATCAGGCAGACTCCGCTGGCGATCCGCCAGCCACTGCTCGTACGCTGCGAGGCACGCTCCCAGGCAGGTCCACGCGATGGTCTGCGGGATCAGATCGGCACTGGGCACGTTCAGCCGTCGTGCGACGTGGTCGGCGATCACCTCACGCCATGCTCGGTACCGGAGCGTCGAGTGCGCGACGAGCGTCGGCACGTTGAGCAACAGCTCCATCCGCCTGCGGTGATACTGCGATTCCACCTTCCCCACGCGATTGAACTCCATGACGGAGCGGCGGAGCTGCTCCATGAGCGGCATGGTGTCTGGCAGCGACGCCAGGTGCGCGCGCATGCGCTCGAGCAGGGAGTCGAAGTCGCCCCATGGCACGTCGTTCTTCGATGAGAAGTACCGGAAGAACGTGCGCCGCCCGATGGCGGCCGCTCTGGCGATGTCGTCGACTGTCGTGCCATCGAAGCCGCGCTGCATGAACAGCTCGAGGGCGACGTGACTGATCTGCTCGCGGCTGGTCGACGGCGTGCGGCCGGGCCGGGCGCGCGGAGGCGGAGCACCCGCTTGGGACGGGGTCATGATCGCTGCCCCCTTCCTAACGGCACCCGGTGCCACTAGTATCGCTGGTCAAGCGAGCGGATCGCCAATGACGGCGAATTCGCGGGAGGAGCGTCTCATGAGTCGAGGTGACGACCTGGTCGTCCCACAGGGCGATGCCGATGAGGTGATCGAGACGGACTCACTCGTGGAGGAGATCTCGATCGACGGCATGTGCGGCGTCTACTGATCGCTCGACATGACCGCTGTCACCCCTGAGTCCGCCTGGCGGCTGCACCCGCAGGTCTCGGTCCGTCCCGAGGCGTTCGGCGCCCTGCTCTACCACTTCGGGACGCGCAGGCTGTCCTTCCTGAAGGATCGCACGCTGCTCGCTGTGGTGGAGCATCTCCCGGACGCCGCCTCGGCACGTGACGCATGCCAGTCCGCCGGCGTCGCCGAAGAGCAGCTGCCGCGGTACCTCGGAGCGCTCGGCACGCTGGCTGAGTCGCTGATGCTCGTGGAGCGGGAGGCGGTGCAGTGACGATCGTCGAGACTCGGGCGGGCGCACTCCGCTCGAAAGCGGCACGGCCGCCACGGTCGATGCGACTCGTGGATCATTTCGAGCGCGGACTCGATGCGCCCATCTGCCTGACGTGGGAGTTGACCTACGCGTGCAACCTGTCATGCGTGCACTGCTTGTCGAGCAGCGGTCGGCGCGACCCGCGCGAGCTCAGAACCGACGAGTGCAAGGCCGTCATCGACGAGCTCGAGCGCATGCAGGTGTTCTACGTCAACATCGGCGGCGGCGAGCCGACGGTGCGCAGCGACTTCTGGGAACTGCTCGACTACGCCACCGATCACCACGTGGGCGTGAAGTTCTCGACGAACGGCGTGAAGATCACGCCCGAGATCGCCCGGCGACTCGCCGCGAACGACTACGTCGACGTGCAGATCTCGCTCGACGGGGCCACCGCCGAGGTCAACGACCACATCCGCGGGCCGCGCTCGTACGAGACCGCGCTGCGCGCGATGCAGAACCTGTCGGACGCCGGGATGCGGAACTTCAAGATCTCCGTGGTCTGCACGAGGCAGAACATCCCGCAGCTCAACGAGTTCAAGGCCATTGCCGACCGCTACGGCGCCCAGCTGCGCCTCACGCGGCTGCGCCCGTCGGGCCGCGGCGCCGACGTGTGGGACGAGCTGCACCCCACGCAGGCGCAGCAGCGCGAGCTGTACGACTGGCTCGTCGCGCACGGCGACGACGTGCTCACCGGCGACTCGTTCTTCCACCTCTCCGCGTACGGACAGGCCCTGCCGGGCCTCAACCTCTGCGGCGCCGGGCGTGTGGTCTGCCTCATCGACCCGGTCGGCGACGTCTACGCGTGCCCCTTCGCCATCCACGACGAGTTCCTCGCCGGCAACGTCCGCGACGAGGGCGGCTTCCGCAGGGTGTGGCGCGAATCGTCGCTGTTCGCCGAGCTGCGTTCGCCGCAGTCGGGCGGCGCCTGCAGGTCGTGCCAGTTCTTCGACACCTGCAAGGGCGGGTGCATGGCCGCGAAGTTCTTCACAGGCCTGCCCCTCGACGGCCCCGACCCCGAGTGCGTGCAGGGCTACGGCGAGCAGCTGCTCGCACAGCGAGCGGCTGACGCGGGGCTGCCCAGGCATTCCGGCGACCACTCGCACCGCACCTCGCCGCCCCGCCGGCGGAGCGGCATGGGCCCCGTGCGACTCACGCTCACCCGGCGCGAGGACCTCGCGGCACCGCCCGTGAGCGTGTGCGCCGAGGATCCGGTTGCGGGCTTCCACCCCGAGACGTCTCACTTCGACTCGAAGAAGACGGGCGCCGACCGGCGCCAGGAGGGAGGCATCCGCCCCGACGTCGCGTGAGAGCTGACCGCCGAACCGCCCGCCGTTGCGGTGTGTGGTGATCGTGCACTCACCTACTGCCGAGCGGCATGCCGGAAGAGGAGGGAGCCAGCATGGGAGTGATCCACGGCGGGGTGGGGCTTACCGCGGGAGGTTCACGAGGCCGACAGGCTCGCGGCTGGTACGCCTCAAGACACGCGGAAGCAGCGGCTTCCTCGTCCTGCGGCGCGTCGCCGATGCCCCGCTGTGCCTGGACCCCGACCTCGCGTCGTCGTTCGCAGGGCGTCTACCCGTCGACGCCCGCCAGTTGCTCACGCCCGGCTGCGACGCCGACTCGGTGGAGCAACCGCTCCACCCGATGTCTGTACCCGATGCAAGGAACACCGAACCGAACGGAGTCATGATGCCCGGTCAACTCGAAGGCAAGGTCGCCTTCATCACAGGGGCCGCGCGTGGGCAGGGACGCTCGCACGCGATCCGGCTCGCGCAGGAGGGCGCCGACATCATCGCGGTCGACATCTGCGCTCAGATCGAGTCTGTACCGTACCCGATGTCGACGCCCGACGACCTGGCCGAGACCGTGCAGCAGGTCGAGGCTCTCGATCGCCGCATCCACGCTGTCGAGGCCGACGTGCGCGACCGCGCCGCGCTGCAGGCGGCGTTCGACGCGGGCGTCGCCGAGCTGGGTGCGGTCGACATCGTGCTCGCCAATGCGGGCATCGCGCCGCTGTCGCTGCGTCCGGTGCCCGAGGAGTGGCAGGACGTCCTCGACGTCAACCTGACGGGCGTCTTCTTCACGGTCGAGGTCGCCAAGCCGTCCATGATCGACGGCGGGCGCGGTGGCGCGATCGTGCTCACGAGTTCGACGGCGGGACTGAACGGGATCGGCGGCGCCGCGCCAGGCGGGCTCGGCTACACGGCCGCCAAGCACGGCGTGGTGGGGCTCATGCGCAGCTATGCCAACCAGCTGGCCCAGCACTCGATCAGGGTCAACACTGTCCATCCCACGGGTGTGAACACGCCCATGGTCGTCAATGACGCCATGCAGGAATTCCTTCAGGCCGATCCGCAGATGGGCCAGGCGATGGCCAACGCCCTGCCGGTGGCCATGCTCGAGCCGGTCGACATCTCGAACGCGATCCTCTGGCTCGTGTCTGACGCCGCGAGGTACGTCACCGGCGTCACACTGCCGGTCGATGCAGGATTCACCAACAAGAAGTAGCACCGACGAGGACGAGCACCAACAAGGAGGAGAAGCCATGCCTGGGCGAGTGGAAGGCAAGGTCGCGTTCATCACGGGCGCTGCGCGAGGTCAAGGGCGGTCGCATGCGATCCGGCTCGCGCAGGAGGGCGCCGACATCATCGCGATCGATATCTGCGAGGCGATCCCGGAGAACCGCTACCCCCCGTCGACCGAGGAGGACCTCGCCGAGACCGTGCGGGCGGTCGAGGCACTCGACCGGCGGATCGTTGCCGAGAAAGCCGACGTGCGCGACTTCGAGCAGCTGAGGGCAGTCGTCGACAAGGGCGTCGCCGAGCTCGGCCGCCTCGACATCGTCGCGGCGAACGCCGGCATCGCCGGCGCGTTCAACAAGGCGGAGGACATCCCCGACGACGAGTGGGCCAACATGCAGGACATCAACCTCTCCGGCGTCTGGCGCACCTGCAAGGCGGCCATCCCGCACATCCGGGCCGGCGGGCGCGGCGGATCGATGATCCTCACCAGCTCCGACGCGGGCCTGTACGCGATCGAGAACATCGGGCACTACGTCGCCGCCAAGCACGGTGTCGTCGGGCTCATGCGCACCCTCGCGCTCGAGCTGGCACCGGACATGATCCGCGTCAACAGCGTCCACCCGACGACGGTGAACACACCGATGGTCAACAACGAGGCCACGTTCCGGCTGTTCCGCCCGGACCTCGACAACCCGACGCTCGAGGACTTCGGCGAGGCGGCGAAGCTCATGAACGCGCTGCCGATCCCGTGGGTCGAGCCCGTCGACATCTCGAACGCCGTGCTGTTCCTCGCGTCCGACGAGGCCAGGTACATCACGGGCGTCACGCTCCCGGTCGATGCCGGCGCGGCTGCGAAGTGAACGTCGACGCGAACTGAACCACGAAGCGCACGATCAAAAGGAGGACATCATGGGACGGCTCGAAGGCAGGGTCGCATTCGTGACGGGTGCGGCACGCGGACAGGGGCGCAGCCACGCCCTGCGCATGGCGCAGGAAGGTGCCGACATCATCGCGGTCGACATCGTCGAGCAGATGTCGACGGTGCCGTACCCGATGGCCGCGCCCGAAGACCTCGACGAGACAGTTCGACAGGTCGAGGCGCTCGACCGGCGCATCGTGGCACGCAAGGCCGACGTGCGTGACGGCGAGGCACTGCGCGCGGCGGTCGACGCGGGCGTGGCAGAGCTCGGTCGGCTGGACATCGTCGCGGCGAACGCAGGCATCTTCTCGACGGCAACGACCGAGGCGCTCAGCGAGGAGCAGTGGGGAGACATGATCGACGTCAACCTCTCCGGCGTGTGGCGCACGTGCAAGGTCGCCATCCCCCATCTGAGGGCCGCGGGCGGCGGATCGATCATCATCACGAGCTCGGTCGCCGGACTCCAGGGTGCCCCGAACTTCGCGCACTACGTGTCGGCCAAGCACGGTGTGGTCGGGCTCATGCGCACGCTCGCGCTCGAGCTGGCGTCCGACATGATCCGCGTGAACAGCGTGCATCCGACCAGTGTCGACACCGACATGATCCAGAACGAGACCATCTATGGACTCTTCGCGCCAGATCTGGCGCGAGCCGAACGCACGCGCGAGCGGGTCAGCGAACGGTTCCGGGCGACCAATGCCCTGCCCATTCCCTGGGTCGAGCCGATCGACATCTCCAACGCAGTGCTCTGGCTCGCTTCGGATGAGGCCAGATACGTCACGGGCGTCACGCTTCCGGTGGACGCGGGGTCGACGCAGAAGTGAGCCGGGTCGTGACGGACGAGATCGCTCGAACCGACGGCGAGCCGAGTCGGCTCGCGGTCAGTCGCGCGCGCATCGCCTCGCGCATCGTCGGCCGCGAGCGCGAGCTCGAGCTCACGCTCGCGGCCGTTGCGGCCGGGCGTGACATCCTGCTCGAGGGGCCGCCCGGCACGAGCAAGACGACGATGCTCACCACGATCACCGAGGAGTGGGGAATCCCGCTGCTCTTCGTGGAGGGCAATGCCGACCTCACGCCCGCGAAGCTCGTCGGCCACCACAACCCCGCCCGGGTGCTGAAGGAGGACTACAGCGCCGAGAACTTCGTCGCCGGACCGCTCGTCGAGGCCATGCGCGACGGCGGCTTCCTCTACATCGAGGAGTTCAACCGGGCGCCGGAGGACACGCTGAACGCGCTGCTCACGGCGATGGCCGATCGATCGATCGCCATCCCGCGCGTGGGTCGCATCCGGGCGAAGCCGACGTTCCGCGTCATCGCCTCGATGAACCCGTACGACAACATGGGCACGATCCGGTTGTCGACGAGCGTGCACGACCGACTCAACCGGCTCGCGATCGGCTACCAGGATGCGCCGAGCGAGGAGCGCATCGTCGCGCTGCGCACCGGTGCAGCGGGCGGCGTGGGCGAGCGGCTCACCGAGGACGCCGTCGCGGTGACCCGCGCGACGCGGCGGCACCCCGGCGTGCGCCAGGGGTCGAGCGTGCGAGGCGCGATCGACCTCGTGCTCGTCGCCGAGCAGCTCGCGCAGCTGCGCGGCATCCATTCGCCCGATGACGAGGGCTATCCGGAGCTCGTGTTCGACGCCATGGTCGTCGCCCTCTCGGGGCGCATCCACCTCGACGAGGCGATCGAGACGACGCCCGAGCGGGTGCTTCGCGAGATCTGGGAGGACCGGTTCATCCTCGAGCCCGCCGCGGCGGCGCCCGGCTGAAGGGCCGTGCCCGCCGAGGGGCCGTTGCAGCGCGACCGGCCGGACCGGCGCGCGACCGAGGGAGCGCCCCTGAAGCGCAAGCCGAAGCGACTCGACGAGGAGCCCACCGTGTTCGATGCGACATCCGGCGCCGGCGGTATGCTCTTCCGCGCCGAGCATGCGCCGGGCGACTCGCGGGCGCCCGAGGCGAAGGCGCAGCAGGGCAGTGCGGCGACCACGTTCACGGACGAGGAGGCGCGTCTCGTGCTGCCCGACGCGGATCCCGCGACCGACCCCGTGGCTCGGGCGCGCGCTCTGCAGATCGCCGCGCGCTTGTCGGTGCGCCGGCCGCGGCGCGCTGCGACCGGCCGGCGCGGCATCGGCGAGCTCGGGAGCCTGCCCTATCGCGGCGGGTCCGACGAGATCGACCTCGACAAGACGATCGAGGTGCTCGCCGAGCGACCGGTGCCGGAGGACGAGGACATCGTGGTCCGCGACCGCATCCGGACGAAGCGATCGGTCGTCCTCGCGGTCGACGTGTCGGGCTCGATGAAGGGCGAACGGATCGCGACGGCCGCCGCGACGGTGGGTGCGCTCGCGGCCGAGCTCGTGCACGACGACCTCGCGGTGATCGCATTCTGGTCGGATGCCGCCATCCTGCTCGATCTCGGTCAGCCGGTGAAGCCACTGAACCTGCTCGACGCGATCATGCGGATCCCTACGCAGGGCTTGACGAACGTGGCCTTCCCGCTCGAGCTCGCGGCGAGGCGGCTCACGGGGGGACGGGTGCGGGACGCCCGAGTCGTGCTGCTATCGGATTGCGTGCACAATGCGGGGCCCGATCCGCGCGCGTTCGCTGCGCGGCTGCCTCGACTCGACGTGCTCCTCGACGCGAGCGGCGAGCGGGATGTCGAGCTCGGGCGCGATCTCGCGAGACTCGGTCGGGGGACGTTGCACGTGGTGCACGACTTCCGGGCGGTGGCGCCGGCGGTGAGCGCGATGTTCGCCGCATGACCCAGCAGCGGCGGTACCACGCGGCACCAGCAGCAGACGATGAGATGACGAACACACCCGCGGAAGGGGACGCACGATGAGCACCACGTGGTTCGAGACGGTGGCGGCGGCCCAGCGACGAGCCGAGCGGCGCCTGCCGCGATCGGTGTACGGCGCCTTGGTGGCCGGCTCCGAGCGCGGCGCCACCATCGAGGACAACTCGCGAGCCTTCGCCGAGCTGCAGTTCGCGCCGCACGTCGCCGGGCACCAAGCCGAACGAACGCTCGACACCACCGTGATGGGGATCCCGATCTCGCTGCCCGTGGTCATCTCGCCGACGGGCGTGCAGGCGGTCCACCCCGACGGCGAGGTCGCGGTCGCTCGCGCCGCCGCGAACCGCGGGACGATCATGGGCCTCAGCTCGTTCGCGTCGAAGCCGGTCGAGGCGGTCGCCGCCGCCAACCCGAACACGCTGTTCCAGGTGTACTGGAGCGGTACACGGGAGGCGATGGTGCACCGGCTCGACCGCGCGCGGGCGGCCGGGGCGAAGGGACTCATCGCCACGCTCGACTGGTCGTTCTCGCACGGGAGAGACTGGGGAAGCCCTTGGATCCCGGAGAGGCTCACGCTCATGGCCGCCATGCGGTTCGCGCCGCAGGCGATCGTGAAGCCCGCGTGGCTGTTCGACTTCCTGAAGACCGGACGGGTGCCCGACCTCAGGACGCCGAACCTCGCGCCGGCCGACGGCGGCCCCGCACCCACGTTCTTCGGCGCCTACGGCGAGTGGATGTCGACGCCCCCGCCGAGCTGGGAGGACGTCGCCTGGCTCCGTGAGCAGTGGGGCGGGCCGTTCATGCTCAAGGGTGTGTCGCGCATCGACGACGCGAAGCGCGCGGTCGATGCCGGCGTGACCGCGATCTCGGTGTCGAACCACGGCGGCAACAACCTCGACAGCACGCCGGCGTCCATCAGGATGCTGCCCGGCATCGCTGAGACCGTGGGCGGGCAGGTCGAGGTGCTGCTCGACGGGGGCGTGCGGCGAGGGTCGGACGTCGCGAAGGCGCTCGCTCTCGGCGCTCGGGCCGTCATGATCGGCCGCGCGTACCTCTGGGGCCTCGCCGCGAACGGACAGTCGGGTGTCGAGAACGTGCTCGACATCCTTCGGAGTGGGCTCGACTCGGCGGTGCTGGGGCTGGGGCATCGGTCTGTCGCTGAGCTGTCGCCGGAGGACTTCCACATCCCGCAGGGGTTCCGGCGGGAGCTCGGCGGGCAGCCCGAGGCCTCCGGGCGCAATGCTGCGGCACGCAATCCCGCCGCTCGCGCAGCACGCACCACCTCGCGGAGCGCGGCGCCCGACGCCGGAGGCTCGCCCCCCGACGCCGTCGGTACCGGTGAGCGCTGAGGCCGTCGCGTGACCGTCCCCGGTGTGCCGCGCCTCGTCGACCGTCCGTGGCCCGACGTCGGGCGTCCGGTCGTCCTCGTGCCAGTCGGTTCCACCGAGCAGCACGGACCACATCTGCCGCTCGACACCGACATGGTCATCGCCTCGGTCGTCGCCGAAGCGCTCGTCGACCGTCACCGTGCCGAGCACGTGGACGCTGTCACGGCCCCGGCGGTCGCGTTCGGCGCCAGCGGCGAGCACCGCGGCTTCCCCGGCACGCTCTCCATCGGCACGGACGCGCTGACGGCGCTGCTCGTCGAGCTCGGTCGGTCAGCGGGCGAGTGGGCCGAGCGACTTGTGTTCGTCAACGGGCACGGGGGCAACGTCGAGGCTCTGACTGCGGCGGTGCCGACATTGATCGGCGAGGGACGGTCGGTGGTCTGGGTGCCGTGCACCCCTGGTGCCGCAGCGGTCGGGATGGGCGTGCCGATCGACGCCCACGCAGGGCGCTCCGAGACCTCGCTCGTGCGCGCTCTCGACGCGTCGCGCGTGCGCGAGGACCGGATGGAGTCTGGCGAGAGGAGGCCGATCGGCCAGATCATGGCAGAGCTGCGTGCTTCAGGCGTTCAGCACGTCGCGCCGAACGGCGTCCTGGGCGATCCCCGAGAGGCGTCCGCCGCGGAGGGGGAGGCGCTGCTGGCAGCAATGATGGCCGATGCCTGGGCGCGGCTGCGCTCCGGCCGGGTCGACGCACGCGGGTGCGCAGTGCGCGGGGGCGAGCATGGCTCCGCGGCATCCGTGCCCACCGCCGGAGCGATCGGGTGAGGGCGCCGGGAGCCCCGGCGCTGCCCGGCGGCATCAGTGTGCGGCTCGGCCGGCACACGCGTGTCATCGATGACGGCGCGGTGCTCGTCGGCGGCTCGCCCATCCGCATCGTGGCGCTGACGCCGCGCGCTCGCTCGCACCTGGACGGCGACCTGGTGACGGTCACGGACGCCGCGTCCCGCGCGCTCGCCGACCACTTCCTCGACGCCGGCATCGCCGAGCCCGTCATCGAATCGTTGCCGGAGGTCAGCACCGCCCTCGCGACTGTCGTCGTGCCGGTGCGTGACCGCGCGACGCAGCTCGCCCGCCTCCTCGACTCCCTCGGAGGGCTGCGCGTCATCGTCGTCGATGACGCCTCCGTCGACCCCCAACCGGTCGCCTCGGTCGCGGCGCGCCACGGTGCCGAGCTGGTCGTCCTCGATGAGAACACCGGTCCAGCGGGTGCCCGCAACGCCGGACTCGCCCGGGTGACGACGCCGTTCGTGGTGTTCGTCGACTCCGACGTGGTCGTCGAGGCGGGCGTCGTGCCGCTCCTGCTGCGCCACTTCGCCGATCCGCGCCTCGCGATGGTCGCCCCGCGCGTGCTGGGGCTCGACAGTCCCGGGGCGAACTGGATCACGCGCTACGAGGAAGCGAGATCCTCCTTGGACGTCGGCCACGAGGCAGCGATCGTACGACCTCGCTCTCGCGTGACGTGGCTGCCCGCTGCCTGCCTCGCCGCGCGCGTCGAGGCGCTCGGACGGGGCTTCGACGCGACGATGCGCGTCGCGGAGGACGTTGACCTCGTCTGGAGGCTCGTCGAGTCCCGCCACCGAGTGCGCTACGCGCCGGAGGCGGTCGTACGGCACGATCACCGCGCGACGCTGCGCGCGTGGCTCGGTCGCAAGCTGTTCTACGGCACCGGTGCAGGGCTGCTCGCGGTGCGACACCCGCGCAACATCGCACCGGCCGTGCTCCCGCCCTGGGCAGCGGGCGTGCTGCTCGCGCTGATGGCACAGCGGCGCTGGTCGCTGCCGGTCGCGGCGGGTCTTCTCGTCGTCACCGCATGGCGCATCGGACGCCGCGCGCCCTCCGTGCGCCATCCCCACCGCCTGGCCGCACGCCTCACCAGCTACGGCTTCGTCAACGCGATCGCCCAGGGCTTCGCCCTGCTGCTGCGGCACTGGTGGCCGCTGACGGCGATCGGATGCCTCGTCTCGCGCCGGGTGCGCCGAGCGGCGGCCGTGGCCGTCGTCGCCGACACGACCTGGGAGCTCATGCGGACGCGCCCTCGCCTCGACCCTGTGCGGTTCGCGCTCGCGCGACGACTCGACGACGCGGCATACGGCGCCGGAGTCTGGGCCAGCGCGATCCGCGGACGCTCGCTACGGACGCTCCTGCCAGACGTGCGCAGCCGTCGCTGACGCACACTGCAGCGGCGGTGATCGGAGGGTGCGATCATGTCGGTCCGAAGGGTGTTGGGCCGCGGAGTACCGACCCCACGCCCGGTCGCGCGAGCGGCGCGCGGGATTCCTGTGGCTGCTCGAGGGCGTCGCCGACGCCGACCAGGACCCGCCACACCCACTCCGCGGCGATCTCGATGCTGGGCCGGGGGTCTCGCGCGAGCCACGTCTCGATGACACCGAGGGCGGAGCCGGCGACGCCTGCGCTGACGACGTCGGGCGGAACCCCCTCGAACGCCTGCGCTCCCATCCTGGCGAGGCCCTCGCGCGCGACCGCCTCGATGCGGTCACGCAGCCGGGCCGCCACCGCGGCCGAGCCGTGACGGCCGAGCACGCGCCGGTACACGTCCGCGCGCTCATCGATGTGCCGCAGGTACGCGATGAGCGCGCGCTGCGGGCCGTCGGGAGCGGTGATGGTCTCGGGCAGGAACGCGCCGGCCCGCTCGACCGCGGTGTCGAGGGCGTCGGCCAGCAGGGTCTCCTTGTCCGCATAGTGCTGGTAGAAGCTGCTCCGATTCACGCCGGCCCGCTGGGCGATGTCAGCGACCGTCAGCTCCTCGAGGGGCCGATCCCGGGCCAGGTCGAAGAGCGCCTCCTGCAGTGACCGGCGAGTGCGCTCGATGCGGACATCCATGCGGTGATTCTCGCACTCCGACGCGCGAGACCGCGGCGCCGGCGGGCGTGCGTCCGATCTCCGACAGATGTCGGCTATCCTCGATTGCGGCCCGAGAACGCGCCGCTGCCCCCACCTTCGATGAAAGGCCCCCCACCGTGGCTGAACTCCTCTATCGCCTGGGTCGATTCGCCGCACGGCGGCCCTGGGCGGTGATCGTCGGGTGGCTTGTCGCGCTTGCGCTCGCGGTCGGGGCATTCCTCTCGTTCGGCGGCACGCTCACCTCGAGCATGAGCATCCCGGGCACGGAGACGGAGCGTGTCACCGAGCGGCTGACCGAGGAGCTGGGCGAGCTCGGCGGGGGCACCGGCACGGTCGTGCTCCGGACCGAGGGCGGGTCCGCCTTCACCGAGGTGCAGCAGCGGGAGATCGCTGAGCTGATGGAGGGCATCGGCGGGATCGAAGGCGTTGCCGAGGTCGTGGAGCCGTTCGCGGCCGAGGCGGATCGCGGAGACCAGGAGCAGCAGCTCCGAGACGGCGTAGCGCAGCTGGACGCGGCGCAGCAGCAGCTCGACGCGGGGGCCGCCCAGCTCGAGACTGCGCAGTCACAGCTCGACTCGGCGCAGGCGCAGCTCGCAGCGGCCGTCGAGGCGGCGAGAGCCGCCGGGACCTACGAGCTCGCCGCGGCGCAGCTCGACGCACAGCAGGCTGAGCTCGATGCCGGCGCGGCTCAGCTCGCGGCTCAGCGCGGCGAGCTGGAGGCGGCCACGGCGGAGCTCGCGGATGGGCGCGCCCAGCTCGAGGACGCGCAGCGGCTCGTCGACGCTGCGTCCGGCATCCGCACCGTGTCGGAGGGCGGCGAGACAGCGATCGGCGCCGTGCTGTTCGAGGACGACCTCTTCTCGATCCCCGCCGAGGTGGTCACCGCGGTGACCGCCCAGATCGACGGCGCCGAGATCGACGGAGTGCAGGTCGACTACTACTCGGCGGCCATCGCCACCGCCGTCGAGGGGCTTGTCGGCGTCGGCGAGATCGTGGGCGTCGGGCTCGCCCTGCTCGTGCTCGTGCTCATGCTCCGCGCGTTGCTGCCGGCGATGCTGCCGATCGTGTCATCCCTCATCGGCGTGGGCGTGGGCGTGGCCGGCTCGCTCGCGATGTCGGGCGTCGTCGAGATGTCATCCGCAACGCCGGTGCTCGGGATGATGCTCGGCCTCGCGGTGGGAATCGACTACGCGCTGTTCATCATCAACCGCCACCGGCAGCAGCTGCTCGCCGGCATCGACCTGGACGAGTCGATCCCGCTCGCGAACGGGACTTCGGGCAACGCTGTCGTCTTCGCCGGCTCGACGGTGCTCGTCGCCCTCCTCGCCCTGAACGTCACGGGGATCCCATTCGTAGGAGTCATGGGCACCGTCGCGGCCGCATGCGTCCTCGTGGCGGTCCTGATCGCGGTGACGCTGACGCCGGCCTTGCTGGGCCTCGTCGGATCCCGCGTGCTCCACAGGCGTGCTCGGGGCCAGATCGGGCACGAGTCGCACGCGCGCCCGGACCTGAAGCCCATGAAGACATCGCGGGCCCTGGTCCGCGCCGCGCTCGCGATCGTCGTCCTGCTCATCGTCGCGATCCCGGCGCTCTCGATGAGGCTCGGCATGCCGGACGGATCGTCCGAACCTCTCGACTCGACGCAGTATCGCGCGTACACGTCCGCGGCCGAGGCCTTCGGCGCCGGCCAGAACGGCCCGCTGCTCGTCACTGCCGCGCTGCCCGAGGCGATCTCCGAAGACGATGTCGTCGCACTCCAAGCCGACCTGGCGGACCAGTTCCTCGAGCAGGACGAGGTCATCGCCGTGGCGCCCGTGGGCGTCTCCGACGACCGCGACTACCTCGCCTTCCAGGTGGTGCCGATCGATGGGCCGTCGAGCGAGTCGACCGAGCAGCTCGTGCACGATCTGCGCGGGCTCTCGCCGCTGAATGGCGTCGAGCTCGGCGTCGCAGGCCAGGCGAGCGGCAACATCGACATCTCCGAGAAGCTCGCCGGCGTGCTGCCGGTGTACCTGACGCTGGTCGTCGGCCTCTCCTTCCTCATCCTCGTGCTCGTCTTCCGCTCGATCCTCGTGCCGCTGGTCGCGACGGCCGGCTTCGTCCTGTCGCTGTTCGCCGCGTTCGGTGCGGTCGTCGCGATCTACCAGTGGGGCTGGCTCGGATCCCTGTTCGGCGTCCACAGCCCGGGGCCAGTGCTGAACTTCGCACCCGTCGTCCTGATGGGCGTGCTGTTCGGACTCGCGATGGACTATCAGCTGTTCCTGGTCTCCGGCATGCGTGAGGCGTTCGTCCATGGAGTCCCCGCGCGGCTGGCGGTCGTCGCTGGCCTCCGCAACGGACGCGCGGTCGTCACCGCGGCCGCGATCATCATGGGTTCTGTCTTCGGCGGCTTCGTGTTCTCGCACATCGCCCTGGTGCGCCCGATCGGGTTCGGTCTCGCCGCCGGCGTGCTGCTGGACGCGTTCGTGGTGAGACTCATGCTGATGCCTGCCGTGATGCACCTGCTCGGGGAGAAGGCGTGGTGGCTGCCGAAGTGGCTCGACCGGATGCTTCCCGACGTCGACGTCGAGGGCGCTGCCCTCGAGCGCAGCCACCCGGTGCACGGCGCGGTCGACGATGACGGGTCCAGCGGACCGAATCCACCCACGCTGGCGGCAGCCGACCGGCGATGAACGCGTGCCGGAGCGGTCGCTTCGAGCAGTCGGCGCGCCCTCCGCGTCGGGGAGGCTGACGCAGTCCAGATACCCTTTGCAAAGACTCCTTTGCAAAGGGTATGCTGGATCCATGCTCGACGCCGCCGTCGACGGATCCGGCGGCGAGAGCGAGGCCCCGGCGGCCGTCGATCCCCCCAGCCTCTCCCTCGACAGCCTGCGCGCCCTCGCGCACCCGCTGCGCGTGCGCATCCTGCACGTGCTCACCACGCAGGGCCCGCAGACCGCCTCGTCGCTCGCGGCGGCGCTCGGCGAGTCGACCGGCTCGACGAGCTATCACCTGCGCCAGCTCGAGGCGACGGGCTACATCGCCGAGGACGCCGAGCGCGGCACCGCGCGCGAGCGGTGGTGGCGCCGCGCGATCGACGAGGTCGAGGTGTGGACGAAGGAGCTCGCCGACGCGCCCGAGGGCCGCGCCGCATCCGCCACCGTGCTGCACGCCTGGACCGAGCACGACCGCGCGCTGCTCGCGGCCTACATCGCCGGCGGCGAGGAGCGCTACGACGAGCCGACGCTCGACGCCGCCCGCGTCTCCTCCCGCTCCGCGAGCCTGCCCGCGAGCGAGCTGCGGCGCCTGACCCGCGACGTCGAGCGGCTGATCCGCGAGCGCATCGCCGCCGCCCGCCGCGCCGACGCCGACGACCCGACCGACCCGGTCCACCGCATCCAGATCCAGTTCAACGCCTTCCCGATCGACTGATCGGGAGCACCGCCACCAGAGGAGACACCATGCCGAAGCACGACGCCCACCCCGTGACCATGCCCATCGCCGTCGTCCAGGACAGCTACGCGATGGCGCAGATCCTGACGCGCCCGATGCGCTAGCGCCCCCAGACCTCCGTGCAAGGAGAAGGGCCCCAGGCAGTCGCCTGGGGCCCTGTTGTCGTTCCGCCGCGTCGCGGCGTCAGTCCTCGCGGGTGACCAGCACGTCGTCGCCGTCGAGCCGGATGGTGGTGCCGTCGTCGAGCTCGACGACGGGCAGGCCCTCGAGCCACGTCAGCGTCCAGCGCCAGGCAGCGGTGTCGGCGCCGAGCTCCGCGAGCGCCCGCTCCTCGTCGTCGATCGCCGCGCGCATCGCGATCGGCACCGACTGGGGCGGCTCGCCGCCGACGGCCCAGCGGGTGCCGATCTGCATCAGGCCTCCTCGAGCACGATGTCGCCGACGGCGAGCTCGTCGGCCTCGACGAGCGTCAGCTCGCGGATGCGGCCCACGGCCCGAAGATCGGCGGCGGCCGCCTCGAGGTGCTCGCGCAGCGCGGCGGGGACCGCCACGACCGCCGACGCGACGGGCGTCTTCTGGCTCGCCTTCGCATCCGTCTTCGCCCGCCGGATGCCGATGAGCGCCTGGCCCACGGTCTGCAGCATGCCCGTCGCACCGCTGCCGTCGCCGACCTCGGAGGCGTCGGGCCAGGCGGCGAGGTGGATCGAGCCGTCGTGCGACCACGACCAGACCTCCTCGGTGGCGAACGGCAGGAACGGGGCCAGCAGCCGCAGCTGCACGTCGATCGCGGTGCGGAGCGCGGCGATCGCCGAGCCGCGGCCGGCCTCGTCGCCCGAGTAGGCGCGCTCCTTGACGAGCTCGAGGTAGTCGTCGCAGAAGGTCCAGAAGAACGCCTCGGTCGCCTCGAGCGCCTTCGCGTGGTCGTAGCCCTCGAACGCGCGCGTCGCGACGCGCACGACCGCGGCGAGCTCGGCGAGCATCTCGCGGTCGAGCCGCTCGGTGACCTCGCCCGGCGCGCCCTCCATCGACAGCACGAAGCGCGCCGCGTTCAGCACCTTCATCGCCAGGCGGCGGCCGATCTTGATCATCTTCGGGTTCTGCGGGTCGAGCGTCGCGTCGACGCCGAGCCGCGACGAGGCGGCCCAGTAGCGCACGCCGTCGGAGCCGTGCTCCTCGAGCATGCCGAGCGGCGTGACGACGTTGCCCTTCGACTTCGACATCTTCTTGCGGTCGGGGTCGAGGATCCAGCCCGAGAGCGCGGCGTGCTTCCACGGCGCCCGGCCGTCCTCGAACATCGAGCGCAGCAGCGTCGAGAACAGCCACGTGCGGATGATGTCCTGGCCCTGCGGGCGCAGGTCGAACGGCGTCAGCTGCTGCCAGCGGTCGGCGCCGTCGGCCCAGCCGCCCGCGAGCTGCGGGGTGAGCGACGACGTCGCCCAGGTGTCCATGATGTCGACCTCGCCGACGAAGCCGCCGGGCACGCCGCGCTGCGCGGCCTCGTAGCCGTCGGGCACGTCGCTGGTCGGGTCGAGCGGCAGCTGGTCGGGGCGGGGGAGCAGCACGCGGTCGAAGTCGGTCTGGCCCTCCTCGTCGAGCGCGTACCAGACGGGGATCGGCACGCCGAAGAAGCGCTGGCGCGAGATCAGCCAGTCGCCGTTGAGGCCGTGCACCCAGTTCTCGTAGCGCGTGCGCATGTGCTCAGGGTGCCAGGCGATCTCGCGGCCGTGCTCCACGAGGCGCTCGCGCAGCTGCTCGTCGCGGCCGCCGTTGCGGATGTACCACTGGCGGGTCGAGACGATCTCGAGCGGCTTGTCGCCCTTCTCGTAGAACTTCACCGGGTGCTGGATGGGCTTCGGGTCGCCGATCATGCGGCCCGAGGCCTGCAGCTGCTCGACGATCGCCTTCCGCGCGCTGAAGACCGTCTTGCCGGCCATCTCGGCGTACGCCGCCTGCGCCTCGGGCGACGACAGCGCCTCGGGCGCCTCGGCGGCGAACCGGCCGTCGAAGCCGATCACCGAGCGGTTCGGCAGGTCGAGCTCGCGCCACCAGGTGACGTCGGTGACGTCGCCGAAGGTGCAGATCATCGCGACGCCCGTGCCCTTGGCCTGCTGCGCGAGCTCGTGCGCGACGAACGGCACCTCGACGCCGAAGACGGGCGTCGTCACCGTCGTGCCGAAGAGGTGCTGGTAGCGCTCGTCGTCCGGATGCGCGACCACGGCCACGCAGGAGGGGAGCAGCTCCGGGCGGCTCGTCTCGATCCGCAGGTCGCCGTCGCCGCTCGTGAAGAGCAGGGTGTGGTACGCGCCGGGCTGGTCGCGGTCCTCGAGCTCGGCCTGGGCCACGGCGGTGCGGAACGTCACGTCCCACAGCGTCGGCGCATCCGCCTGGTACGCCTCGCCGCGCTCGAGGTTGCGCAGGAACGCGAGCTGCGAGGTGCGTCGCGCGTCGTCCGAGATCGTGCGGTAGGTCTGCGACCAGTCGATCGAGAGTCCGAGCGTGCGCCACAGGTGCTCGAACTTCTCCTCGTCCTCCTCGGTGAGGCGCTCGCACAGCTCGATGAAGTTGCGGCGGGAGACGGGCACCTGGTCGGCGGCCTTCGAGCTCTTGCCCTCGCCGCCCTCCTGCGGGGGCGTGAAGTCGGGGTCGTAGGCGAGCGTCGGGTCGACGCGCACGCCGTAGTAGTTCTGCACGCGGCGCTCGGTGGGGAGGCCGTTGTCGTCCCAGCCCATCGGGTAGAAGACGTGCTTGCCGCGCATGCGCTGGAACCGGGCGATGAGGTCGGTGTGCGTGTACGAGAACACATGGCCGACGTGCAGGGAGCCGGATGCGGTCGGCGGCGGCGTGTCGATCGAGTAGATCGCGTCGCGGTCGAGCCCGGCGCCGTCGAAGCGGTAGGTGCCGGCCTCCTCCCACTGCTGGCCCCACTTGGCCTCGAGGCCTTCGAGGGCGGGGCGCTCCGGGATCCCGGGCGTGGTGGGCATGGCGCTCATGGCGTCTCGCTTTCGATGTGCGCGGCATCGCGTCGGTGCCGAGCGCTGTCTCGGCGTGATGCCTGGTTGTTGCTCGGGCCAGTCTAGGCCCGCCCGTCCCGGACTCCGCCGCTCAGCGGCCGCGGCGCATCCGCCACTGCAGGAGCGCCGTGACGGCGAGCGCGCCGGCCGCGACGAGGAAGAGCGTGCGGGTCAGGGCGTCCTCCTGCAGCAGCGCCGCGCCCGCGAAGCACGCCGCGGCGACGATCCAGAGCCAGAGGGGAGCGGGCGTGCGCGAAACGGGCATGCGACCACGCTACGCGCGCCGCCTCGGCCGGCCTGCCAGGAGGGCGTGCCAGGGTGGCGGGATGGACGTCGTGAAGCGCGCTCCCGCCGACGCGGCGCACGCGCTCGCCATGGAGGCGGCGGGCCTCGCGTGGCTCGCCGAGGCCGAGGCCGCCGGCGGCACGCGGATCGCGCGGGCGCGCCTCGCCGGCGGCGCGCTGCACGTGGCGCGCGTGGCGGAGGCGCCGCCGACGCCGGCGCGCGCCGAGGCGCTCGGCCGCAGCCTCGCCGCGCTGCACGCGGCCGGGGCGCCGTGGCACTGCTGCCCGCCGGGCGGGGCGCAGCCGCCGCTCGAGTGGGGCTCGTCGCGCGTGCCGATGGCCGCCGAGCCCGTCTCCGGCTCCTGGGGCGCGGCGTGGGCCGCGACCGCGGTGCGACCGGTGCTCGAGCGGTGCGTCGAGCGCGGCCGGCTGGATGCGTCCGGGGCGCGGGTCGTGGAGCGGGCGGTCGACCGCATGGCGGCCGGGGCCTTCGACGCGCCCCAGCCCGCGGGCGTGAGCGCCGTCGCGCGCATCCACGGCGACCTGTGGAGCGGGAACGTGCTGTGGTCCGACGTCGACACCGGCGCGGTGCTCATCGACCCGCACGCGCAGGGCGGGCACGCCGAGACCGACCTCGCGATGCTCGCGCTGTTCGGGCTGCCGAGGCTCGAGACGGTGCTCGCCGCCTACGACGAGGCCTCGCCGCTCGCCGACGGCTGGCGCGAGCGGGTGCCGATGCAGCAGCTGCAGCCGCTGCTCGTGCACACGCTGCTGTTCGGCGGCGGCTACGCGGCGCGCGCCGTGGAGGTGGCGCGCTCGCTCGCGTGAGCCGCCCGCGCCGCCGAGCGGGGCGGCTGCGCCCGACCGGGGCCGGCGCGCCGTGCCCGCTCGTGCGCAGCCGCCCCAGTCGCGCGCGGCGCGCGCGATCACACCGGCGCGGGCGCCTCCTCGCGCACGACCGCCTGCGCGGCGTCGGCGTCCTCGTCGCCGAGGTGGCGCATCCGCTGGGCCGCGAGCGCACCGACGAGCGTGAGCGCCGAGAGCAGCGCGAGCACGAGGCCCGGGTGCCACCACGCGCTGTCGGTCGCGGTGCCGAGCCAGGCGGTGATCGACGGGATGAAGCCCGACAGCACCGCCGCGATCGCGTACGCGACCGAGAGCGCCGAGTAGGCGTGGCGGCCGCGGAACAGCTCCTGCATCGTGCCGCCGAGCGCCGCCCACGACGCGGTCGGCAGGATGCCGCCGACCACCATGAGCGCGACGAGCACCGCGAAGGTGGCGCTGCCGAGCAGCCAGTAGATGGGGAAGGCGATGAGCAGCGTGCCGATGGCGCCGAGCGCCACGACGCGCGCCGAGCCGATGCGCGTCGCGAGCCAGCCGAACGCGGGCACGGTGACGAACTGCAGCAGGCCGCCGATGGTGGCCGCCGTGAGCAGCTGCATCTCGTCGAAGCCGAGCGCGGTCACGCCGTAGCCCATCGTGTACGTGTTCATGAGCGAGTACGAGCCGATGCCGAGCAGCGCCACGAGGATGGCGACGCCGAACGCCGCGGGCTGGGTGCGCACGGCGGCCCAGACGGGGTTCTTCTCGCGCTGGCCCGTCGCGGCGAGCTCCTTGAAGACCGGCGTCTCGTCGATCGACCAGCGCAGGTAGAGCGAGACGGCGATGAGCGGGATGGCGATGAGGAACGGGATGCGCCAGCCCCACGCGGCCATGGCCTCGGGCCCCAGGCCGAAGAACATCGCGAGCATGAGGCCACCCGCGGCGACGGAGCCGATGGGGGAGCCGAGCTGCGGCAGCGACGCGAAGAACGGCCGGCGGCGGGCGTCGGCGTGCTCGGTGGCGAGCAGCACCGCGCCGCCCCACTCGCCGCCGAGCGAGAGGCCCTGCACGATGCGCAGCACCACGAGCGCGACGGCGCCGAAGAGCACCCAGTCCTCGCCCGTCGGCAGCAGGCCGACGAGGCCGGTGGCGACGCCCATGAGCGCGATCGTGATGAGCAGCGTCGAGCGGCGGCCGATGCGGTCGCCGAGGTGGCCGAAGAGGATCGCGCCGATCGGGCGCACGACGAAGGCGATGCCGATGGTGGCGAAGGAGGCGAGCAGCGCGCCCGCCTCGCCGAGCGCCGAGAAGAAGAACGGGCCGGCGAAGAATGCGGCGAAGTACGAATAGGTGTAGAAGTCGTAGGACTCGAGCGCGGTGCCGACGGTCGCGGCCGCGGCGACGCGACGGGTGCTGGTGCGCGGGCGCGCGGGGGTGGTGATCACGGGGGCTCCTCGGGAGCGCCCGGGTGGCGCTCGTTGTCGTACCGGGTGCAACATTAGCGGCGAGAGAGGATTCCCATGGCATCGAGGCGAGGCCCAGGACGACCGCGCGCGTCCGACGCCGCGACGATCCACGAGGCCGCCCTCGAGCTGTTCCTCGAGGCGGGCTACGACGCGGTGAGCGTCGACGACATCGCGCGCCGCGCCGGCGTCTCCCGCGGCACCGTCTTCAGCTACTGCGCCTCGAAGGCCGACGCGCTCTGGGTCGCGCTCGACGCGGCGATCGCGCGGGCCGCCGACGCGCTCGAGCAGGGCGGTGCGGATGCGGTGCCGCAGCGGGACGCGCTGGCCCGGCTCGTCGACGCCATCGCGCACGCGGTGCAGCCGTGGGGCACGACGCCGCCGCCCGCCCTGCGCGACGCGGCGGCGATGGGCGCGGAGCCGGCGCTGCGCGACGGCGCCCCCGCGCACCTGCAGCCGCTCGTCGACCGCGCCGCGCTCGCGCTCGCGCTCGAGCGCGACGCGCTGCCGGAGTCGTCGTCGGCCGCGGTCGCGCCGGTCGCGATCGTCGCCGCCGCGTGCGCCGCGCTCGTCGCGTGGACGCACGAGCCGGGCCGCCCGCCCGCGGCACAGGCCGTCCGCAAAGCACTCGAGCCGATCGCCGCGGCATCACGGATCCACAACGATCCGGCGGTCTGACGCCGCGCCTCTCGCGCTCGCCGCCGTCGGGGCGGATCATGTCCCCCATGAGGCGCGGGTCTCGCATCCTGACCGCCGCCGCGGCCCTCATCACGGGCGCGGCGGTCGCCGGGTGCGGGCCGATGGCACCGACGCCCGTCACCGTCTCGCCGCCGCCCCCGCTGCCGACGCAGGACGCCTCCGTCGTCTCCCCGCCGCTCGCAGGCCCGGTCAGCCAGCCGGAGGGGGTGCCGCGGCCGACCGCGCCGACCGTGCACTACGACGGACCGCCGACCGCATCGCCGCCCGCAGCGCCCGAGCCCGAGCCCTCCGTCGCACCCGTCGCGACGCCCGCGCCCACGCCGCCTCCCGAGCCGCGGCCCACCCCTGGCCCCGAGCCTGCCGAGCCCGCCGCGCTGCTCGACCTGCTGCTAGACCCCGCGGCGCTGCCCCCGCTGCGCTGGAGCGGCGCCGACGGGGAGGCTGAGGCCGCCTGGACGCGGCTCGCCCCGTCCACCGTCGTCGAGCCCGCCGACGCCATCGCGCACCTCGGCGTCGCGCGCGGCATCGGCGGCGACTGCGGTGCCGCCGCCGAGGCCGTCGACGGCGCGGCGACCGAGGCCGCGCTCGTGGCGCTCGCGGCCGAGCCCGCGCCCGGCGGCCCGATGAACGTGGTGCTGCTGCGCTACGGCTCCGAAGCGGCGGCCGCCGCCGCCGCGACCGCGCTCCACGCCCTCGGCATCGCGTGCGACGGCGAGGTCGCCGAGGCCGGCGCGCTCGGCACCGGCGACGGCGCGCACACCGCCACGGTGCTGCTCACCGGGCCCGTCGCATCCCTCGTCGTCGAGGCCGACGCCCACGGCGCACTCCTCGTCGCGGTGGTGCACCAGGTGGCGCCGCCCGAGGCGGTCGAGCAGCTGCTGCGCGCCCAGGTCGAGCGCCTCGGCTGACACCGCGGGCCCTCAGCCGCCCCGGACGCCGCAGTCGTCTCAGACGTCGAGCACGCGGCGCAGCTCGGCGTCGAGCGGCGAGCGGGGGAGCGGCTCGCCGTCGACGCTCGTGACCGCCGCGAGCAGACGGCCCGACGACAGCAGCCAGGCGCCGTCTGCGGCCCGCAGGTCGTCGGGCGTGAGCGACGCGAACGCCACCTGCAGCTCGCGCGGCGCGTCGCGCATGAGCTGCTCGAGCGTGATGGAGGCGAGGATGCCGTCCTGCTTCGGCGTCAGCAGCCGGCCGCCGCGGTCGATGACGAGCGTCGACGTGGGCCCCTCGAGGAGCGCGCCCGACGGCGCGACGAAGACGACGTCGTCGAAGCCGTGCTGCACCGCGTGCCGCTTCGCCGCCATGTTGATGGAGTACGACAGGCTCTTCGCGGCCGGCAGCAGCCACGGCATCGCGGCGACCTCGTCGCCGTCGTGCCCGCGGCCGAGGAGCGTGATCGCGACGCCCTGCTCGCGCTCGCGGATCGCGGATGCGGCGAGCGGCGCCATGAGCGCGAAGGCCGTCGGGTCGCCGCCCGACTCGGGCCCGCGGGTGAGCACGAGCCGGATCAGCGCCTCGGGGTGCGCGGCGAAGTCCCACGCCGCGACGAGCGCGTCGATCGCGCGCTCGAAGCCGGCGCGGTCGGGGGCCGGCAGCTGCAGGATGGCCGCGCTGCGCTCGAGCCGGTCGAGGTGCGACTGCCGGTCGCGCACGTGCGGCGCGCCGTCGGCGCCCAGGCGCACGAGGGTGGCGTCGAAGACGCCGTCGCCGCGCACGACGCCGAGGTCGTCGGCGCGGACGATCGGATGCGCGACGTCGACGAGCCTGCCGTCGAGCGTCGCGAGGAGGGGAGCCTGCATGGGCCCAGCGTACGAGCGGCGGCCGGCGCCGGCGTCAGAGCACGCCGGCGCAGGGCAGCAGCGCCGAGGGCGCCGCGAGCGCCACGATGGGGGAGAGGATCGTGACGCTCAGGTCGTCGCGCGATGCGACGGCCTCGGTGAGGTCGGCGATCGGCTGGTCGAGCTCCCGGAAGCTCTCGGCGAGCGCCGGGCTCGTGGTCTCGGCGATGAACGCGTCGCGCATCACGGGCAGGTCGGCGACGACGGCGTCGGCCGCCGCCCAGTCGGGGCTGCTGTCCGCGGGCACGGCGTCGAGCACCTCGGTCGCGCGCTCGACGATCGCGGCGAGCGCCTGGTCGGCGGCGGCGCACTCCTCGGCCGTCGGCTGCGGCTCGCTCGGGGCGGGCTCGCTCGGCGCGGCCTCGGTCGCGGTGGGTGTCGGGGTGGGCTCCGGGGTGCTCGAGGCCGAGGGCGTCGCGGTCGGCGTCGCGACGACGGGCGGGGCGGCCGTCGGCAGCGGCGGCGGGAGGATCACGCAGCCGGTCGTGAGCAGGGCGAGCGCGACGAGCAGCGCGCCCTGCGCGCCGCGGGCGGTGCGGGCGCTCATGCCGTGCCCGCGCAGAACTCCTGCAGCGACGAGACCTGCTCGAGCAGCTCCGTCACTCCCGCCGTGACCCGCTCGACGCCGGCCGGGTCGCCCGCGGCGAGCGAGGACTCGGCCTCGGCCAGCAGCGCCTCCCAGCCGGCCTGGATCTCGCCGATGCGCTCGAGCAGCGCCGGGTCGCTCACGCTCGTCTGCAGGTCGCCCACGCGGCCCGAGACGTCGGCGAGCAGCGCGAGCGCCTGCAGCGGGTTCGCGGCGAGCAGCTCGCCGACCCGGCCGACGTCGGTCGCGATCGCCTGCACGTCGGCCATCACCTGCGCGCACTGCTGCGCCTGCGACTGCTCGCCCGCGCCGCTCGACTCCGTCGGCGCCTGCGAGGCGGTCGGCGCGGGCGCCGTCGCGCTGCCGCAGCCGGCGAGCAGCAGGGCGGCGGCCGCGAGCAGCGCGGCCGCGGCGGTGCGCGGCGCTCGGGATCTCGTGCGGGTGTCGATCATGCGCCGAGGGTACCGCCGGGCGCTGTGGCGACGGCGGGAGGCGACGGCGGGAGGCCACCGGGGGATAGCCCCCGCAGGTGCGGCGCGCATCCCCCGTGCCGCGCGCTCGACCCGGTCCTAGCGTGGAGCCATGCACCGCATCCGCCCCCTGCTCGCGACCATCGCGCACCTCGCGCTCCTCGGCGCCGTCGGCCTGCCCGCGCTCTCGGGCATCGTCATCCTCGCCGGCACCGGCGTCGCGACGCTCGTCGTGCTCGTCGGCGTGCTGCTGCTCGCGCTCGCGATCCTGGCTGTCTTCGCGGTCGCGTGGTTCGAGCGCGAGCGCGTCGCCGGCCTCTACGGCGCGCCCGTGCCGCCGGCGGTGCTGCGGCGCTCCGGCCGCACCGACTGGCTGCGGGTGCCGCACACGCTCCTGCGCATCGTCTCCGACGGCGCGCACTGGCGGGCGCTGCTCAGCTTCTTCCTCGCGAGCCTGTTCGGCGCGTTCACGCTGCCGCTGCTGTCGCTCGTCGGGCTCGGCGTCCCGCTCGCGCTCGCCGGCCTCGGCGAGGCCGAGACCGTGACCATCCCGCTCACCTCGCTCGCAGCCCCCGTCGAGTGGGCGCCGCTGCTGGGCCTCGTGGCCCTCGCCGCCGGCGTCGCGGGCACGATCGGCCTCGCCATCGCCCACCGCAACGTGACCCTCGGGCTGCTCGTGCCCGACGACCGGGCGCGGCTCGAGCAGGAGGCTCGCGCCGAGCGCGAGCGCCGCCACGGCGCCGTGCGCGCCGCCGACCTCGACCGCACCCGGATCGAGCGCGACCTCCACGACGGGGTGCAGCCGAGGCTCGTGTCGATCGCGATGCAGCTCGGCATGGCCCGCGACCGCATCGACACCGACCCCGAGGGCGCGCGCCGGCTCGTCGACGAGGCTCACGCGTCGTCGAAGGCGGCCGTCACCGAGCTGCGGCAGCTGGCCCGCGGCATCCACGTCGCCGTGCTCGACGACCGTGGGCTCGACGCGGCGGTGTCGGCGCTCGCCGCCCGCAGCGCCATCCCCGTCGAGGTCGACGCGCGCATCGAGCGCCGCTGCTCTCGCGACGCCGAGACCGCGGTCTACTTCGCGATCGCCGAGGCGCTGACGAACGCCCACAAGCACGCGCGCGCCAGCCGCATCCGCGTCGCCATCCGCACCCGCCAGCCCGCCGACGCCCCGCCGTCGCTCTGGGCCCGCGTCGAGGACGACGGCATCGGCGGCGCCGAGCGCCAGCCCGGCGGCGGCATCGACGGCCTCGCGCACCGCGTCGCGGGCGTCGGCGGCACCCTCACCCTGACCAGCCCCGTCGGGGGCCCGACCGCGATCGAGGTGGACGTCCCGTGCGCATCCTGATCTGCGAGGACAGCGTGCTGCTCCGCGAGGGCATCGCCCGCCTCCTCACCGACGCCGGTCACGACGTGGTCGCGCAGCTCCCCGACGCCACCGCGCTCGAGGCCGCGATCGCCGCGGCCGACCCGGATCTCGCGATCCTCGACGTGCGGATGCCGCCGGCCCGCACCAACGAGGGCATCCTCGCCGCGATCGGCATCCGCAGCCGCGGCGACCGCCCGCGCGTGCTCGTGCTGTCGCAGTACGTCGAGGAGCGCTACGCGGCCGACCTCATCGCGAGCGGCCCCGCCGGCTTCGGCTACCTGCTCAAGGACCGCGTCGCCGACGTGCGCGACTTCCTCGCCGCCGTCGAGCAGGTCGCCGCCGGCGGCACGGTGCTCGACCCGGAGGTCGTGAGCCAGCTGCTCGCCCGGCGGCGCCGAGACGCGCGCACCGAGCGCCTCACCCCTCGCGAGCGCCAGGTGCTCGCCCTCATGGCGGAGGGCGCGTCCAACCAGGCGATCGCCGACCGCCTCTACGTCTCCGCGGGCAGTGTCGAGAAGCACATCACCGCGGTCTTCCAGAAGCTCGAGCTCGAGCCCGAGGACGGCAACCGCCGCGTGCTCGCCGTGCTCGCCCACCTCGACGCGCCCCGCACCGGCGGCGGCGCTCCCGACGCCCCCGGAGGCATCCGATGACCATCACGACCCCCTCCCGTCCCGGCCGCTGGCTCAGCGTGCTGCTCATCGTGCTCGGCTCGCTCGGCGCCGTCTACGCGATCGGCGGCGGCGTCGTGCGCGGCGTCGCCGCCCACGCCGCCACCAGCCAGAGCTGGACGGCCGACGCCGACGGCGTCGCGGCGCTGCGCATCGACACCTCGGCGGCCGCCTTCCAGGTGCGCTACGCCGACGTCGACGAGGCGACCCTCGACGTCACGACCGACGGCGGTCCCGTGCAGCAGTGGCGGCTCGAGCGCAGCGGCGACGCGCTCGTCGTCGACGCCGACCGGCGCTGGCGCTGGTTCGGCTTCGGCATCATGTTCGCCGACCGCGCCGGCGAGGAGCGGGCGGTGCTGACGCTGCCGGCCGCCCTCGAGCGCGACGAGCTCGACCTCGAGGCGTCGGTCGCCGCCGGCAGCCTCGAGGCCGACGGCTCGTGGGGCGCCGTGGTGGTCGACCTCAGCGCCGGATCGGCGGAGCTCGCGGGCACAGCCGCCTCGCTCGACCTCGACGTGTCGGCCGGCGAGGCGCGCCTCGACCTCGCGGATGCGCGCACCGTCGACCTGCAGGTGAGCGCCGGCCGCATCGTCGGGGCCCTCACCGGCGACCAGCCCGACGCGATCGTCGCCTCGGCGAGCGCCGGGAGCGTCGAGCTCGCGATCCCCGACGGCACCTACGACGTCACCGAGGACGCCTCGGCGGGCGACGCGACGATCGACGTCACCGACGAGGCGGGCGCGGCGTCCACGATCGACGTCGACGTGAGCGCCGGCAGCGTGACGTTGCGGGGCGAGTCGCGGTAGGATCGCAGGCACACGCACTGATCCGGCCATCACCGGGGAGCGGTCGGGAGAACCGCGGCGCGAGCCGCGCAGTAGATCCGAACGGGGCAGGCCCGTCACAGCCGCAGGCCCGGCGACGGGCACGAAGCGGCGGATCCGGCCGAAGGGCACGGAACCGCAAGCGGGGTGGTACCGCGCGAGAGCGTCCCCGCATCCGAGTTCCGAAGGATGCAGGAGACCAGCGTGACCGACCAGCCAGCCCGCCGCTACCCGCTCTCCGGCGACCAGCCCGTCGTCGCGAGCCCCGACCTCCCGGCGCTCGAGCGCGGCATCCTCGCCTTCTGGAAGGGCGACGACACGTTCCGCGCCTCGCTCGAGCAGCGCGAGGGCTGCCAGGAGTGGGTGTTCTACGACGGCCCGCCCTTCGCGAACGGCCTGCCGCACTACGGCCACCTGCTCACCGGCTACGCGAAGGACGTCTTCCCGCGCTTCCAGACGATGCGCGGCAAGCACGTGCCGCGCGTGTTCGGCTGGGACACGCACGGCCTGCCGGCCGAGCTCGAGGCGATGCAGCAGCTCGGCATCACCGAGAAGGCCGAGATCGAGGCGATGGGCGTCGACGTCTTCAACGCGAAGGCGAAGGAGTCGGTGCTGCAGTACGTCGACGAGTGGGAGGACTACGTCACCCGCCAGGCGCGCTGGGTCGACTTCGAGGGCGGCTACAAGACGCTCGACATCACCTACATGGAGAGCGTCATCTGGGCGTTCAAGGCGCTGCACGACAAGGGCCTCGCGTACGAGGGCTACCGCGTGCTGCCGTACTGCTGGCGCGACGAGACGCCGCTGTCGAACCACGAGCTGCGCATGGACGACGACGTCTACCAGGACCGCCAGGACACCACGCTGACCGTCACGTTCCCGTTCTCGGGCGAGCGGGCGGATGCGCTGGAGCTGTCGGGCGTCGCGGCGCTCGCGTGGACGACGACGCCGTGGACCCTGCCGACCAACCTCGCGCTCGCGGTCGGCCCCGAGGTCGAGTACGGCGTCGTGCCGGCCGGCCCGAACGGCACGACCGCCGGCGACGGCCCCTTCCTCCTCGCGACCGCCACGGTGCCCGGCTACTTCAAGGACCTCGGCTACGACTCGGCCGAGGACGCCGTCGCGGCGATCGTCCGCACGATGCCCGGCGCCGAGCTCGCGGGGGTGCGGTACGAGCCGCTGTTCGACTTCTTCGCCGACGCCGAGGAGTGGGGCACCGAGCACGCGTTCCAGATCCTCGTCGACGACTACGTCGCGACCGGCGAGGGCACCGGCATCGTGCACCAGGCGCCCGCCTACGGCGAGGACGACCAGCGGGTCTCGAACGCCGCGGGCATCCCCACCATCCTCTCCGTCGACGACGGCGGCCGGTTCCTCGACGTCGTCGCGCCGGTCGCCGGCCAGCAGGTGTTCGACGCGAACAAGCCGCTGTCGAAGCTGCTGAAGGACGCCGGCCGCGTGCTGCGCCAGGCCTCCTACGTGCACTCGTACCCGCACTGCTGGCGCTGCCGCAACCCGCTCATCTACAAGGCCGTCTCGAGCTGGTTCGTGCGGGTGACCGAGATCAAGGACGACCTGCTCGCCGCCAACGAGCAGATCACCTGGGTGCCCGAGAACGTCAAGCACGGGCAGTTCGGCAAGTGGCTCGAGGGCGCGCGCGACTGGTCGATCAGCCGCAACCGCTACTGGGGCAGCCCCATCCCGGTGTGGAAGAGCGACGACCCGAACCACCCGCGCGTCGACGTGTACGGCTCGCTCGACGAGCTCGAGCGCGACTTCGGCGTGCGCCCCACCGACCTGCACCGGCCCGCGATCGACGAGCTGACCCGCCCGAACCCCGACGACCCGACGGGGCGCAGCACCATGCGGCGCATCCCCGACGTGCTCGACGTGTGGTTCGACTCGGGCTCGATGCCCTTCGCGCAGGTGCACTACCCGTTCGAGAACGAGGCGTGGTTCGACAGCCACAGCCCCGCCGACTACATCGTCGAGTACATCGGGCAGACGCGCGGCTGGTTCTACGTGCTGCACGTGCTCTCGGTGGCGCTCTTCGGGCGGCCGGCGTTCGAGAACGTCATCAGCCACGGCATCATCCTCGGCGACGACGGCTTCAAGGCGTCGAAGTCGCGCCGCAACTACCCCGACGTCAACGAGTCGTTCGACGCCTACGGGTCGGATGCGGTGCGCTGGAACCTGCTGCAGGGCTCGATCCTGCGGGGCGGCAACTTCGTCGTCTCGGAGGAGGGCATCCGCGAGGCGCTGCGGCAGTTCCACCTGCCGCTGTGGTCGACCTGGTACTTCTTCGCCACCTACGCCAACCGCGCGCAGGACGGCGCGCCGTACGTCGCGAAGCGCTCCACCGCATCCGCCGACGTGCTCGACCGCTACATCCTCGCGAAGCTGCGCGAGACCGTCGTCACCGCGACCGAGAGCCTCGAGCGGCTCGACGCGACGGGCGCGACGCTCGCGGTGCGCGAGCTGCTCGACGTGCTCACGAACTGGTACGTGCGCCGCTCGCGCGACCGGTTCTGGGAGGGCGTCGCCACCGACGGCTCCGGCAGCGAGGCGTTCGACACGCTGCACACGGTGCTCGAGACGCTCACCCGGCTCGCCGCGCCGCTCTCGCCGCTCGTGACGGAGGAGGTCTGGAAGGGCCTCACCGGCGGCCGCTCGGTGCACCTGGCCGACTGGCCCGACGCCGAGCAGCTGCCCGCCGACGACGCGCTCGTCGCGCAGATGGATGCGGTGCGCGCCATCGCGAGCGTCGGCAACGCCCTGCGCAAGCAGGCGCGCAAGCGCGTCCGGCTGCCGCTGCCCACCCTCACCGTGGTCGGCGCGGTCGACGTCGCGCCGTTCCGCGCGGTGCTGCAGGACGAGCTGAACGTGCGGGAGGTCGTGCTCGAGGAGGCGGGGCCCGACGCGCTCGAGCGGTACGGCATCTCGCGGCGCCTGCAGGTCAACGCGCGCGCCGCCGGCCCGCGCCTCGGCAAGGACGTGCAGCGCGCCATCCAAGCCGCTCGCGCGGGCGACTGGTCGGTCGACGGCGAGACCGTCGTCGCGGGCGGCATCGAGCTCGCCGAGGGCGAGTTCGAGCTCGCGCTCGAGGTGGCCGACGAGACGGCCGCGGTGGGCTTCCTGCCCGGCGGCGGCTTCGTCGTGCTCGACACGGCGACCACGCCCGAGCTCGAGGCCGAGGGGCTCGCGCGCGACGTCGTGCGGGCCGTGCAGCAGGCGCGCAAGGAGGCCGGCCTCGACGTGAGCGACCGCATCCGGCTGCGGCTCGGCTCCGACGCGCACGGCGTCGCGGCGCTCGAGGCGAACCGCGCGCTCGTGATGGGGGAGACCCTGGCGCTCGAGCTCGAGCTCGAGCGCGTCGACGACACGATGGGCGAGCTCGCCGACGGGCGCACGGCGCACCGCGTCGGCGACGGCTCGCCGCTCGCGATCGCCCTCGAGAGGGCGCAGGCATGACGGGGGACGCAGGGATGACCGAGGACGGCGGCATGACGGAGGACGGCGCGGGCATGGCCGACGACAGCATCGACGACCGGATCCTCGAGGCGCTCGAGCACCGCGAGGCGGCGCAGGCCGCCTACGAGGCGCTGCTGGCGCGCGCGGGCGAGCAGGCGGTCGAGCCGCGCATCGAGGCGACGCGGCGCGCGGTCGAGCTGCTGGGAGACCCGCAGCGCGCGTTCCGCGTCATCCACATCACCGGCACGAACGGCAAGGGCTCGACCGCCCGCATCGCCGACGCGCTGCTGCGCGCGCACGGGCTCCGCACGGGCGTGCTGACGAGCCCCCACCTCGAGCGGGTCAACGAGCGCATCATGCTCGACGGCGAGCCCGTCTCCGACGAGGCGTTCGCGCGCGGCTACGACGACGTCGCGCCGTTCCTCGAGATGGTCGACGCCGAGCTCGAGGCGGCGGGCGAGCGCCGGCTCACGTTCTTCGAGGCGTTCACCGTGCTCGCGCTCGCGATCATGGCGGATGCGCCGGTCGACGTCGCGGTGCTCGAGGTCGGCATGGGCGGCACGTGGGACTCCACGAACGTCGCCGACGGCGACGTCGCGGTGATCACGCCGATCGCCCTCGACCACACGAACCGGCTCGGTACGACGGTCGAGGCCATCGCGCGCGAGAAGGCCGGGATCATCAAGCCCGACGCGATCGTCGTGAGCGCCGCGCAGGCGCCCGAGGCGCTCGCGGTGCTCGAGGCACGCGCCGCCGAGGTGGGTGCCCGGCTGCTCGTCGAGGGCCGCGACTTCGCGCTCTCCGCGCAGGCGGTCGCGGTCGGCGGCCAGCTCATCACCGTGCGCGGGCTCGCGGCCGAGTACATCGACCAGCTCGTGCCGCTGCTCGGCGCGCACCAGGGCGCCAACGCGGCGCTCGCGCTCGTCGCGGTCGAGGCGTTCCTCGGCGGCGGCGGCCAGCCGATGACCGCGCAGGTGCTCGCCGACGGCTTCGCCGCGGCGACCTCGCCGGGCCGGCTCGACGTGATCGGCTCGCAGCCGCTCGTGATCCTCGACGCGGCGCACAACCCGCACGGCGCGACCGCGCTGCGGGCGGCGCTCGGGGAGTTCTTCGGCCTCGAGCGGGTCACGCTCGTGCTCGGGGTGCTCGTCGGCAAGGACGTGACGGGCGTGCTCGAGGCGCTCGAGCCGGTCATCGACGAGGTGGTCGTCACGCAGTCGCGCTCGGAGCGCGCCCTGCCCGCCGACGACCTCGCGGCGCAGGCCGTGGCGGTGCTCGGCGCCGACCGCGTGCTCGTGGAGCCCGAGCTCGGCACCGCCGTCGAGACCGCGCGCGAGAGCGCGGCCGACCGCGGCGGCGCCGTCGTCGTGACCGGCTCGATCACCCTGCTCGGCGACGTGCTCGGCCACGCCCGCGAGGCGGGCTGGCTCGTGCGGCCGGATGCGCGGCGGCAGGCGGCCACCGTCGAGGTCACCGACGAGGAGCAGCGGTGAGCCCCCGCGAGCGGCGGGCCCGCCCGGCGCGCGGCGCGATGGAGTCGCTGCTGCGCATCGTGCACGGGCTGCAGGCGGCTGGCATCGTCTTCGGCGCGCTCGCGTCCTGGGGCGTCACGCGCGACTGGCCGGCGCCGACGGCGTTCGCGGTCGTCGGCGTGCTGCTCATCGCCACGATGCCGCTGCTGCGGCACCCGTGGGGCTGGGTCGTGAGCCTCGCGGTGCAGGCGGCCGTCGCGGCGCTGACGGTCTTCGAGCCGGTGTGGGGCGTCGTCGCGCTCATCCTCGTCGGGCTGTGGATCTTCTGCTTCGTGAAGGCGCGCGGGATCGAGCGCCAGCGGCGCGCGGCGGGGCTCGACCCGAGGGGCGCCCCCGGCAGCTGAGGCGGTGCGGCGTCGGTAGGCTGGCAGGCATGCAGAGCACCCTCGTCCTCATCAAGCCCGACGGCGTCCAGCGCCAGCTGACCGGGGCCATCCTGGCCCGCATCGAGGCCAAGGGCTACCGCGTCGCCGACCTGCGCATGGTGCAGCCCGAGCGCGCGCTGCTCGCGGAGCACTACGCCGAGCACCAGGGCAAGCCGTTCTTCGAGCCGCTCGTCGAGTTCATGCTCTCGGGCCCGTCGGTCGCGATCCGCCTCGAGGGCGACCGCGTCATCGAGGGCTTCCGCTCGCTCGCCGGCACGACCGACCCGACGACGGCCGCGCCCGGCACGATCCGCGGCGACCTCGGCCGCGACTGGGGCCTCAAGGTGCAGCAGAACCTCGTGCACGGCTCCGACTCGGAGGAGTCGGCCGAGCGCGAGCTCGCGCTCTGGTTCGGCTGAGCGCCCCGGCGCCCGCCGCTAGAAGGCGAACAGGAACCGGGGGATGCCCGGCAGCACGACCATGATCGTCAGCACGACGATCACGGCGAGCGCGAGCGACAGCACCCAGCCCCACGACGAGAAGCGCGCCGCGGTGCGCCGCAGCCCCGCAGGCGCGGGGAGCGCGCCGGCGCCGAAGGCCCACGTCCAGAGCGGGAACGCCATCGCGTACATCGCCATCCAGACCAGGAAGCACCACGGGCAGACGAAGCCGAGCACGAAGATCGACTGCTGCGCCAGAAACAGCACGATCGCCATACCGCCGAGCACGCCGATCGAGAAGACCGTCCACACCCAGCGCGGCATCGCGACGCGGCCGAGCGTCAGCGCCCCCATGATGATCGGAGCGGGGAACGCCATGAGGCCCAGGAACGGGTTCGGGAAGCCGAACAGGCGCCCCTGCGCCGACTCCATCGCGCCCGAGCACGACAGGAACGGGTTGAGGTCGCAGCTGAGCGCCGCCTCGGGGTTCAGCAGCAGCTCGATGCGCTCCACCGAGAGTGAGAACGCGCCGAGCAGGCCCGCGAGCCCGGTGACGATCAGCAGCACGCCGAGCCAGACAGGCGCAGCGATGTGGGCAGGACGTGACGGGTTCATGGAGCCTCCTGCGCACCATTCTGTCAGTCGGGCGCGCTCGTGAGCCTCGACGCGGCGACGATCGCCGCCTTCACCGCCGGCGTGGTCGTCATCGTGCTGCTGCCGGGCGCCAACAGCCTCTACGTCGCGACGAGCGCGCTGCGGGCGGGCACGCGCGCCGGGTTCCGCGCGATGCTGGGCGTCTTCCTCGGCGACGCGGTGCTCATGGTGCTCGCGGTGCTCTCGGCGCAGGCGCTCTCGGCCAACCCGGTCGTCTTCACCGCGCTCACCTGGGCCGGCGCCCTCTACCTCTGCTGGCTCGCGGTCGGGCTCGTCCGCAGCGCCGTCGCGCGCATCCGCGCCCGCATGGCCCGCCGGGCCGAGCCCGCAGCGACCGAGAACCCTACGCATCCGCTCACCGCGCCCAACCCGATCATCGCCCACCCGCGGCTCGCGCCCTTCCGCACGGCGCTCGTCACGAGCCTGCTGAACCCGAAGGCGATCCTCTTCTTCGCGTCGTTCTTCGTGCAGTTCATCGACCCCGCGTCGCCGACGCCGCTCGGCGACCTGCTCGTGATGATGCTGATCCTCGAGGCGGTCTCGGGCCTCTACCTCACGGCGGTCGTGCTGCTCGGCGCGCGCATCGGGCGCCGCGTGCAGCCGCACGGCTGGCCTGCGATCGTCGGCACGCTCGTCGCGGCGGTCGCGTTCGTCGCCCTCGCGGTGCGCGTCGTGCTGCCCTGAGCCCGCAGCGCTCGTGGGGTAGACTTCCCCGCAGCGCGCCCGACGGGCGCTCACACAGGTTTTCCGGGCAGCACGCCTAGCCCGGGCCATCCCCGCGAGGGGGTGTCAGGAAGGATTCGCGCCGGGGCGCGCCCCGGTCGCGAGCGAGATGGCGACCGGCGGCGCCGGTTGCGGCAGGAGCGCGCCAGCGATGGTGAACGACGACACGACCCTCCCCGCAGAGGCAGAGGGCACAGCACAGCAGACCGGCACGGCCGAGGCGCAGCAGGCCACCGAGGCGCAGGCCGAGGTGCAGCAGGCCGAGGCGCCCGAGGCGCAGAGGCCCAAGCGCAAGCGGGCGACCACGCGCAGGACGGCGCCGGCGGCCGAGGCCGACGCGGCGGCGGATGCGTCGGCCGACGCCCCGGCGCAGGCGCCGGTGGCCGACGACCAGGGTGCCGAGCCCGCCGCCGAGCCGACCGCCGAGGCCGCCGCTCCTGTCGCGGCGGGGGAGCAGGAGCCCGGCCACGAGCCCGGTCTCACCGACCCCGCGGCCCCGGCGCCGGACGCCGGCGCGCAGGACTCGGCCTCCGACGACCCGCTGGCCGCCGCGCTCGCGCTGCCCGAGGTGCCGACGGGGCCGTTCGGCCTGCTCTTCCACGCGCCCGACCTCGCGGCGCTGCCCGCCCTGCCGTCGCTGCGCGACGAGGAGGACGACGACGACGAGGACGAGGACGACGACGAGCCGCAAGGGGGCCGTCGCAGCCGCTCTCGCACGCGCTCCCGGTCGCGCCGTCGCGGCGGCGACGTCGAGGAGGAGAAGCCGCTCATCACCGAGCCGCAGAAGGTGCGCGGCTCCACCCGGCTCGAGGCGAAGCGCCAGCGCCGCCGCGAGGGTCGCGACGCGGGCCGCCGCCGCACGGTGGTGACCGAGACCGAGTTCCTCGCCCGGCGCGAGGCCGTCGAGCGCCAGATGATCGTGCGCTCGAAGCACGACCGCGTGCAGCTCGCGGTGCTCGAGGACGGCGTGCTCGTCGAGCACTACGTCGCCAAGGCCTCCGAGTCGAGCCTGATCGGCAACGTCTACCTCGGCCGCGTGCAGAACGTGCTGCCGAGCATGGAGGCCGCCTTCGTCGACATCGGCCGCGGCCGCAACGCCGTGCTCTACTCGGGCGAGGTCGACTGGGACGCGGCCGAGCTCGAGGGCCAGCCGCGCAAGATCGAGCTGGCGCTGAAGCCCGGCGACACCGTGCTCGTGCAGGTGACGAAGGATCCGGTCGGCCACAAGGGCGCCCGCCTCACGAGCCAGATCTCGCTGCCCGGCCGCTACCTCGTGTCGGTGCCCGGCGGCTCGATGAACGGCATCTCGCGCAAGCTCCCCGACACCGAGCGCGCCCGCCTGAAGAAGATCCTCAAGCAGGTGCTGCCGGAGGGCGTCGGCGTCATCGTGCGCACCGCCGCCGAGGGCGCGACCGAGGATCAGCTCACGCGCGACGTCGAGCGCCTCACCCGCCAGTGGGAGCGCATCCAGCAGCAGAAGACCTCCGGCACCGCGCCGCAGCGGCTGCACGCGGAGCCCGACCTGCTCGTCAAGATCGTGCGCGACGTCTTCAACGAGGACTTCCACAAGCTCGTCATCCAGGGCTCCGAGGCGCTCACCACGATCCGCGAGTACCTCGAGGCCATCGCGCCCGACCTGCTCGACCGCGTCGAGGCCTACGAGGGCACCGACGACCCGTTCGACCACTTCCGCATCGCCGAGCAGATCGACAAGGCGCTCGACCGCAAGGTGTGGCTGCCCTCGGGCGGCTCGCTCGTCATCGACCGCACCGAGGCGATGACCGTCGTCGACGTGAACACCGGCCGCTTCGTGGGCGCCGGCGGCAACCTCGAGGAGACGGTCACCAAGAACAACCTCGAGGCGGCCGAGGAGATCGTGCGCCAGCTGCGCCTGCGCGACATCGGCGGCATCATCGTGATCGACTTCATCGACATGGTGCTCGAGTCGAACCGCGACCTCGTGCAGCGGCGCCTCATCGAGTGCTTGAGCCGCGACCGCACGAAGCACCAGGTGGCAGAGGTGACGAGCCTCGGCCTCGTGCAGATGACGCGCAAGAAGCTCGGCCTCGGGCTGCTCGAGTCCTACTCCGAGCAGTGCGAGGTCTGCGCCGGCCGCGGCATCATCGTGCACCACGAGCCCGTCTCGAAGCCGCAGCGCCAGCAGCAGTCCGACGCCGGCGGCAACGGCAGCAGCGGCGGCCGCCGCGGGCGCCGCGGCAAGCAGGCCGACCAGCAGCAGGCCGAGCAGCACCAGCAGCACCAGCAGGGCGCCGGCGGCACGCACGCGATCACCGACGACCTCCGCAAGGGGCTGTCGCAGATCGCCTCCGCGGGCAAGGGGCGCCCGCACGAGGGCGAGCACCCTGCGGGCGAGCAGCCTGCGGGCGAGCAGCCCGCGGCGCAGCAGCCCGTGCAGCAGCCGTCGGGCGAGCAGCCGTCGGGCATCGTCGCGCCCTCGAAGGAGGCGGTCGAGGCCGTCGCCGCCGAGCCGATCGTCACGATCCTCGACATCCCCCTCGAGCCCGTGCACGAGGCGCCCGCGCCGAAGGCCACCGAGGGCGACCTCGACGGCCTGCTGGGCAGCGCGCTCGACGCGCTCGCCGCGCCGGCGCCCGGCACCGGCAAGGCGGCACGGCGCTCGCGCCGCGCCTCCTCGGGCGTCATCACGGCGAAGCCCGACGACTCGAACCGCTGACGCGACGGGGCGCGACCGGGCTAGTGCGGCCGGTCGCGCTCCTTCACGCGCAGCCCGCTCGCGATGAGCCGGCGCACGAGCTCCTTCGGGGGCACGCGCTCGGCGCCCATCGCGACGAGCGCGTCGATGCGCTCGGCGGGCACGTCGTAGTGGTCGTGGTCGAAGCCGCGCGACGGGATGCCGGCGGCCCGCGCGAAGGCGTGCAGCTCGTCGAGCGACGCGTCGCTGATGAGGTGCGCCCACAGCGTGCCGTGGTTCGGCCACAGCGGGTCGTCGACGAGGATCGCCATCCGCCCACGGTAGCGGGCGCCACGCGGGCGGTCATGCGAGGTGCCTCATGTCAATATGCCCGCGTGCGTGAAGCGGTGCCTCACGTAGGAATGCCCGCGTGTGTGGTCAGCTGGCTCGGCGCAGCTTCACGCCTCGAGCGGTGTCGGGCAGTGGCTGTTGGAGGCTGGCGGCGAGCTTGAGCGTGGGTTCGCGGGCGATCGCTACGAGCCGGTCCTGGATGGTTTGGATGCGGCGAGCGAGCTCGGCCGGGTTGAGGCTGTCGCGGTAGGCGCGCAGTTCGGCTTCTTGCGCGGGAGAGAGCACGCCGGCGGCGAGCAGGCGGTTGAACGGGATGCGCGGGTCGTCGTAGTCGCGGCGGCGTCGGCCGGAGCGGTCGGTGGACCAGCCGATGGGCTTCTTCGTGGGCAGGAAGTAGTTGAAGCGGTCGTTCACCAGCGGCCATAGCTGGTTGAGGAGCCGGAGCGCTTCGGGGGTGTCGTAGCGCCAGTGGAACGCGTAGGCGCGCACGAGGTGGCCGTTCTTGGACTCGATCGTGGCCTGGTCGTTCTTGCGGTAGGGGCGGCCGCGGGTGAAGAAGATGTGGCGGTCGGCGGCCCAGTTGACGAGGTCGTGGTTGATGAACTCGCCGCCGTTGTCGAAGTCGAGACCGGTGACCGCGAACGGGATCGCCTCGATCGCGCTGTTCATGACGGCCAGCACGTGCACGGCCGCGTTGTTGCGCATCGAGCGGGTGTGGACCCAGCCGAGGCGCATGTCGGTGAGGTTCACCGTGCGGCAGAACTCGCCCTTGAGGGTCGGCCCGCAGTGCGCGACGGTATCGACTTCGAAGAAGCCCGGCTCGTCCTCGACCTCGTCGCCGGCGCGGCGGATCGTGATCGACGAGCGCAGCAGCGGCGATGGCTTGGTCGAGCTCAACCCCCGCAGCGGGTCTCGCTCGCGCGCCGGTCGCAGGTAGCGGTCGATCGTCGCCGGCGACATCGCCAGCAGCTCGGCGCGGACCGCGGGCGAATAGCGCTCCTTGCCGTGCACGAGCTCGCCGTGCCGCTCGAGCGCGTCCAGCAGCGGCTCCATCGCGACCACGAGGTATTTGCCGCAGGAGCCGCCGGAGATGGCCCAGACGCGCTGCAGCACCTTGAGCGCGTCGTACGAGTACTTCCTGGCCCGCTTCCGCTTCCCCGGCCGCGCCGCGCGGGGCTTCGCGGCCGCCCGCAGCCGCCGCCGCGCGTTGTCGCGCGTCCATCCCGTCACCGCTTCGATCTCGTTGAGCAGCTGCGACTTCTCCGCCTTCGACGCCCGCAGGTACGCCCGCGCGTACTTGGCCGTGATCTCCGCTCGAGCCTGCATCGACAACTCGCATCCCATGCCCTCAGAGTTTCGCGGGCATTCCTACGTGAGGCACCGCAAACCTGTCGCGGGCACTTCACGTGAGTCTCGTCGTCATGTTGACCGCAGGCGCCGCGTGCCTGTATCGTTGTCCGCTGGTGCAGGTCGCGATCTCGCGCGCGCCACAAGCTTCGTCCCGGCCCTGCCGGGAGTCGTTCCAACAGTGAGGATCCAACGTGGTGTACGCAATCGTGCGCGCCGGCGGCCGGCAGGAGAAGGTCGAGGTCGGCACCGTGCTCGTCGTCGACCGCATCGCCGGCGACGACAACGGCAACGTCGAGCTGGCCCCCGTGCTGCTCGTCGACGGCGACAAGGTGACGACCGATGTCGACGCGCTCGCCAAGGTGAAGATCACGGCCGAGGTCGTGACCGACCTGCGCGGCCCCAAGATCCGCATCCAGCACTACCGCAACAAGACCGGCTACAAGCGCCGCATGGGCCACCGCTCGGAGCTCACGCGCCTCAAGGTCACCGAGATCAAGTAAGGGGCTCCAGACATGGCACACAAGAAGGGCGCATCGTCCACCCGCAACGGCCGTGACTCGAACGCGCAGCGCCTCGGCGTGAAGCGCTTCGGCGGCCAGGTCGTCAAGGCCGGCGAGATCATCGTCCGCCAGCGCGGCACGCACTTCCACCCCGGCGCCAACGTCGGCCGCGGTGGCGACGACACGCTGTTCGCCCTCGAGGCGGGCGCCGTGGAGTTCGGCCAGAAGGGCGGCCGCAAGGTCGTCAACATCGTCGCCGCAGGCTGACGACACACAGACACCCGATGAACGGGGCGGGCTTCGGCCCGCCCCGTTCTCGCATCGAAGGAGGCATGCCATGGCGACGTTCGTCGATCAGGTGACGCTGCATCTGCGCGCCGGTCACGGCGGTCACGGCTGCGTCTCCGTGAAGCGCGAGAAGTTCAAGCCCCTCGCGGGCCCCGACGGCGGCAACGGCGGCGACGGCGGCGACATCGTGCTGGTCGCCAACCCGCAGGTGACGACCCTGCTCGGCTACCACCGCGCGCCGCACCGCGCGAGCGAGAACGGCCAGCCCGGCATGGGCGACCACCGCTCGGGCACCTCCGGCGCCGACCTCGAGCTGCCCGTGCCGGTCGGCACGGTGGTGACGGATGCGTCGGGCGAGCAGCTCGCCGACCTCGCACAGGCGGGCATGCGGCTCGTCGTCGCGGCCGGAGGCCAGGGCGGGCTCGGCAACGCCGCGCTGTCGAACACCAAGCGCAAGGCGCCCGGCTTCGCGCTGCTCGGCACCCCCGGCTTCGAGGGCGACATCACCCTCGAGCTGAAGACCGTCGCCGACGTCGCGCTCGTGGGCTTCCCGAGCGCCGGCAAGTCGAGCCTCGTCGCCGCGATGTCGGCCGCGCGGCCGAAGATCGCCGACTACCCGTTCACGACGCTGCACCCCAACCTCGGCGTCGTCGAGTCGGGCCAGACGCGCTACACGATCGCCGACGTGCCCGGCCTCATCGAGGGCGCGAGCGAGGGCAAGGGGCTCGGGCTCGAGTTCCTGCGCCACGTCGAGCGCTGCTCGGCGCTGCTGCACGTCATCGACTGCGCCACGCTCGAGCCCGGCCGCGACCCGGTGAGCGACCTGCAGGTCATCCGCCGCGAGCTCGAGGCGTACCCGGTGCCGGAGGGTCAGACGCCGCTGCTCGAGCGCCAGCAGCTCGTCGCGCTCAACAAGATCGACGTGCCCGAGGCCGCCGAGCTCGCCGCGTTCGTGCGCGCCGACATCGAGGCCATGGGCTACCGCGTCTTCGAGATCTCGACGGTCGCGCACCGTGGCCTGCGCGAGCTGTCGTTCGCGCTCGCCGAGATCGTCGAGGCCGACCGGGCCGCGAAGGCCGCCGAGCCGGTGCCCGAGCGCATCGTGCTGCGCCCCAAGGCGATCGACGACGCCGGCTTCGTCGTCAAGGTCGAGGGCTCCCACGAGGGCCCCGTCTACCGCATCCTGGGCGCGAAGCCCGAGCGGTGGGTCGCGCAGACCGACTTCCGCAACGACGAGGCCGTCGGCTACCTCGCCGACCGGCTCGCGAAGCTCGGCACCGAGGATGCGCTGCTCAAGGCAGGCGCGGTCGCGGGCGCGACCGTCGTCATCGGCCCCGGCGCCGGCATCGTCTTCGACTGGGAGCCGACCATCGCATCCGCCGCCGAGCTCGTCGGCAACCGCGGCACCGATCCGCGGCTCGACCGCAACGACCGCCGCACGACGGCCGAGCGCCGCGCCGAGTACCACCGCCAGATGGACGCGAAGCAGGCGGCGCGCGACGACCTCAAGGGCGAGCGCGACGCCGGCATCTGGACCGACGACGAGGGGTTCGAGGTGCAGCGCTGGGACGACGAGGCATGACCTCGCTCGACCTCTCGGTCGCGCAGCGCATCGTCGTCAAGGTCGGCTCGTCGTCGATCTCCGGCGACCGCCGGGGTCAGATCGAGCCGCTCGTCGACGGGCTCGCGCGCCTGCACCGGGCGGGCGAGGTGATCCTCGTCTCCTCGGGCGCGATCTCGACGGGCATGCCGTTCCTCGGCCTCGACGCGCGCCCCGCCGACCTGCCCATGCAGCAGGCCGCCGCGGCCGTCGGGCAGAACGTGCTCATGAACCGCTACCAGCGGAGCCTGTCGCGGCACGAGCTCGTCGCGGCGCAGATCCTGCTCACCGCGTCCGACATGGACATGGACTCGCACCGCGTCAACGCGCGCAACGCCCTCGAGCGGCTGCTCGAGCTGCGCATGCTGCCGATCGTCAACGAGAACGACACGGTCGCGACGCACGAGATCCGCTTCGGCGACAACGACCGGCTCGCGGCCCTCGTGGCCCGGCTCGTGCGCGCCGACCGGCTCATCCTGCTCTCCGACATCGAGGCGCTCCGCACGGCGCCGCCCGACGAGCCGGGTTCCGAGCCCATCCACCGCGTCGCGTACGGCGACCCGATGGAAGGCGTCAGGCTCGGCGCGAGCGGCTCGCACATCGGCTCCGGCGGGGCGATGACGAAGGTGGATGCGGCGCGGCTCGCCGCCGACGCGGGCGTCCGGGTGACGGTCACGGCGACGCCGCTGCTCGAGCGCCTCATCGCGGGCGAGCGGCTCGGCACCGAGTTCGAGCCGAACCCCGCCCCCGAGCACTGATCCCACTGGCCGAGCCGTCGGCCGCCCCTCCGCCGGTCGAGCCGTCGGCCCTCCGGGCCGACGAGTCGAGACCATCCCGCACGAGGCGCCCCCGCGCATCCGCCCGCTCCTAGGATCGAGGCATGCCCGATGACCTCGACCGGCTCCTGACCGACGCCAAGCGCGCCTCCCGCGAGCTCGGCGTCGCGCCCGCCGAGCGGCGCCACGCCGCGATCACCGCGATCGCCGACGCCATCGAGCGCGCGGGCGCCGCGATCCTCGCCGCGAACGCCGAGGACCTCGAGCGCGGCCGCGCCGGCGGCCTCGCCTCGGGCCTGCTCGACCGGCTGCTGCTCGACGAGGCCCGCATCGCCGCGCTCGCCGCGGCCGCCCGCCAGCTCGCAGCCCTGCCCGACCCGATCGGCGAGGTGCTGCGCGAGCGCACGCTGCCGAACGGGCTCGAGCTCACCGAGGTGCGCGTGCCCTTCGGCGTCATCGGCGTCATCTACGAGGCCCGCCCCAACGTCACGGTCGACCTCGCGTGCATCGCCCTCGGCTCGGGCAACGCGGTCGTGCTGCGCGGCGGCTCGGCGGCCGAGCGCACGAACGCGGTGCTCGTCGCCACGATGCAGGACGCGATCGAGGCGTCGGGCCTCCCGCGCGCGGCCGTGCAGACGATCGACCGCTTCGGCCGCGACGGCGCCGGGCGCCTCATGCGCGCCCGCGGGCTCGTCGACCTGCTCGTGCCGCGGGGGAGCGCCGCGCTCATCGAGCGGGTCGTCACCGAGTCGACCGTGCCCGTCATCGAGACGGGCGCCGGCGTCGTGCACGCCTTCGTCGACCGCGCGGCGAGCCTGCCCATGGCGCTCGAGATCCTGCTGAACGCCAAGACGCAGCGCACGAGCGTCTGCAACTCCCTCGAGACGGTGCTCGTGCACCGCGACATCGCCGAGACGGCGGTGCCGGCGATCGCCGACGCGATGCGAGCGGCGGGCGTCACCATCCACGCCGACGCACCGCTGCCCGGCGTCGACGCGCCCGAGCCGCTGGGGGAGCAGGGCTGGTCGACCGAGCACCTCTCGATGGACGTCGCGATCGGCGTCGTCGACGACGTGCGCGCGGCGATCGAGCACGTCAACGCCTTCGGCACCCACCACACCGACACGATCATCACCGACGACGCGGATGCGGCGGACCGGTTCCTCGCGGAGGTCGACTCGGCGGTCGTCATGCACAACGCATCCACCCGGTTCACCGACGGCGGCGAGTTCGGCTTCGGCGCGGAGGTCGGCATCTCGACGCAGAAGGCGCACGCGCGCGGCCCGATGGGGCTCCCGGAGCTCACGAGCACCAAGTGGATCGTGCGCGGCACGGGCCAGGTGCGCGCGTGAGCCGCGCTAGAGTGGGAGTCGATCGGAGGCTTCCATGACGCTGACATTCCTGAGCGCGACGACGCTCGCCGCTGCTGCTGCGGCGGAGTCCGAGAGCGAGCTCGGCGCCTACATCGCCGGCGGCATCACCGCTGCGGTGTTCCTCATCTCGGCGATCGTGCTGCGCTCCTTCCGCGACGTCGCGCACCGCGCGCCCGGCGACGTGCACGGCTCCGACCACGCCTGACGCAGCCGACGTGCCGCAGCGCCGTCGCCGCCTGGGCATCATGGGCGGCACGTTCGACCCCATCCACCACGGGCACCTGGTGGCGGCGAGCGAGGTGGCCCACCACTTCGCGCTCGACGAGGTCGTGTTCGTGCCGACCGGCGAGCCGTACCAGAAGCGCAAGGTCTCGCCGAGCGAGGACCGCTACCTCATGACGGTCGTGGCGACCGCCTCGAACCCGCGGTTCAAGGTCAGCCGCGTCGACATCGACCGCGACGGCCCCACCTACACGATCGACACGCTGCGCGACATGCGCGTGCAGCACCCCGACGCCGAGCTGTTCTTCATCACGGGCGCGGATGCGTTCGCGTCGATCGTGGGGTGGAAGGACGCGGATGAGCTCTGGCAGCTCGCGCACTTCGTCGCCGTCACGCGTCCGGGGCACCACCTGTCGATCTCCGGATATCCGCCGGACCGCGTCTCCGAGCTGGAGATCCCCGCACTTGCGATATCCTCGACCGATTGCCGTGCGCGCGTCCGCGCCGGCTACCCGGTCTGGTATCTCGTGCCAGACGGAGTGGTTCAATACATCAGCAAGCACGACTTGTACCGGAGACTGACAGCATGACCGATGCGAACGAAGGGCAGCCGCTCACCCGGCGCCAGCTTCGAGAGCTCGAGCGCGCTGCCGAGGCCGCACGCAACGGCGGCACCCCGCCCGTCCCCGCCGAGGGAGCCCAGCCGCAGGTGAGCGAAGCGCCGGTCCGCGAGGGCCGGCACTCGACGCCGAGCGTGCCCGCGGCGCCCGAGGAGGCCCGCGAGGCCGAGCAGCCCGCGCTGCAGGAGCCGCCGCAGAAGCCGCAGGGCCGCTTCTTCGGTCGCCGCAAGCCGCAGGGCGCCGAGGCACCCACGCAGGCGGTGCCCGTCCAGCAGGCGCCCATCGAGCTGCCCGAGACCGTGGCCATGGATCGCGTCGAGCCCGCCGAGGCGGCCGAGGCCGACGTGATCGAGGCCGAGCTGCACGCACCCGAGGCGAGCGGCGCATCCGTGCCCGCACCCTCGGCCGCACGCCGCTCGAGCGTGCAGGTCGACGACGTGCAGGGCCTCGACACCGTCGACGACGACGAGGTCGACAGCCTCGAGATCGACGAGGTCATCGTCGAGCAGCCGCGCGTCTCGTCGCGCCGCGTCGCCGAGTCGACGCCCGCCGAGCTCGAGGACCGCCGCCGCGCCGCCGAGGCCGCCGGCGCCGAGGAGGCGCTGCCGACCGGCCCGACGCGCGGCCAGGCCATGCGCCTGCCGGTGATCGTCAACGTCGTCTCCGACACCTCCGAGCACCACATCGCCGACCTGCGCGAGCAGGGCGTGGCGGGCGAGGGCGGCGGCTCGTCGACCTCGTCGATCACCGCCAACGCGCTCGTGCTGCCGGCCGGCTCCGACAGCCCCGAGTTCCAGCTCGAGGGCGACGACGGCCTGCTGGTCACCGGCTCCATCGACGTGCCGGAGGGCTTCGCGTCGTCCGGCCGCGGGAGCGCCTCGATCGACGGGAGCGATGTGGACGGCGATGTCGCCGACGGCGAGGTGCAGAGCCCCGAGACGGCGCCCGTGCGCGCCTCGAAGGCCGTCTCCTCGTACGCGAACGCGCGCGTGCAGATCGCGCCGCAGAAGCAGCGCTCCAACGTCTGGCCGGTCGCGATCGGCGTCGGCGCGGGAGCCTTCGTGGTGGGCGTCGGGGCATTCCTGACGGTCGCCCTGACGCAGGGCTGGCTCTGAACGCCGGGAGCGCTCGATGAGCGCCGACCAGAAGGCGATCGAGCTCGCTCGCGCCGCCGCCCGTGCCGCCGACAAGGCGCTCGCCGTCGACATCGTGGGCCTCGACGTCTCGGGCCAGCTGCCGCTGACCGACGTGTTCGTCATCGCCACGGGCCGCAACGAGCGCCAGGTGAGCGCCATCGCGCGCGAGATCGAGGATGCGCTGATCCTCGACGGCGCGAAGCCGGTGCGCCGCGAGGGCCGCGCTGACGGCCGCTGGGTGCTGCTCGACTTCTCCGACATCGTCGTGCACATCTTCCACGAGGAGGAGCGCACGTACTACCAGCTCGAGCGGCTCTGGCGAGACGCCGGCGTCGTCGACCTGCAGCTGCCCGACGCGGCCGCCCCGGCCGCCGAGTAGCGCGCCGCGCGCTGCCCGCGCGCGCCCGCCTGCCCACCCACGCGCATCCGCCGCCGTGAGTGGCGCTTCGCGCGATCGAGTGGCGACTTGTGCGATCGAGTGGCGCCTTGTGCGATCGAGTGGCGCCTTGTGCGATCGAGTGGCGCGTCCCGCGATCGAGTGGCGCCACTCGATGCTGGGACGCGCCACTCGATCGCCGGAGCCGTCAGTCAGTGGCCGGAGGCGCCACTCGATGTCGGGAGGCGCCACTCAGCGGGGAGCAGCCGGGACAGGGGATGCGCGGGCCAGAAGGCGCGCGAGCGCCGGCCCGTCAGGCGATGGCGGGCACCAGCGTGATGACGTTCGCCCAGGGGTCGTCGAAGCGCAGCGCGCGGCCGTCGTCCGCGACGGCCACGCCGCGCGCCGTGAGCCGCTCGCGGGCCGCGCCGAGCGCATCCGCGTCCGGCACCTGGATCTCGACGCGGCCGAGGCCGAGCGTGTCGGCACGGCGGCCCGCGCCGCGGGAGTTCCAGACGTTCATGGCCATGTGGTGGTGGTAGCCGCCGGCGCTCACGAAGAGCGCCGTGTTGCCGAGCGACGCCGTCTCGGCGAAGCCGAGCGCGTCGACGTAGAAGGCGCGGGCAGTGGCGACGTCGCCGACCTGCAGGTGCACGTGGCCGATCTTCGCCTCCACGGGGGCGGCCGACGCCTGGCCCAAGGTGCCGCGGTCGAGGTGCTGCTGCACGAAGCGGTTGGGGTCGATGAACTCGGTGGTCATGTAGACGTGCCCGTCGGCCCACTGCCACGACTCGCGCGGCCGGTCGACGTAGAGCTCGACGCCGTTGCCGTCGGGGTCGGCGAAGTAGAACGCCTCGGAGACGTGGTGGTCGCCGGTGCCGGCGAACTGGATGCCCGGGATCTGCGTCATGCGCACGACGGCGGCGGCGAGCGCCGCGTGCGTCGGGTAGAGGATCGCGGTGTGGAACAGCCCCGCGTCGGCGGGGTTCGGTCCGCGGAGGTCCGGCGCCTCCTCGAGCACGAGCAGGGTGCGGCCGTCGACGCCCAGCTCGACGGCGCCCGGGCGCTCGGCGACGACCTCGAGGCCGACGCCGGCGGTGTACCAGTGCACGAGCCGCGAGAGCGTCGCGGTCTTGAGCATGACGGGCCCCATGTCGGTGGCGTCGGGCAGCAGGTCGATCGTGGTCATGTGCACCTCCACCCGATCCAACGCCTGCGCCCCGCGGGCATTCCGGCCGACGGTCCTTACCCGCGGTCGAGGTCGCGCTCGAGCACCGGCGCGAGGCGGAAGGGGATGAGCTCGCCCATCGACAGCCACGTCTCGGTGCGCTCGACGCCGTCGCACGCGAGCACGAGCTTGTTCACGCGGTAGAGGTCCTCGGCGTCGCGGCAGACGGCGCGCACGAGCACGTCGGCCTGGCCCGAGAGCCCGAAGGCCTGCACGACCTCGGGGATCTGCCGCAGCTGCTCGACCACCTGGTCGATGCGCGGCTGGTCGACGTGGGTCGCCATGAAGACCGTGAGCGGGTAGCCGAGCGCGGCCGCGTGGAACCGGCGGTCGAAGCCCTGCAGCGCATCCGACGCCTCGAGCGCGGCGACGCGGTTCTGCACCGTGTTGCGGGCGAGGCCGAGCTGCTCGGCGATCGCGGCGTTGGTGATCCGCGGATGCCTCGTGAGCTCGAGCAGGATCCTCCGGTCGGTGTCATCGACGATGCGCATGCTGCGCAATCTAGCGCAGGGATGCGCGCATGGGAATGCGCGGACTGCGCAGCGGGCGTGTCGCAGATTGCGCGAAGTGCGAACCGGCGATAGCGTCGAGCAACGATCCGCGGGCGCACCCGCCTGCCGGGTCCGACCGGCGCCCACGAGGCGCTTCGAACAAGGAGGTTCGATCGTGTCGATCACCGTGCCAGCCCCCGACCCCGCGCTCGCGGTCGGCCTCGACTGCCCGCTTCGCGTGCTCGACCTCGACGGCACCCGGCTGCCGAACGAGGTGCTCGACGGGCACCTCACCGACATCGATGAGTCGGCGCTCACCAACCTCTACGTCGACATGGTGCGCGTGCGCCGGCTCGACACCGAGGCCTTCGCCCTCACGCGCCAGGGCCACCTCGTGCTGTGGCCGCCGCTGCTGGGCCAGGAGGCCGCGCAGGTCGGCCCCGCCCGCGCGCTCGGCGCCGACGACTGGGTCTTCGGCTCCTACCGCGAGCACGGCTTCGCGCTGCTGCGCGGCGTCGACATGGGCGAGTTCGCGCGCATCTGGAAGGCCTACGCGCACGGCGGCTGGGACCCGCACGAGGTGCGCATGGCGCCCTCGCAGATCATCATCGGCGCGCAGTCGCTGCACGCCACCGGCTTCGCGATGGCCTCCAAGATCGACCGCTCCGACGACGTGGCGCTCACGTGCTTCGGCGACGGCGCGACGAGCGAGGGCGACGTGAACGAGGCGATGGTGTGGGCCGCGGCCTACCAGGCGCCCGTCGTCTTCCTCTGCCAGAACAACCAGTACGCGATCTCGGAGCCCGTGCGCGTGCAGTCGGGCACGCCGCTCGCGTTGCGGCCGACCGGCTTCGGCATCCCGTCGATGCGGGTCGACGGCAACGACGTGCTCGCGATGCACGCCGCCGCCCGCATCGCGTTCGAGCGCGCCCGCACCGGCGGCGGCCCCACCTTCATCGAGGCCGTCACGTACCGTCGCGGCCCGCACACCACGACCGACGACCCGAAGCGCTACCGCGACGAGGCGGAGGTGGAGGAGTGGGTCGCGAAGGACCCGATCGACCGCGTCGAGCGGGCGCTCGAGCGCATGGGCGCCAACATGGAGGCCGTGCGCGCCGAGGCGAAGATCCGCGCCGACGAGCTCGCGAAGGAGTTCCGCGCCGCCGCCGAGCACGCCGAGCCGCCGCTCGCCGAGGAGATCTTCGACCACGTCTACGCGCAGCCGACGAAGCGGCTCGAGCGCCAGCGCGCCGAGCACCTCGCGTTCGCCGCCAGCATCGAGGGGAAGCGATGACCGAGACGCTCACGCTCGCGAAGGCCGTCAACGCGGCGCTCGCCGACTCGCTCGAGGGCGACGACCGGGTGCTGCTGATGGGCGAGGACATCGGCAAGCTCGGCGGCGTCTTCCGCGTCACCGACGGGCTGCAGGCGCGCTTCGGCGAGGAGCGCGTCATCGACACGCCGCTCGCCGAGTCGGCCATCATCGGCACCGCCATCGGCATGGGCTACCGCGGCTTCCGCGTGGTCGCCGAGATCCAGTTCGACGGCTTCATCTACCCGGCGTTCGACCAGATCGTCGCCCAGGTGGCGAAGCTCCGCTACCGCTCGAAGGGGCGCGTGAACGTGCCGCTCACGATCCGCGTGCCCTTCGGCGGCGCGATCGGCTCGGTCGAGCACCACTCCGAGTCGCCCGAGGCGTACTTCGCGCACACCGCGGGCCTGCGCGTCGTCACCGCGTCGACGCCCCAGGAGGCCTACTCGACGCTGCGCGCCGCGATCGCGAGCGACGACCCGGTGCTGTTCTTCGAGCCCAAGGGCAAGTACTACATGAAGGGCGAGGTCGACCGCACGATCACGCGCGACCTCGAGACGGCCAACGTCGTCGCGAGCGGCCGCGATGTGACGATCGCGACCTACGGCCCGACGGTCGAGACGGCGCTCCGCGCCGCGATCGCCGCCGCCGACGAGGGCATCGAGATCGAGGTCATCGACCTCCGCGCCATCTCGCCGCTCGACGTCGACACGGTCGTCGACTCCGTGCGCCGCACCGGCCGCCTGGTCGTCGCCCACGAGTCGCCGGGCGAGGTCTCCGTCTCGAGCGAGCTCATCACCTCGGTCGTCGAGCGCGCCTTCTCGAGCCTCGAGGCGGCGCCCGAGCGCGTCACCGGCCACGACACCCCCTACCCGCCGTCGGCCGTCGAGCACGACTACCTGCCGAGCCTCGACCGCCTGCTCGACGCGGTCGACCGCACGCTCGGCCGCCGCAGCTCGCGCTCCGAGCTCGACCTGGAGGCCGCCCGATGAAGACCTTCCTGCTGCCCGACCTCGGCGAGGGCCTCACCGAGAGCGAGGTCGTCGCCTGGCGCGTCGCCGAGGGCGACTCGGTCGAGCTCAACCAGGTGCTCGCCGACATCGAGACGGCCAAGGCGGTCGTCGAGCTGCCGAGCCCCTACGAGGGCACCATCGCCAAGCTGCACGCCGCCGAGGGCGAGACCGTCGACGTGGGCGCGCCGCTCATCGACTTCGAGCTCGCCGGCGACGCGCCGGCCCAGGCCCCGGATGCGCCGGCGGGCGAGGCGCCCGCGCCGTCGCCCGAGGGCGGTCCGGTCGCGACCCCCGACGACTCGGTCGCCGAGGTGCAGGCCGAGGCCGAGCCCGCGCCCGAGGCGCAGCCCGAGAAGGTGTCGGTGCTCGTCGGCCACATCACCGTGCACGGCGGCAAGCCGACCCGCGCGAAGCGCACGTGGGACGTCGAGCCCTTCGTGCGCGACGAGCGGGCGAGCGCCGCCGCGCCCGGCACGGCCAAGCGCCGCGCCATGCCGCCGGTGCGGAAGCTCGCGAAGGAGCGGGGCATCGACCTGCAGTCGGTGCGTCCGACGGGGCCCGACGGCCTCGTGACGCGCGCCGACCTCGACGCGGTCGCCACCGCATCCGCCGCCCCCGCGCAGGCGCCCGCCTCGACGCGCGAGAAGGTCACGGGGCTGCGCAAGCACACGGCGGCCGCGATGACGCAGTCAGCGCTCACGGTGCCGCACGCGGCCACGTTCCACCAGGTCGACGTGACCGAGACGCTCGCGCTCGCCAAGGCCGGCGACGCGTCGTTCCTGGCGCTCGCGAGCCGCGCGATCCTGCTCGCCGCGAAGCGCTGGCCCGACGTGACCGCGTCGTTCCACGCCGACACGAACGAGCTCGAGCGCTTCGCGCACGTCAACCTCGGCATCGCCGTCTCGACCGACCGCGGCCTCGTGGTCGCCTCGATCGACGAGGCGGAGACGATGGATGCGCTCGAGCTCACCGCGCAGATCAAGGACCGCGCGACGCGCGCCCGCGAGGGCACGCTGTCGATGGCCGAGCTCACCTCGTCGAACATCACCATCTCGAACGTGGGCGTCTTCGGCGTCGACGGCGGCATCCCGATCCTGAACCCCGGGGAGTCGGCGATCATCGCGCTCGGCGCGATCCGGCGGATGCCGTGGGAGCACGGCGGCGAGATCGTGCTGCGCGACGTGTGCACGGTGACGGTCTCGTTCGACCACCGGGTGCTCGACGGGCGCGAGGCGGCCGGCTTCCTGGCCGACATCGCGGCGGTGCTGGAGCGTCCTGCGCTCGCACTGGCCCGCTGAGTGGCACGGTAGGAGCATGCACGCCCTCACGACCCGCGTCGACCCGTCCTCCGACGAGGCGCGCGCCAACCGCGCCGCGATGGAGCAGCTGGTCGGCGAGCTGCGCGAGCGCCTCGCCCGCGCGGCGCTCGGCGGCCCCGAGGCGTCGCGGCAGCGCCACGTCGAGCGCGGCAAGCTGCTCGCCCGCGACCGCATCGATGCGCTGCTCGACCCGGGGAGCCCGTTCCTCGAGGTCGCGCCGCTCGCGGCGTGGGGCGTGTACGGCGACGCTGCGGAGGGCGAGCCGGGGGATGCGCCGAGCGCGGGCGTCGTCGCGGGCATCGGCCTCGTGCACGGCCGGGCCGTGATGGTGATCGCGAACGACGCGACCGTCAAGGGCGGCACCTACTACCCGCTGACGGTGAAGAAGCACCTGCGGGCGCAGCAGATCGCGCGCGAGAACCGCCTGCCGTGCATCGCGCTCGTCGACTCGGGCGGCGCGTTCCTGCCGATGCAGGACGAGGTGTTCCCGGACCGCGAGCACTTCGGCCGCATCTTCTTCAACCAGGCGCAGCTCTCGGCGCTCGGCATCCCGCAGCTCGCGGCCGTGATGGGCTCGTCGACCGCCGGCGGCGCCTACGTGCCGGCGATGAGCGACGAGACGGTGATCGTGCGCAACCAGGGCACCATCTTCCTCGGCGGCCCGCCGCTCGTGAAGGCGGCGACGGGCGAGGTCGTCGACGCCGAGTCGCTCGGCGGCGGCGTGCTGCACGCCGAGGTCTCGGGCGTCGTCGACCACCTCGCCGACGACGATGCGCACGCGCTCGAGATCGTGCGCGACATGGTGGCGGCGCTGCCGCCCGGCGATCGCGCGGCCGAGGCGGGCGCCGTGCCCGCGAAGGAGGCGAGGTTCGGCTGGTTCGCCTACGCGCCGCTCGGCGCGCTCGACGACGAGCAGGCGCCGGCGGTCGACCCGTCGACCCTCTACGACGCGATCCCGCCCGACCTGCAGACGCCCTACGACGCGCGCGAGATCATCGCCCGCATCGTCGACCGCAGCGAGTTCCACGAGTTCAAGGCCGGCTACGGCGACACGCTCGTGACGGGCTTCGCGCAGCTGCACGGCCACACCGTCGGCATCATCGCCAACAACGGCGTGCTCTTTTCCGAGTCGGCGATGAAGGGCGCGCACTTCATCGAGCTGTGCGACCAGCGGGGCGTGCCGCTCGTGTTCCTGCAGAACATCACCGGCTTCATGGTGGGCTCCGAGGCCGAGCGCGGCGGCATCGCCAAGCACGGCGCCAAGATGGTCACCGCTGTCGCCACCACCCGCGTGCCCAAGCTCACCGTCGTCGTCGGCGGCTCGTTCGGCGCCGGCACCTACTCGATGTGCGGCCGCGCCTACGACCCCCGCTTCCTGTGGCTGTGGCCCAACGCCCGCGTGAGCGTGATGGGCGGGCCGCAGGCCGCATCCGTGCTCTCCACCGTCAAGCGCGAGCAGATCGAGGCGCGCGGCGAGGAGTGGTCGGCGGATGCGCAGGGCGAGTTCGAGCGCCCGGTGCGCGAGCAGTACGAGCGGCAGGGCAACCCGTACTACGCCTCGGCGAGGCTGTGGGACGACGGCGTCATCGACCCCGCCGACACGCGCCGGATCCTCGGCATGGCGCTCGACGTCGTGACCGCGGTGCCGCTGCCAGAGCCGCGCTTCGGCGTCTTCAGGATGTGATCGGCGAGATGCCCGAGATGTTCGACACCGTGCTCGTCGCCAACCGCGGCGAGATCGCCATCCGCGTCGCGCGCACCCTGCGCGACCTCGGCATCCGCTCGGTCGCGGTGCGCGCCGATGACGACCCGTCGCCGCACCCGGCCCACTTCGACGAGGTCGTCTCGCTCGGCGCGGGGGCGCTGCGCGACACCTACCTCTCGATCGAGAAGCTCATCGAGGCGGCGCGCGCCTCGGGCGCGCAGGCGATCCACCCCGGCTACGGCTTCCTGTCGGAGAACGCGGCGTTCGCGCAGGCGTGCGCGGATGCGGGGGTCGTGTTCATCGGCCCGCCGGCGTCGGCGATCGAGACGATGGGCGACAAGATCTCGGCCCGCCACGGGGTCGAGTCGCGCGGCGTCGCGACCGTCCCCGGCATCGCCGAGCCTGGCCTCGACGACGCGGCGCTCATCGCCGGCGCCGAGCGCGTCGGGTTCCCCGTGCTCATCAAGCCCGCCGCCGGTGGCGGCGGCAAGGGCATGTATCGCGTCGACGAGGCCGCCGGCCTGCCCTCCTCGCTCGCCGCAGCGCGGCGCGAGGCCACGTCGTCGTTCGGCGACGACACCCTCTTCATCGAGCGGTTCGTGACCAGCCCGCGCCACATCGAGGTGCAGGTGCTCGCCGACGCGCACGGCACCGTCATCCACCTCGGCGAGCGCGAGTGCTCGCTGCAGCGCCGCCACCAGAAGGTGATCGAGGAGGCCCCGAGCCCGCTGCTCACCGAGGCGCAGCGGGCGGCGATCGGGCAGGCGGCCGTCGAGACGGCCCGCTCGGTCGGCTACGTGGGCGCCGGCACGGTCGAGTTCATCCTCGCGGGCGACCGGCCCGACGAGCCGTTCTTCATGGAGATGAACACGCGCCTGCAGGTCGAGCACCCCGTCACCGAGATGGTGACCGGCGTCGACCTCGTCGAGCAGCAGCTGCGCATCGCGGCGGGGGAGCCGCTCGCGATCGCGCAGGACGACGTGACGCTCACGGGCCACGCGATCGAGGCGCGCATCTACGCCGAGGATCCGTCGGCCGGCTTCCTGCCCACCGGCGGCACGGTGCTCGCGATCGACTGGCCGTACGGCGACGACGTGCGGGTGGATGCGGGGGTCGAGCAGGGCGGCGAGGTCGGCTCGAGCTACGACCCGATGATCGCGAAGGTCATCGCGCACGGCGCGACCCGCGGGCAGGCGCTCGAGCGGCTGCGCGACGCGCTCGCCGAGACGAGCATCTTCGGCGTCGTCACGAACCGCGGCTTCCTGCGCGCGCTGCTCGACGAGCCGAGCGTGCGGGCGGGCGAGCTCGACACCGGGTTCATCGACCGCGAGGGCGAGCGCATCGCCGCCGCGCGCATCCCGAGCGAGGCGCTCGCCGCAGCGGCCGCCGAGCCCGGGCAGGCGCTGCCGATGCGGCTCGGCGCCTGGCAGCCCGACGGCTGGCGCATCGGCGGCGCGGTGGGCCGGCGGGCGACGTTCCGCGACGGCGACGGCACCGCGCGCGTGCAGGTGCTGGGGGAGCGCACGACCGTGCACCGCGCCGACGGCACCGTCGACGAGCTCGCGACGCCCGTCGAGCCGTGGCTCCTGCGCACCGCCGAGGGCACGTGGGTGCGCACGGCGGAGGGCGACTGGCTCGTCGAGACCCCGCCGCGCACCCGACGCGGCCGTGCCGACGCCGAGCCGAGCCTCGCATCCCCCATGCCCGGCACGGTCGTCGCCGCGCACGCCGCCGACGGCGACCGCGTCGCCGAGGGGCAGGCGGTCGTGAGCGTCGAGGCGATGAAGATGGAGCACGTGCTGCGCGCGCCGGTCGCCGGCACCGTGCATCTGCATGCCAGGGTCGGGGAGCAGGTCGCGCGCGGGCAGGAGCTCGCGACCGTGACGCCCGAGGAGGCATCCGCATGACCGAGACGACAGGCCCCGAGACGCCAGGTGCCGAGACGCCAGGCGCCGAGCGCCGCATCACCCAGCGCGGCCTCTGGTTCGACGAGCTCGAGCAGGGCGTCGTCTACGAGCACCGGCCCGGTCGCACGATGACCGAGACCGACAACGTGCTCTTCACGACGCTCACGATGAACCCGCAGCCGCTGCACCTCGACCGCGCGTGGAGCGAGACGACCGAGTTCGGCGAGCCGCTCATGAACTCGATGCACACGCTCGCGACCATGGTGGGGCTCTCGGTCGGGCAGCTGACGCTCGGCACGATCGTCGCCAACCTCGGCTTCAGCGAGGTCACGTTCCCGGCGCCCGTGCGCCACGGCGACACCATCTACTGCCAGACGCGCGTGCTCGACAAGCGCGCGTCGCAGTCGCGGCCCGGCCAGGGCATCGCCACCTTCGAGCACCAGGCGCGCAACCAGCACGGCGAGGTCGTCGCCCGCGCGGTGCGCAAGGTGCTCATGCAGGGCCGGCCGGATGCGTCGGCCGAGGCGCCGGGGGAGGCCTCGGCGTGAGCGGGGCGCTCGACATGGGCCCCGCGCTGCTGTTCTGCCCCGGCGACCGCCCCGACCGCTTCGGCAAGGCCGCGGCGCGGGCGGATGCGGTGATCCTCGACCTCGAGGACGCGGTGGGGCCGGAGTCCAAGGCCGAGGCCCGCCGGGCGGTGCAGGCCGCCGACCTCGACCCCGCACGCACGATCGTGCGCGTGCAGGACGCATCCGCCGCAGGCTTCGACGACGACCTCGCGGCCGTCGCCGCGTCGCCGTTCCGCACCGTGATGCTCGCGAAGGCCGAGGGGCCCCAGCAGGTCGACCGCGTCGTCGAGGCGGTGCCGGGCGCGCGCGTCGTGGCGCTCGTCGAGACCGCGATGGGGGTGCTCGCGGTCGAGCAGCTCGCCGCGCACGCGGTGGTCGTCGGCCTCATGTGGGGCGCCGAGGATCTCGTCGCCTCGCTCGGCGGCACCTCGAGCCGCGACGAGGCGGGCGCCTACCGCGACGTCGCGCTGCACGCCCGCAGCCGCGTGCTGGTCGCCGCCGGCGCCTTCGGCGTCACCGCGATCGACGCGATCCGCACCGACATCGCCGACCTCGACGGCGCGCACGCGGAGGCCCTCGACGCCGCCGCCTCGGGCTTCGGCGCGAAGGCCGCGATCCACCCGAGCCACGTCGACCCGTACCGGCGGGCGTTCGCGCCCACCGAGGCGCAGCTCGACGAGGCGCGGCGCATCCTCGCGGCCGCCGAGGCGACGCCGGGCGTCTTCTCGTTCGAGGGGCGGATGGTCGACGAGCCGATCCTGCGGCACGCGCGCAGCGTCGTCGCACGGGCGGAAGCGGCCGGCGGCGACGCCGGCGCGCGGTAGGGGCGACTCGGACGGCGAGCGCCGCGGCCCGCCTCCCGGAGCGGGGCCCGGCCCGCTGGTAGCCTGCCCGCGCATCGAAGGGGGCGCTGTGGGGCGTCATCGGAACCGCGCGCTGGAGGCGCGGCACTCGGAGCGCGACCCGTGGCGGCCGCGCGAGGTGAGCTTCGGCGACGACGAGCTGGGCTCGGGCGTCATCGCCCGCCCGACCGCGCACAGCCACGAGCACGGCGATGACCTGCGGGTGAGCGTGCGCTCGCGCGTGGCGCTGTGGGCGGCGCTCGTGCCGATGCTGCTCGCCACGATCGTGGGCCTGTTCGTGCTGTGGCCGAGCGCCGACCCGCTGCCCGACCGGATGCCGTACTTCGGCGAGGGCGCCGGCTCGCTGCACGCCACCTCCGAGGGCGTGCCCGACGAGGCGACCGCACTCGTGCCCGCGCGCCTCGACGACGGCACCGCCGTGCAGGTGGCGGTGCCGCCGGAGGCGATGGCCGAGATCGGCGACGGCGACCGGATGCGCGTGTTCGACATCCCCGAGGCCGCGGGCTTCGGCTCGACGTACGTCTTCGTCGACTTCGCGCGCGAGATCCCGCTCGCGCTGCTCGCGCTCGCCTTCGTCGGCGTCGTCGTGGCGGTCGCGCGCTGGCGCGGCGTCGCGGCGATCGTCGGGCTCGTCGGTGCGTTCGCGGCGATCGGCGCGTTCACGCTGCCCGCCCTGCTCGCGGGGGAGCCGGCCCTGCCGGTCGCGCTCGTGAGCGCATCCGTCGTCATGTGCATCGTGCTCTACCTCGCGCACGGCTTCAGCACCCGCACGACCACGGCGCTGCTCGGCACCCTCATCGGCCTGCTGCTCACCGCCGGCATCGCGTGGCTCGCGACGTCGTCGTCGCGCATCATGGGCACGAGCGCCGAGGAGTCGCAGATCCTCTTCACGCAGACGAGCGCCGACCTGTCGGACGTGTTCCTCTGCGGCCTCGTGCTCGCCGGCATGGGCGTGCTGAACGACGTCACGATCACGCAGGCGTCGGCGGTCTGGGAGCTGCGCGCGGTCGCGCCGGGCGCGAGCCGCGGCGAGCTCTTCGCGCGCGCGATGCGCATCGGCCGCGACCACATCGCCTCGACCGTCTACACGATCGCCTTCGCGTACGTCGGGGCGGCGCTGCCGCTGCTCATGGTGATGTGGATGACGGATGCGCCGGTCGACGTGCAGCTGACCACCGGCGAGGTGGTCGAGGAGATCGTGCGCACGCTCGTCGGCTCCATCGGGCTCGTGCTCGCGATCCCCGTGACCACCGGCATCGCCGCGCTCGTGGTGCCCGGCGCATCCGCCGCCCCCGAGCCCGCGCCGCTGGAGGCCCCCGCCCGGGTGTGAGGCCTACGGCTCGCGGCGCTTCGCGGCCGACGCGGCGAACGCCTCGACCTTCGCCGTCGTACCGTGCACGAGCAGGATGTCGCCGCGCTCGAGCCGCGTCTCGGGGTTGGCGATCACCCAGGAGCCGTCGCGGCGCACGGCGCCGATGCCGATGCCGTGCTTGACCTGCAGGCCGAGCTCGCGCAGCGGCACCGCCAGCAGGTCGAGGGGCGCCTCGAGCCGCACGGCCGCGTAGCCGGCGTCGATCTCGATGAAGTCCTCGAGCGCGCCGCGCACCATGTGGGCGACGCGGCGGCCCATGTCGGCCTCGGGCCGCACGACGTGGTGCACGCCCAGCTGGTGCAGGATCAGCGCGTGCCGCTCGTCGAGCGCCTTCGCCCACACCTCCTTGACGCCCACGCGCAGCAGCTGGCTCGTCGTGAGGATGTTGGCGGTCACATCGGTGCCGATCGCGACGACGACGCGGTCGAAGTCAGCCAGGCCCAGCTGCTCGATGAGCTCGGGGCGGGTGGCGTCGCCGGCGACGACGGCGGTGAGCTCGCCGTTCAGCGCCTGCACGACCTGCTCGTCGCCGTCGATGCCGAGCACCTCGGTGCCGTGCGCCATGAGCTCGAGCGCGAGCGCGGTGCCGAAGCGGCCGAGGCCGATGACGGCGACCGACGTGGCGGAGCCGATCGTCGACGCGTCGAAGGGGTTGCGGAGCCTAGCCAATGATGGGCCTTTCCTTGGGCAGCTCGTACGCGAGCCTGCGGGGTCGGAGGGCGATGGCGGTCGCGACGGTGATGGGCCCGACGCGGCCGAGGAACATGAGCAGGATGAGGATCAGCTGGCTCGGGGTGCCGACGGATGCGGTGATGCCGGTCGAGAGCCCCACGGTCGCGAACGCCGAGATCACCTCGAAGAGCACGCGGTCGTGGTCGATGTCGGTGAGCAGCATGATCGCGACGGTGGCGGCGTAGCAGAGGCCGACCGACAGCAGCGCGACGGTGGTCGCCTCGCGGTGCACGGCGCGCGAGAGGCGCTTGCCGAAGACGGTGACGGTGGGGTCGCCGCGCACCTCGGCGATGATGATCGCCGCGAGCACGCCGAACGTCGTGATCTTGATGCCGCCCGCGGTGCCCGCCGGGCCTCCGCCGATCAACATCAGCACATCCATCACGAGCAGCGTCTCGGGCTCGAACGCGCCGATGTCGAGCGCGTTGAAGCCGGCCGTGCGCGTCTGCACCGAGTGGAAGAAGGCATCGAGGATGCGCGTGCCGGTCGGGTGGGCGCCGAGCGAGCCGGGGTTGTTCCACTCGAGGGCCGCGATGGCGACGGTGCCGACGGTGAGCAGCAGCGCCGTGCCGGTGAGCACGAGCCAGGTGTGCATCGAGAAGCGGCGCGGGTGGGGCGCGTGCTTCAGGATCTGCATGATCACCGGGAAGCCGAGGCGGCCGATGATGGTCGCGGTCGCGAGGGGCAGCAGGATCCACGGGTCGTCGACGAAGCCCATGAGGTTGTCGCTGAAGAGCGCGAAGCCGGCGTTGTTGAAGCTCGAGACGGCGTGGAAGACGCCGAGCCACAGGGCGTGGAGCGGCTCCTCGCCGCGGCCGAGCCAGAAGCGCAGCCAGAGCACGATCGCGACCGCGCACTCGACGACGACGGCGATGGTGGCGATGCTCACGATGAGGCGGCGCAGCTGGCCGATGCCCTCGGCGTGCGCCTCCTGCGCGGTCGTGAGGCGCGAGCCGAGCGTGAGCCGGCGCACGACGAAGATGCCGATGAGGCTCGCGAAGACCATCACGCCGAGGCCGCCGAGCTGGATGAGCACGAGGATCACGCCCTGGCCGAACGGCGTCCAGTAGAGCTCGGTGTCGACGACGGTGAGGCCGGTCACGCACGCGGCGGAGACGGCGGTGAAGAGCGCCTCGATCCAGTTCGCGCCGCCGTCGCCCTCCTTCGAGATGGGCAGCATCAGCAGGCCCCAGCCCGTCAAGTTGAGCGCGATGAACCCGGCGAAGATGCGTCTGGCGGGGTGTTGTCGCTCCCAGAGCTGGATCAGCCCCGAGCGGGGCCGGCGGATCGCCTGCACGAGCGATGAGCATACGCCCGCCGATGTGACATCCCGTCACAACGTGTTGTAGAGTAATCGAGTTGCTCCGAGAGCAGCGTGAGGGTCTGTGGCGCAGCTGGTAGCGCACCTGCATGGCATGCAGGGGGTCGGGGGTTCGAGTCCCCCCAGATCCACCATTGTGATGACGCGGGACATCGTTCATAGATGTTCCGCGTCATCGTTCATATCGGGGAGAAGCCCTGGCCATCGGCCGGGGCTTCTGTCGTTGTTGCGCCAGTAGGCGCGTGCGGGGTCGACGGTGCGGCTGGCGAGGACGTCGCGACGGGCTCAAGGGCGCAGCTGCTCGGCCAGGAAGCGTCAGCAGCATGCGCGCGTGGATCCGCGCCACCGGTGCCGAGCGCATCATCACCGAGCTGATCGACGAGCTCGAGGCCGACTTCCGTCGCTGGGAGCAGTTCGAGCGCGAGCCGCGCGTCGCGAGCCATTCGCCGCGCGGCGTGATCGAGCTCATGCCGACGAGCGACGGCGCCGCCTACGCGTTCAAGTACGTCAACGGCCACCCGTCGAACCCGGCGCACGGCTTCCAGACCGTCACCGCGTTCGGCGTGCTCGCCGACGTCATGACCGGCTACCCGACGCTCCTGTCGGAGATGACGATCCTCACGGCGCTCCGTACCGCGGCCGTCTCCGGCCTCGCCGCGCGGCACCTCTCCCGGTCTGACAGTACGGTGATGGGGATGATCGGCGCGGGCTCGCAAGCGGTCTTCCAGGCGCTCGCCGTGCGCTCGCAGCGGCCCGGCGTCAACCGGCTGCGGCTGTTCGACGTCGACCGCGCGACCGCCGAGACCGCGAGCCGGCACTTGCGGCACCTCGGCTTCGAGGTGAGCATCGAGGCGTCCGCCGCCGACGCGGTGCGCGACGCCGACATCATCACGACCTGCACCGCCGACAAGCAGAACGCGGTGGTGCTGCGCGTCGGCGAGGTGCCGGTCGGCGCGCACATCAACGCGATCGGCGGCGACTGCCCCGGCAAGACGGAGCTCGACGTCGAGATCGTGCGCCGTCACAGCGTCTTCGTTGAGCACGAGCCGCAGACGCGCATTGAGGGCGAGATCCAGCTGCTGTCCGGCGACTCGCCCGTGACTGAGCTCTGGCGAGTGATCACGGGGGCGGATGCGGGCCGCACCTCGCGCGAGCAGGTGACGGTCTTCGACTCGGTCGGCTTCGCGATCGAGGACTTCACCGCGCTCCGCTATGTGCAGAAGGCGACGGCTGCGACGCGCTTCTCGGAGCCGATCGACCTCATCGCCGAGCCGGAGGACCCGAAGGACCTCTACGGGATGATCGGCGCGCCGGTCCTCGCCTAGTCCATCTCCACCGGCAACGCGAGCTCGTCTTCGGTTGGCTCATACGAGATCGGGGGCCATGGCAAAGGCTCGGTCGAAGTCTGCTGACCGTCGAGCTACAAACCCCTAGCCGCACGGAGACTGACGCAAACGCCAGGCGCGGCCACTCGACCGAAACCACACGCAGCGCAGGCGCGAGCGGCGGGCCCATCTGATCCCGTGCCGCTGCTCGACTTGACGCCCAGGCGTCGACTGCTCGAGCGAGGCTGGCACGGCGGCCAGAAACGAGCGGATGAGGCGCAGCTGATGTTCGGCGTTCCGCATACACTCGTGCCATGCAAGAGCGGCGAACGACCGGAGGATCCACCTCCTGGCTGATCGCGTTCGTGGTGATGATTGCGCTTCTCGTCACGGGCCCGAGCGCGGGCTGGCTCCTGCCCCCGTGGCTACTCGCACTCGGCGTCCTCGGAACGGGCTACGCATATTTCAGCGTCAGTCGGCACGGCAGCAACAACAGCAACCGTCCCGACTAGCGCTTGGTCAAGTATGTGCTCGGGCGTTCAGATCGCGAACGTGATTGCCGAAGTGCCGCGCTCGTACGCCTGAGCTCCACCGCTGTAGCTGGCGCTGATGAAGCCGATTCCAGCACTCAGGCTCAGCACATTCGCGCCACCGATGTTGGCTTCATAGTTGAAGGCGGCCTGGTTCCCGTACTGCACTGTCCCGCACCGGTTTGTGAGTCGTACGGTGACGTTCCCATGATCGTTCGAGCGCTGGAATCCCGAGATGTTGTCGAAGACGTTCCAGATCGGAGCGTCCGCACCGACATTGGAACTGCGAAGGTTCGACGATGAGGTCGCAGTGTTGTTCCACAAATACGTGGCCGAGGTGTGCGAACCGATCGACACGCAAGACGGGATGCGGAAGCCCAACGAGGCGAAGTCGGGCCGGCCGTCACCGTTGACGTAATCATCCCGGAAGTTCCACGAGCCTCGGAACTGTGCGTTCCAGGTCGAGATGGGTGTCCTGACCATCGAGACGGTGAAGGCGTCGGAGGGGATCGACTGGATCGACACATCGCCGTCGACCACAGCGGGCCGAGCCTCGTTGCGTGCATCGACGATCGTTTGTGCTTCGCTCGCGCTCAACTCACCATCGACGCCGTTGATCGTAACGTCGATGTGCTGGCCAGTGAGCTCGAACACGAGAGCGTCGAGCCCCTCGTAGTCGTCCGGGTGGCTGGCGACGTAGGCGTCGATGATTCGCTCGTTGCGGTCCGCGACCCTGTCGTCAGCCGCGAAGGCGGCTGCCGTGGGCATGCTCGGCGGCGCTGCAGTCGCGGGCGCAACCACCCCGACAGAGAGTCCGATAGCTGCCACAGCAGCCGTGACTACCGACCATCTCGTTTTCATTCTTGTGCCTCTCCGTTGAGTCCAGTGCACGCCAGCTGGGTGCTTCTCGGAGCATGGCTGGCTGCCGCGCACGACACACGCCCGCACTGCCAATGCCGAGCGATCGCATAACTAACACCTACATCTCGGCGCGGCGCGCCATCGACTGGCTTTGATGCCTGCGCCGCAGGCGCTGGAGCTCACCTGGCAGCCAGTAACGAGCGGATGAGGCGCAGCGGATCGACCCGCGCGACACGCCGCGGGAGAGTGCGCCACAAACGTCACCAGAACCTCGCTGCGCCGCCGGCGCCGTGGGAGGTTTCTGGCACCCTCGGGGCATGGCACTGATCGGCTACGCGCGCGTCTCGACCGTCGAGCAAGACCCCTCGACGCAGGTCGAGCAGCTGCGCGCGGCCGGCTGCGAGCGGGTGTTCGTGGAGCACGGCCAGTCGAGCCGGCGCCGCGATCGGCCACAGTGGGCCGCGTGCATGGACTACATGCGCAGCGGCGACGTGCTGGTGGTCTACCGGCTCGACCGGCTCGCCGGTACCACCGGCCTGATGCTCGACACGATCGAGCAGCTGCGCAGCGAGGGCATCGACCTGCGTAGCCTCACCGAGCCCGAGTTCGACACCACGGCACCGATGGGCCGGGCCGCGTTCGGCATGAGCGCCGTGTTCGCACAGCTGCGCGTCGACACGATCCGCCAGAACACCGTCGACGGGCTCGCCCGAGCGCGCGCCGAGGGTCGCGTCGGAGGACGACCGACCGTCATCACGCCGGAGCGCATCACGGCTGCACGCAGCCTCCGCGACCAGGGTTCGTCCTACCGCGCGATCGCAGCGGCGATCGGCGTCAGCGCTACCACGGTGCGGCGCATGCTCACCGTCCCCGAGCCCCAACACCGCCGGAGCGTGATGTGATGGACTCCCTTCTGCCGATACCTCCAGGCATTCGCAACATCTGCTCGCGTGCACTCATCGATGTCGGAACCTCCGCGACCCGTATCGGTTCACGCTTGTGGGAGACGGAACCCAGCTCCACGGCACCGCTATCGAAACTCCTGAACGGTCAGGAGTTGATGGCGTCAGGATTTTCCGGCGTCTCGCTCTCCCTCGCCGCAGGCACAGACCAGTTCCACGCATTTGCGCAGCTGATGCGGACGGACGTGCATTTCGGCCCTTCGCTCGCGACGCTGGCCCGGAGCACGATCGAGTCGCTCGGGCGTGGCTGGTGGCTGCTGAGTGCCGACAGCGCTGAACTCATGCGTCACAGAGCCACAGCGATGGGCCTCGCTGAAGCTCGAGCCGGTGCCCGACACGGGGTGGCGGTTCGACGGTTCTTCCCGAATGGCCGCCACGAGGCTGTAGAGGATCCGATTGCCGCAGCGCAGGAGTTGTTCGACGCTGCGCGGATCGCCGGCGAAGACGCTGCGGTGCCGCGCTACGGTGCGCTTGCCCGCGCGATTCTGGAAGCCGCAGGCGTCGAGTCGCCAGCCGCCGTGTACTCGCACCTGTCGGGCGCTGCGCACGGCGAGCGCTCTACTGTCGGGGGGCTGGGATCCCGGAACCCGGGTTCAGACGGTGAAGTGGCGCAATTCAAGTTGCGAATGCCGATCCGGAATGCACGAATGTACTGCTGGGTGCTGATCCAAGTGCTCGATGTGACCATGGTGCGACTCATCAATCTCTGGGACGTCCAAGCGGAGCACGAGCGGTGGGCACAGTCGTACGCACGCTCCGCAGACACGCTGGAGAAGATCTTCGCCTGGGTGTTGGCGTACGAACCCAGCGACGAAGCTGCTGGAACCCTCTACGGCCCGAACGGTCTTGACGCCTAGGTGTCATACTGCTACCCGCGTTTACTCATTTGCGCGGCGGGTGAGACCCCGCCGGAGCCTGCGCTGTAGCGTCTGCGGAGGATGAGGCGGGCAGGTTCTGCACAGGCCCGACGGCCGGCGCAGCGGGATCTCGCCCGCCGCGCCTAGGTTGGCCCGACACGAGAGGAGATCGCATGAACCGCGACACAGCCGCAGCGATCGCACAGAAGACGGGCGCCGCCGCAATCGTCTACTACCCGCAAATCCACGTCGACGAGCCCGACTTCAAGCTCGCTGATGAGATCACCTGGTGCCTCGAGCACGTCAACGAGCTGGACGAGGACGACGAGAGGATCCTGCGCGACGTCATCGGCCGGACGATCCTGGATCCCAGTGCGCACCGCTCGAAGCTGAATGAGGTGCTGAACTTCCTCACGGACGACGAGGCCGCGTAGCCACGCCACGACTGACGGTTCGAGTGCTGTCGCCAGCGCGAATCCTCCGGTGAAGCACATCCCGACTACGCCAACCCCGGGACCGCCGCACTCCCGGTAGGCCGATGCTGCGAGTGCCCGCAGCCACCCGACGATGGGGCTCGTGCGGTTGGCCAGCTTCGTGAACTCCCGCGCCACGCAGATCTGCACGATCGATCGCAGGCTCTCGCGGCCGTTCGCGGGGGCTCCCGGACGCCCGTACAGAGACGGCAGGTACACGGTATAGCCAGCGGCGATGAGCCGACGGGCGAAATCGATGACGCCCGCATGCAGGCCGGGGATCTCGTGGAGCACGAGCACCGCTGGCCCCGAGCCACCTCTGAAGACCTCATACGTGCTCCGGTCGTGAGTTAACTCGAACGCCTGGAACTCCGGGCCGATCTGCCTGCCGAGGTTCATCCGAACACTCCCATCCATGCTTCGCTGAGCATGGTCTCCGCCACCCGCCGACCGCAATGTCCAGCGGAGGCACCCCGCGGAGTGCACCCCTGGCATGCTGGCAGCGCCCGGCCTAGCCTGAGGACGAGCGGGCGGAGACGGCCATGGCAGCAGCAGGCGAGCGCGACGGGGCCGACGCCTCCTGGCTGGGCGTGATGCGGCTCGGAGGAGCGGCAGCGATCGTGGTGCTCGCGATGATCCCGATCCAGGCAGCCGTGTTCCTCCTGCACCCGCCGCCGAGCACGGTCGAGGGTCTGTTCGAGCAGTTCCAGCAGCAGCCGCTCGTCGGCCTGCTCGACCTCGACCTGCTGCTGACGTTCGACTACCTCGTGATGATCCCGTTCTACCTCGCGCTCTACGCGTCGCTGCGCCGCATCGCGCAGGCGTGGGGGCTACTCGCCTTGGTGTTCGGGCTCATCAGCGTGACGCTGTTCGTGGTCACCCGTAAGGCGACCTTCTCGATGTGGATGCTGAGCGAGCGGTTCGCAGACGCCGCCGCCTCCGAGCAGGCGGCGCTGCTCGCGAGCGGCGAGACGTTGATGACGCTCTATTACGGTGGTACGTTCGCGACCAGCTACGTGCTGGGCGCAGTCAGCACGCTCGTCTTCTCCGCCGCGATGTGGCGCCACCGCGTGTTCGGGCGCGCTCCCGGCGTCGTCGGCGTGGTCACCGGGGTGACGATGCTCGTGCCCGCGAACGTCGGTGAGGTCGGACTCGTCATCGCGATGCTGAGCCTCATCCCCACGGCCGTGTGGCTGGTGCTGCTGGCGCGGCACCTGCTGCGGGCGCGCCGCGCGGCAGCGACATCCCAGCACGCCCGGTTCACCTAACCCACCCCTGCGGGACGGCCGAACGACAGTTACGGTTCAACCCGGCTGGAGAGTGTCGGCGGGTGCCCACCGCCAACCCGCATCGTCAGCGCCAGCGGCGTCGCGATGCGCTCGTCTTCCTGGCGTTCGCGGGGCCCAACCTGCTGCTCATCACCGCGTTCGTCTACTACCCGCTGGTGAGCAACGCCTACTTCTCGACGCTGAACTGGCGCATGGGCGCGACGAGCGCCACGAGCGCCGGCATCGACAACTACATCCGCCTGTTCACCTCGCCGCAAGGCGCCGAGATGTGGCGGGTGACCATCACGTTCACCGTCGTCACGGTGCTCGCCTCGATGGTGCTGGGACTGCTCGTCGCCCTCGCGCTGAACCACCGCATCCCCGGCATCACCGCCGGTCGCACCGCCATCTTCTCGCCCTACGTGCTCTCGGGCGTGGGTGTCGGCATGGTGTGGAACTTCATCTTCGACCCGCAGCTGGGCGTGCTCGGGCACGTGCTGCGCGCCTTCGGCGCGAGCTCGCCGGAGTGGTACCTCGACGGCGACCTCGCACTCGTGATGGTCATGATCGTCTACGTCTGGAAGAACCTCGGCTTCTGCGCCGTCGTCTTCCTCGCGGGCCTGCAGTCGATCCCCGCCGACCTCATCGAGGCTGCGCGCATCGATCGCGCCGGCGCACTGACGCGCTTCTTCAAGCTCACGCTGCCGCTGCTGTCGCCCACCGTCTTCTTCCTCACGGTCACGACGATCCTCAGCTCGATGCAGGCCTTCGACATCCTGAAGATCATGACGCCCTCGGGCAACGGCACGAACACCATCGTGTTCGAGCTCTACCTGCAGGGCTTCGGGCCCTACCAGAACGCCGGCTATGCCGCGGCGATCTCGGTGGTGCTCTTCGTCGTGCTGTTCGCCATCACCGCCTTCCAGATGCGGTTCGTCGAGAAGCGGGTGCACTACGCATGAGCTCCACCCACCTCGCCGAGTGGCGCCAGGCGTTCTCGCGCCGCAACCTCGCCGCGACCGTGCTCGGCGGCTACGTGCCGATCCTGCTCGCCATGGCCGTCATCGTGCTGCCGCTGCTGTGGATGGTGATCGCGTCGTTCAAGCCCCCCGGCGAGATCATCACGATGCAGCCCACCCTGCTGCCGCAGCAGCCGACGCTCGACAACTACGGCCACGTCGCCGACATCGTGCCGTTGCTCACCGTGCTGCGCAACAGCCTGATCGTGACGATCGTCGCATCCGTCATCAAGGTGCTGCTCGCCATCACCACCGCCTACGCGCTGGTCTTCATCGACTTCCGCTTCAAGAACGTCGTCTTCATCGCGATCCTCGTCGCACTGATGGTGCCGCCGGAGGCCGCGCTGCTGCCGAACTACATGACGATCTCGGCGCTCGGCGGGCGCAACACGCTGTGGGGGATCATCCTCCCCGGCCTCGGCACCGCCTTCGGCACGTTCCTGCTGCGACAGCAGTTCAAGACCCTCCCGAAGGATCTCCTCGAGGCGGCAGCGCTCGACGGTGCCGGGCACCTGAAGCGGCTCTGGCGCATCGTCGCGCCCGTGTCGGCACCGACCATCGCCACGGTCGCGCTCGTGACCATCGTCGGCGAGTGGAACAGCTTCATGTGGCCGCTCATCATCACCGACTCCGTCGAGACCATGACGCTGCCCGTCGGCCTCAACCTCCTGCAATCCCTCGAGGGGCAGACCGGCAGCTACGGCTACCTCATGGCCGGCGCCGTCCTCGTCATCGTCCCCGTCCTCATCGTGTTCGCCGCCATGCAGCGCTTCATCGTCAGCGGCCTCACGCAGGGCGCGGTCAAGTGAGCCCGCACCTCCCGACCTCCTACCAACCCCAACCGAGGAGCATCATGTCCCACCGCATCCACCAGACGCGCGCGAAGCGCGTCACCACCACGTTCGCCGTGCTCGGCGTCGCGGCGCTCGGCCTCACGGCCTGTGGCCCGGCCGTCGGCTCCACCGACGCGAGCGGCAGCACCGAGGTCGACTGGGCCTCGATCGAGCCGGCCGAGTCGATCAGCTTCTGGACCAACCACCCCGGTGGCTCGCAGGAGGTCGAGCAGCAGCTCGTCGACGCCTTCACCGAGGAGACGGGCATCGAGGTCGAGGTCGTCACCGCCGGCGCCAACTATGAGGAGGTCTCGCAGCGCTTCCAGACCGCGCAGACCTCGGGCGACGTGGGCGACCTCGTCGTGATGTCTGACGCCACGTGGTTCACGAACTACGTCAACGACTCGCTGCTCGCGCTCGACGACACGTTCGCCGCCGCAGGGGGCGACACCTCCACCTACAACGCGACGCTCTTCAACGACTACCTCTACGAGGGCGCGCACTACGCCGTGCCCTACGCGCGCTCGACGACCATCTACTACTACAACAAGGACCACTACGCCGAGGCCGGCATCACCGAGGCCCCGACGACGTGGGACGAGGTGCGCGCCAACTCGCTGGCGCTCGTCGAGGGCGGCGTGACCGACATCGCCTTCACCTTCCCGTCGGCCGAGGACTACCCCGCCTGGATGATGAACAACCTCGTCTGGGGCTACGGCGGCGGCTGGTCTGACGAGTGGGACGCCAGCGCGATCACCAGCGACGGCACCGTCGAGGCCGTGCAGTTCGCGCAGGACGCGGTGCAGGACGGCTGGGCGAACGTCTCGAGCGGCTCGCCCGCTGACGACTTCGCCGCAGGCGTGACGAGCCAGTTCATCGGCTCGACCGGCTCGCTCGGCGGCGTCACCGAGACCGCCGCCTTCGAGGTCGGCGTGGCCTTCCTGCCCGGCGGCCCCGTCGAGCAGGAGCTCGTCGTGCCCACGGGCGGCGCCGGCATCGCGATCTCGGCAGCCTCGACCCCCGAGGAGCAGCTCGCTGCGGCGATGCTCGCCGACCACCTCACGAGCGCCGAGAACACGGTGACCTTCTCGTCGCAGACGGGCTACATGCCGGTTCGCGCCGACGCCGACGCCAGCGCGCTGTACGCCGAGAACCCCAACTTCGAGGTTGCGGTCGAGCAGCTCGCGTCGCGCACCCGCTCGCAGGACTTCATGCGCGTGTTCCTGCCCGGCGGCGACCTGGTGCTGGCCACCGGCCTGCAGCAGATCCTCACCTCTGACGACGACGTCGCCGCGTCGCTCGCCGAGATGCAGGCCGAGCTCGAGGGCCTGTACGAGAACGACCTGCAGCCCCAGCTCGAGGGCTGATCCACCTCTTCCGAAGGACACCACCATGGTCAACGTCTCGCTGCGCGACGTCACGCTCACCTACCCCGGCGCTGCTCGGCCGTCGATCGACTCGATCGACCTCGAGATCCAGCACGGCGAGCTGCTCGTGCTCGTCGGCCCCTCGGGGTGCGGCAAGTCGACGACGCTCCGCACGCTCGCGGGCCTCGAGTTCCCCGACTCGGGCACCATCGCCTTCGGCGACCGCGACGTGACGGGCATCGACGGCGCGCAGCGCGACGTTGCCATGGTGTTCCAGAGCTACGCGCTCTACCCGCACATGACGGTGGCGGGCAACATGGAGTTCTCGCTGAAGAACACCAAGGTGCCCGCCGCCGAGCGCAAGCGGCTCATCGACGAGGCGGCCAGGCTGCTCGAGCTCGAAGAGCTGCTCGACCGCAAGCCGCGCGAGCTCTCCGGCGGCCAGCGCCAGCGCGTCGCCATGGGGCGCGCGATCGTGCGCCGCCCGGCGGTCTTCCTCATGGACGAGCCGCTCTCGAACCTCGACGCCAAGCTGCGCGTGCAGACCCGCGGCCAGATCGCGGCGCTGCAGCGCACCCTCGACGTCACCACCGTCTACGTCACCCACGACCAGACCGAGGCGATGACGATGGGCGACCGCGTCGTCGTCATGAACCACGGCCGCATCGAGCAGGTCGGCACGCCCCGCGAGCTCTACGACGAGCCCGAGACGCTCTTCGTCGCCGGCTTCATCGGCTCGCCGCAGATGAACCTCGTCGAGGGGACGTGGTCGGATGCGGAGGGCGCACAGGTGGGCGGGCTGCGGCTGCCGTTCCACCCGTCCGCGCCGCACTCGGGCACGGCGCTGACCTACGGCATCCGCCCCGAGGACCTCGAGATCGTCGCCGAACCGGGCGACGACGCCTCGCTCGTGCGCATCGCGGTCGAGCTCGTCGAGGAGCTCGGCTCCGACACCTTCGTCTACGGCTCCGGGCACGGCGCGCGCTGGACCGCGCGGCTGCCGAAGGGCGCGCACCCGGCGATCGGGAGCGAGCTCGCGTTCGCGGTGCGCCCGTCGAGCGTGCTCGCGTTCGAGCCGTCGACCGGGCACCGCATCCGCTGAGGCCGCTCGCCTCGGTTGGGCCTCAGCCCTCGGCGACCGGGCGGATCTCGACGCCGCCGTGCCCCGCGCGCGACTCGTGCAGCAGGCTCGCGAGCGCCTTGGCCTCGTCGAGGCCGGTCGTCTCCAGGAGGTAGTAGCCGCCGAGCGTCGCGCCGGGCTCGGCGAGCGGTCCGGCGGTCGCGGCCGGCTCGCCGCGCGCCGGCCCGCGCAGCGTGACGACCGCGCTCGGCGGCTCCAGCTCGCCCGTGTCGAGGATCGCCCCGCCGGCCGCCTTCGCGAGCGCACGGTGGCCGGCCATCAGCCGCCGCTCCTCCTCCGGGGGCATCGACGCCCACGCCGCCTCGTCGCCGTAGATGAGCACCAGGTACTTCGCCATGTCGCATTCCCTCCGTCGCACCGGGGCGTGCTGCTCTGACGACGGATGCGGTGGCTCGGCGAGGACACCACGGGCCGAGGCCCGGATGGGTCGGGGCGCCTAGGATTGCAGGATGGCCGTCGACGACATGCAGGTGCATGCGCAGGACGACCTCGCCCTCGAGCGGCAGGTGTGCTTCGCGCTGTCGGTCGCGTCGCGGAGCGTCGTCGGCGCCTACCGCCCGGTGCTCGAGCCGCTGGGCCTGTCGCATCCGCAGTACCTCGTGATGCTGGCGCTCTGGGGTTCCCGGCCGCTGTCGCTGCGGCAGCTGAGCGAGCAGCTGCGGCTGGAGCCCGCGACGCTGTCGCCGCTCGTGAAGCGGCTCGAGGCCGCGGGGCTCGTGGAGCGGTCGCGACGCGCCGACGACGTGCGCACGCTCGACATCACGCTGACCGAGCGGGGCGTGGCGCTCCGCGAGCAGGCGCTCGCGGTGCCGACGACGATGGCCGAGCGGCTCGGGCTCGACCGCGACGAGCTCGCGCAGCTGCACGAGTTGATGACGCGGCTGATCTCGGCGGTTGACGCGCAGTCGGCCACGTAGCCGACCGGCGTGCGTCAGGCGTCGAGGAGCGCGACGAGCGCGACGATGCCCCCTGCGATGCCGGCGAGCGTGAGCCCGCCTGCGGTGAACGCGACCACCTTCCACGCGAGCGCGTCGCCGCGCGTGAAGCTCTGCGGGTCGCGCGGGCGGGGCTGCGCGGGCGGTGTGGCGACGTCGGTCTGCTGCATGGTCGGGCCCGGCTCCTCGATGATCATCCGCTCGGATGGTTAGGGCACTAAGCATATCGGATGGCGCATGGCCCGGGCCGACGGGGTGTCAGCGCAGGTCGAGCTCCGCGAGCGCCTCGCGCACGCGCATCCTCCCCTCCTCGTCGAGGCCGCGGAGGGGGAGGGGCAGGCTGCCCGGGTGCGCGAGCCCCAGCTCCTCGGCGATCGCGGCCACCACGCGGTTGCTGCCGTGCGCGGCGAAGAGGTCCCAGATCGGCTGGAGCCGCGCCGACTCGGCCTCCGCCTGGTCGCGCTCGCCGGCCTGCGCGGCGCGGGTGATGCGCAGCGCGGGGGCGGGGAGCGTGCCGGCGATGACGGAGTACCAGGCGTCGCAGCCGCCGTTCAGGGCGCGCGCGGCGAAGGCGTCGCCGGAGATGCCGATCGTGACGTGCTCGGGCACGACGTCGCGGATCTGCGCCACGCGCTGCTCGGCCGTCACGCCCGCCGGCAGCCCGGGGATCTTGATCGACGCGACGCCGGGCAGCGCAGCGATGCGGCCGTAGAGCGCGTCGGTGAACGTGAAGTGCGTGGTGCCCGGGTTGTCGTAGACGACGAGCGGCACGGACAGGTGCTCGAGCACATCGGCGTAGAAGCCGTAGACGTCGTCATCCGTGAGCGCCTGGTAGCTGAGCGGCGCGAGCAGCACCGCGTGCGCTCCGGCATCGACTGCGTCGCGGGCGAAGGCGATCGCGTGCGAGGTGCGGAGCGCCCCGATGCCTGCGATGACCGGGGTGCCGCCGGCGGCCTCGACCGCCGCACCGACGACGCGCTGCCGCTCGTCGCGGTCGAGATAGGCGTAGGAGCCCGTCGAGCCGAGCGCGGTGATCGAGTCGACGCCGCTCCCGGCCAGCATCGCCACGATCCGGCCGAACGCGCCGAGGTCGAGGCGGTCGTCGCGCAGCGGTGTGAGGGGGAAGGCGCTCAGTCCGGTGAACATCGTGGGTCCTCGCTTGTCTCGGTCTCCAGGATGCCCGCTTCACGGCAGTCGCTCGACCGCCAGGCCGGACGCGAGGTAGCGCGCCGCAGAGTGCCGCGACGGTGCGACGAGCACGACGGATGCGGCGGCCTGGGCCGTGGGGAAGTCGTCGAACGAGTCGGTCCAGAAGCGTCGCCGCTCGACGTCGATCCCGGCCTCCCGCAGCGCCGCGAGCTTGCCCTCGCCGCGGATGTGCCGGTCGAAGACCGGGCCGGTCTCGGTGAAGCGGAGGGTGGATGCGAGGAGCAGGTCGTGCTCGACGCCGGCGGCTGCGAGGAACGCGGCTGCGAGGCGGTGCTCGGAGCCGGTGGCGACGACGATGTGCGCGCCGGCGCGGCGCCCTTCAGCCGCCACCTCGACCATCGAGGCGCGTGCGGCGACGCGACCGAGCCGCGTGCCGACGTCGTGGGCGAGCGCGTCGTACATCGGCTCAGTGACGCCGCGGAGCAGGCTTCGGGCGACCTCGCGGGAGGCGGCGGCGTGGCGCGGCACGTCGTGGCCGGCGCGCACCCAGCGCACGAGGACGGGCGCGCTGCGCACGCCCACGAACGGCGATCGCCGCGCGGCCGCGACGAGCAGGGTGGCGAACGTGTCGCGCGTGGAGAGCACGCCGTCGAGGTCGAGCACGACGTCGGTCACAGTGTCGGTCACTCGGTCACGCCATCTTCTTCACCTTGACGCGCACCCGCATGCCGCCAGTGGGGCGAGGCGTGACCTCGAAGCGCTCTGTCGCTCGCAGCAGCTCGGAGAGCTTGGCGTAGCCCCAGTTGCGCGAGTCGAAGTCGGGCTGCTGCTTGCGCATCAGCTGGCCGACGGCGGAGAGATCGGCCCAGCCGTCCTCGCCGGACGCGGTGGATACGGAGGACCTCAAGCCGTTGAACAGCTTGCCGTCACCGCGCAGCTGCGGAGCAGGTACTGCCTTCGGCGCCGGTGCCGGGTCCTCGGCCGCGGGTGCCTCCAGCACGTCGAGGTACGTGAACTGATCGCAGGCGTTGCGGAAGGCCTCGGGGGTCTTGCGCTCGCCGAATCCATAGACCGTCACGCCCGCCTCGCGGATGCGAGCGGCGAGCCGCGTGAAGTCTGAATCGGAGGAGACGATGCAGAACCCGTGGAAGCGGCCCGTATAGAGCAGATCCATCGCGTCGATGATCAGCGCGCTGTCTGTCGCGTTCTTGCCGGTCGTGTAGGCGAACTGCTGCATCGGCTGCACGATGTGGTCGTTCGCCGCCTGCTTCCAGCCGCTGAGCTGCGTCGTGGTCCAATCGCCGTACGCACGCTTGACGGACGCGGTGCCGAAGCGCGCCACCTCGGCCAGCACAGCGCCCATCTTTGAAGCGGGGACGTTGTCGGCGTCGACGAGGACGGCCAGGAGGTCGTTGGGCTGCGCCATGGGGACAGCATGGCAGTCGTGCGCTGGCTCGCCGTGCCGCGCCGCGCGCCTCACTCCTCGATCGCGCCGCCCACCTCGCGCAGGTGCTCGCGGAAGCCGATGCCGCGCTCGCGGCGGGCGTCGAGATAGTCGCCGAACCGCACCTGCTCGCGCAGGCTCGTGCCGGCCGCCATCGCCGCAGCCTGCCGCCGCTCGGTGTCGCGGATCGCGGCCGCCGCTTCCGCCACGCGCTCGGCGTCGGCGAGCGGCACGAGGATGACGCCGTCGTCATCGGCGAGCACGAGGTCGTCGCGCGTCACGCGGTGCTCGCCGCATCGCGCGACGGCGAGCGCGTCGGCGGGCTGCGTCGCGACATCCGCCGGACCGCTCGGCGAGGTGCCGAGGCTCCACACGGGCAGGCCGATCTCGCGCAGCTCCGGGGTGTCGCGGTGCAGCCCCCAGATCACGATGCCGCCGAGGCCCGCCATGCGCGCCTCGAGCGCGACGAGGTCGCCGACGCAGGCGCGGTCGAGGCGCCCGCCGTCGTCGACGACGAGCACGTCGCCCTCGCCGGCCGCGTCGAGCGCCTCGAGGAAGACGTCGACGCTGCCCACGTGCTGCGCGGGCAGCGCCCGGCCGACGGCGCGCGTGCCGGGCAGCGCCGGTCGCAGCCCGCTCGGGCCGCAGCGCACCTCCACGCCGAGCCGCATGCAGGCATCCGCCACGTGGGGCGTCGAGAGGTCGCGGTAGGTGCGCAGCTCGTGCATGGATCCTCCAGTCGGGCGCGGGCGGGTCTGCCCATCACGATCATCGCCGCTCGGCGCATCCGCGTCACCTGCTGGCTGAGGACCCGTGACAGGATGTGCCGGCGGCGCAGGCAGCGCCGCAGGAGAGGCACGGATGTCGCGCACGATCGTCATCACCGGTGCGAGCGACGGCATCGGCGCCGCCGCGGCGCGGAAGCTCCACGCGCTGGGAGAGCAGGTGGTGGTCGTCGGCCGCTCGCCGGAGCGCACCGCCGCGGTCGCCGCCGAGCTCGGCGCGCCGCACTTCGTCGCCGACTTCGCCGAGCTCGCGCAGGTGCGCCGCCTCGCCGACGAGCTGCTGCAGCGCTTCCCCGAGATCCACGTGCTCGCGAACAACGCCGGCGGCATCATGGGCGAGCGCTCGCTCACCGTCGACGGCTACGAGCGCACCTTCCAGGTCAACCACCTCGCGCCGTTCCTCCTCACCACGTTGCTGCTCCCGGCGCTGACCGCGGGGCGCGCGACCGTGATCCAGACGGCGAGCCAGGCCGCTCGCGTCTTCGCGCGCTTCGACATCGACGACCTGCAGAACGCGCGCGGGTACCGCGCCGATCGTGCCTACGGCAACGGCAAGCTCGCGAACATCCTCTTCACCCGCGAGCTGCAGCGCCGCTACGGCGACGAGGGCATCGCGGCCGTCTCGTTCCACCCGGGCATCGTCGCGACGAGCTTCGCGAGCGACACGAACCACATCATGCGGTGGATCTACCACACGCCGCTCAGGCGGCTCTTCACCATCTCTGCCGACCGGGCCGCCGACGACCTCGTCTGGCTCGCCCAGGGCACGCCGGGCACCACGTTCGTGCCGGGCGAGTACTACGACGCCCGCCGCATCGCGACGCAGGTCAACCCCGACTCGGTCGACCCGGTGCTCGCCGAGCAGCTGTGGGAGCGCTCGGCCGCGATGGTGTGAGCGGCGGCGGGGGGCGTCGCTCGCCAGCCGGCCACGCCGACCGACCGGAGCCCGACCGCGTCACCAGAAGCGGATGCATCCGCGATCCGCCACGAGCAGCGGAGAGATCGTCCGCGATCCGTGACGGATCCGCTGCTCGTGACCGCAGCGCCGCTCCGCGGCCCGCCCGCCACCTGCGAGGATCGAGCCATGCGCGCCCTGGTCCTCGACGACATCCGCTCGACCCCGGTCGTCCGCGACGTGCCGACGCCGGTCGCCCCGCCCGGCGGCGTCGTCGTGCAGGTGCTCGCGACCGGGCTCTGCCGCAGCGACTGGCACGCGTGGGCCGGCCACGACGAGATCGCCTTCCCGCACGTGCCGGGGCACGAGCTCGCGGGCGTCGTGAGCCAGGTCGGCGAGGACGTGCACCGCTGGCAGGTCGGTGACCGCGTGACGGTGCCCTTCGTGTGCGGCTGCGGCACGTGCGAGTGGTGCCTGGGCGGCGACGCGCAGGTGTGCCCCGACCAGCAGCAGCCCGGCTTCACGCACTGGGGCTCGTTCGCCGAGCAGGTGGCGCTGCACGCCGCCGACGCCAACCTCGTCGCCATCCCCGACGGCGTCGACTTCGCGACCGCGGCGAGCCTCGGCTGCCGCTTCGCGACCGCCTACCGCGCCCTCGCGGGCCGCGCGCGCATCGCCGCAGGGGAGTGGGTCGCCGTCGTCGGCGCGGGCGGCGTGGGCCTCAGCGCCGTCATGATCGCCCGCGCGCTCGGCGCCCGGGCCATCGCGATCGACCGCAACCCGGCGGCGCTCGAGCTGGCGATGCGGCTCGGCGCCGAGCACGCGATCCTCGCCGACGGCCGTGACATCCCGGCCGAGGTGGCCGCGATCACCGGCGGCGGCAGCCACGTCGCGGTCGACGCCGTCGGCAGCGAGCAGACGGCATCGGATGCGGTGCTGAGCCTGCGCAGGCGCGGCCGGCACGTGCAGATCGGCCTGCTCCCGCCCGTCGACGGGCATCCGCGCGTGCCCATGTCGCGGGTGATCGCGTGGGAGCTCGACGTGCTCGGCAGCCACGGCATGGCCGCGGCCGACTACCCGGGCATGCTCGCGCTCATCGCCTCGGGGGCGTTGCAGCCGCAGCTGCTCGTCGAGCGCACGGTCGGGCTCGAGGAGGCGGCGGCGCTCCTGCCCGGCTTCGACCGCTCGACCGCAGCGGGGATCACGATGATCGATCCGCAGCTGTCGGTCGCCGGCGGGGCGGCGGCCGGGGCGCGCTGACCCGCGTCAGCCGACCTGCGTCAGCTGAGCACCGCCCAGCCTCGCGGCGCGAGCCGCACGACCTCGCCCTCGACGTCGCCCGCACCGGCCTCGAGCGCGGTCGCGTCGGCGCACGGCAGCTCGACCGGCTCGTCGCCGAGGTTGAGTGCCGTCACGACCCGGTCGTCGTGCGTGCCGGTGCGCAGCACGATCGCGGTGTTCTCGACGTGCAGCACGTCGGTGTGGGCGCGGTGAAGCCACGGGTGGCGGCGCCGCAGCGCGAGCAGCGCGCCGTGCGCGTCGTAGACGGCCGCGGCGGCAGGCTCCAGCGAGTCGGGCGCGGGCGGCGCCTCCGGGAACTCGGGCCGCACCGCGTCGTCGCCGCCGATGCGCTCCTCCTTCTCCCCGACCCATCCGTACTCGTCGCCGGCGTACACCGACGGCGTGCCCGCGACAGTGCAGAGCACCGCGACCGCGTGCGGCACGAGGTCGACGCCGACCGCCGAGGCGATGCGCGTCACGTCGTGGTTGCCGATGAACGTGCTCGGCGCCGAGTCGGCGAGCAGGGCGTTGTGGCGCTCGAGGGCGTGGGCGAGCTCGAAGCAGTTGCCGTCGGCGAAGCCGTGCCAGATGCCCTGCCACAGCTCGTATTGCGTGAGCGAGTCCATCGTCGACTCGCGCACGATCGCGGCGGCGTCGCCGTGGATCACCTCGCCCATCACGTACGCATCCGGGAACCGCTCGCGCACCCGCGGGAGCACCTTCGCCCAGAACGCCGGCGGCACGGCGTAGGCCGCGTCGAGGCGCCACGCGTCGATGCCGCGCTCGAGCCAGTGCGTCATGACCTCGACGACCAGGTCGACGACCGCATCCGACCCGTGGTCGAGCGCGACGAGCTGGTCGTGCCCCTCGAAGACGTCGGCGCGCACCGCGTCGCCCGGCGACCACCCCTCCCAGTCGACGCGGAAGAGGCCCGCGGTCGGCGCATCCGGCCCCTCCTGCTCGAGGGCGCGGAACGCCGGGTGCTCGCGGCCGACGTGATTGAAGACGCCGTCGAGCATCACGCGGATGCCGCGCTCGCGGCACGCGTCGATGAGCCGCTGCAGGTCGGCCTCGTCGCCGAGCCGCGGGTCGACGCGCAGGTGGTCGACGGTGTCGTAGCCGTGCGTCGACGACGCGAAGACCGGCCCGAGCTGCAGTCCGTTGAGGCCCAGCTCGAGCACGTGGTCGAGCCACGCCTCGATGCGGCCGAGCCGGTGCTCGACGGCGTCGGCCGCGGGCGTCTCGTCGGGCCGGATGGGCGCGCCGACGAAGCCGAGCGGGTAGACGTGCCACCACATGACGTGCTCGACCCATGCCGGCTCCTCACGGGCCAGCACGGAGTCGGATGTGCCGCCGCGAGCGGCGTCGTCGGGGGTCGGATGCGTCGGATCGGTCATGCCTCCATCCTGCCGGTCGTCGGCGGTGAGCGGGCCGGATCGCCTCTTCCGCTCGTGCGATGAGCGATATATCGTTGAGTATCGCCGACACTCGCCGGCGCGAGGAGGTCATCATGCATGGATCGTTCGCAGGCGGCGGCTTCGACCGCGGCTTCAACGCAGGGCCCGGCTCCCACATGTGGGAGGCGATGGAGCAGCTGCGCACCGCCTTCGACAAGCGCGGCGGCACGCGCATGGGGCGCGGCGACGTGCGCGCGGCGGTGCTCGCGCTGCTCGCCGAGCGCCCGATGCACGGCTACCAGATCATCCAGGAGATCGAGGAGCGCAGCGGCGGGGCCTGGAAGCCGAGCCCGGGCTCGGTCTACCCGACGCTCCAGCTGCTCGCCGACGAGGGGCTCATCACCGCCCACGAGGCCGACGGGCGCAAGACCTACTCGCTGACCGAGGGCGGGCGCGCGGTCGCCGACGAGTCGGCCGAGCGGGCGGCGCCCTGGATGGCGACGGGCGAGCGCGACGGCCGCGGCTTCTCGGCGCTCCCGAAGGCCGGGTTCGACCTCGCGCAGGCGGCCGCGCAGGTGGGCCGCACCGGCAGCCCCGAGCAGGTGCAGCAGGCGGTGACCGTGCTCGAAGAGGCGCGTCGTAGGCTCTACTCGATCCTCGCTCAGGACTGAGCGGCGTGCCGCCGGCGCGTCGGGATCGAGGAGAGACGATGCCCGACCTCGGAGCCACGCGCGCCCGCTACCGCCGCATCCTGCGCTTCGCCGCCCGCCACCTCGTGAGCATGTGGTGGTTCGAGATCGTGCTGCCTCGCTTCGGGCTGGCGCGGCTCGCCGCACGGGGCAGGGGCGCCCGGCTCACGCGCCTCGCCCGCCGCTTCCATGCGCTCGCGGTCGACCTGGGCGGGCTCATGATCAAGGTGGGGCAGTTCATGTCGTCGCGGCTCGACGTGCTGCCGCCCGAGATCACCCGGGAGCTCGAGGGCCTGCAGGACGAGGCGCCGCCCGTGCCGTTCGGGCCCATCCGCGACGCGATCGAGCAGGAGCTCGGCATGCCGCTCGAGCGCGCCTACGCCTCGATCGAGGCGGAGCCGCTCGCGGCCGCCTCGCTCGGGCAGGCGCACCGCGCGACGCTCACCGCGCAGGACGCAGCCGACCTCGGCAGCGCCGAGGCGGTCGTGAAGGTGCAGCGGCCCGGCATCCAGGCGATCGTCGACGTCGACCTCGCGGCGCTGCGTCGCGTCGGCGGGTGGATGAGCCGGGTGCGGCTGGTGTCGGACCGCGTCGACATGCCGGCGCTCGTCGAGGAGTTCGCGCAGACGAGCCTCGAGGAGATCGACTACCTCCACGAAGCGGCGAACGCCGAGCGGTTCGCGGCCGACTTCGCCGACGACCCGCGGGTCGCGGTGCCGCAGGTCGTGTGGGAGCGCACCACCCGCCGCGTGCTGACCCTCGCCGACGTCACGGCGATCAAGCTCACCGACCTCGACGGGCTGCGCGCCGCCGGCATCGACCCCTCCGAGGTCGCGCACGCGTTCGCCGCGGTCATGTTCGACCAGCTGTTCGTCAACGGTTTCTTCCACGCCGACCCGCATCCCGGCAACCTCTTCGTGACGCCCGTGGAGCTGGGTGCTGGAGGCGTCGGTGGCGGGGGAGCGGATGCGCCGTGGCGGCTGACGTTCATCGACTTCGGGATGATGGGCGAGGTGCCCGCGAGCACGCGGCGGGGCCTGCGCACGCTGCTGATCGCGGCCGCCGCGCGCGACGGGCGCGGGCTCGTGGAGGCGATCCGCGAGGTCGGCGCGCTGCTGCCGTCGGCCGACACCGCCGAGCTCGAGCGCGCCATGACGGGCGCCTTCGCACGCTTCGGAGGCATGGGCTTCGCCGAGCTGCGCGAGGTCGACCCGCGAGAGTTCCGCGAGTTCGCGCTCGAGTTCGAGGAGCTCATGCGGTCGCTGCCGTTCCAGCTGCCCGAGCACTTCCTGCTCATCATCCGCGCCATGTCGCTCACTTCCGGCGTCTGCAGCTCGCTCGACCCGCAGTTCAACCTGTGGGACGCCGTCGAGCCCTACGCGGGGCGCCTGCTGCGCGACGAGCGCGGCGGCATCGCGCGTGCCGCGGTCGACGAGGCGGTGTCGCTCGCGCGCCTCGCGGTGGGGCTGCCGCGCCGCTTCGACTCGCTCGCGACGCGGCTCGAGGAGGGCAGGCTCGCGGTCTCGTCGCCGGCGCTCGAGCGCCGCGTCGCGCGGCTCGAGCGCACCGCCGCGCGCGTCGTCTCGGCGGTGCTCTTCGCGGGGCTGCTCGTCGCGGGCGCGCTCGTGCGCCCGGACGACGAGGGGTTCGGCACCGCGCTCATGGTCGCCTCCGTCGTGCCGCTGCTGCACGCCGTGCTCGCGGGGTTCGGGGGCCGACGGCGCGACTGAGGGGCTCGCGCTGCGCGGGCGGGGTGCTCAGGGCAGCGCGTGCCCCGGCTGCAGCTCCTGCCGGCTCTGCCGCGTGGGGCGGAACTCCTGGATCTCGACGAGCGCGGGCGGCGCCGCGACCCCGGGCCCGCCGGCGTTCACCCACTCGACGATGTCGTCGGTGACCGCGTCGTCCAGCACCTCGCCGATCCACACGGGCGTGGCGCCCGCCTCGGCGCCCGCGTCGCCCGGCATCACGACGACGACGTTCGAGCGCTCGCACGCGTCGAGGCACTTGCTCGGCACGACGTCGGCCCCGTCGATGCGCGAGCGCAGCGCCTGCAGCTGCGCCGTGTGGTCGACGCCGGGGTGCTTGCGACGGCTGCCGCAGTCGCCGCCGCGGCAGACGACGACCGTGACGCGCTCGGGCTCGCCCGTCGTGGGCTCGGTGCGCTGCGCGCGGCGCTTCGCCATGCTCTCCTCCGTCATCGCCCGGCCGGTCGCGGGCGAGGGGCCAGTCTGCCGGAAATGGGGTCGGAAGGGCTGACAAGAGAGATTGCACCGGTGGCGGCGGACCGGGCCGAGCGGAGGATTGCTACCAGCGTGGAGCATCTTGCGTGAGCGTTGCCGGTCCGACATCATGACCTCGGCAGATGTCCCATCTTGGGCGCCCAGGACCAGGGCAATGAGTCGCTGGTTCAGACGTTGGCTGTGCATCGACACGGAGCGCGTCGTTTCCTCTCGTTCATGCAGAGAAAGCGGCGCCCATGCCGAATTGTCCCAAGCACCCCTATCCGTCGGCCTCCTCGGCTCGCCAGGCGCTCCGTGCCATCAAGCGGGATCGTCCAGAGCGGCCGGAGGTGGGAGTGCATCCGTGCGCCGATTGCCGCGCCTTCCACTTGACCTCGGTCGCGCGATCGGCCCGCAACAAGTGGTCTCGCGAGCCTCAGGCGGCGCTCTCAGGTCGATGACCTGCGCTGCGCATGCGTCGACGCGGACGTCAGCCTCAGCGGCGGTGGCGGCGGTGCGCGCGGCGACGGCGCTCGGGCGCGGGCGGCAGCTCGGCGTCGACGAGCCAGGCGTCGAGCAGCGCGTCGGTCGGTCGGTCGGCGAACGCGCCGACCAGCTCGCGGAAGCCCTGGGTCGTGCCGGCTCCGGCGGGGTGCAGCAGGCTGCAGGCCTGCAGCAGCTCGAAGAAGCGCACATCGCCGAGCTCGATGCGCAGGCCGTGCAGCAGCAGCGCGCCGCGGCCGGCGCGAGGGTCGTCGGGTGCGCCCTCGCGCGCGTCGCGCGGCTCGCCGGCCGACCGCCCGGCCAGCCGTGCGTGCTCGGCCGCGGCCAGCGCATCCGTCGTCATGTCGCCCGCGGCCTCGCACCACAGCCACGTCGCGTAGCGCGCGAGCGCAGGCACGAGCCAGGCGTCACGCGCGTCGGCACCCTCGGTGCCGCGCGCGAACCACTGGCGCGCGATGGCGTCGGCGAGCGCGCCGTCGCAGCTGCCCGACCCGTCGATGCTGTCGCTGCGCAGCACGGCCACACCCGGCGAGGCGGGCACTCGCGCGGGATCGTCGGCGATCACGAGCAGGCAGCCGTCGAACGGATGCGGCCCCAGGCGCTCGACGAAGCACGCGAGCATCGCCGGCACCCGGGCGAGATCCGCGAGCGCGCGCTGCTGGAGCACGGCCGGGAAGAGCGCGGTCACAGGCACGGGCCCGCGCGTCCTGCACCGCAGGTAGCGGCCGGGCGCCGGCCGCGGATCGTCGAGGGGGAGCGGATGCGCCGGGCCGCGGGCGGGCACGGCGGCGACCGGCGGTGCCGTCCTCGTCTCGCTCATCGATGCTCCCGTGCGCGCGTCGACGACGCCGCGGCGCCGTCGAGGTCACGCTATCGCGCGGCCCCGACGGCGTGCCGGCGTGTCGGTCAGGGGAGCACGTTGCGGTCGGCCGCGGCCGCCGCGCTGACGCGCCCCTCCTCGCCGGGCTTGAGCGCCACGATCTGACCGGTGCGCGTGAACTCCTCTTGCACGGCCTCGTCGTGGCGGTGCGTGGCGAGGCTCACGACGATCGCGACGACGAGGTTGAGGATGAAGCCGGGCACGATCTCGTAGAGGGAGAAGAAGCCGATCTCGGTGGCCTGCTCGATCGCGTCCCAGATGAAGACGGTCGCGGCGCCCACGATCATGCCGGCGAGCGCGCCCCAGTTGGTGAGCTTGCGCCAGAAGAGCGTGAGCAGCACGACGGGACCGAACGCGGCGCCGAAGCCGGCCCACGCGAAGCCCACGAGGCCGAGGATCGTGTCGGAGGGCGTGATCGCGAGCAGCGCCGCGATGGTGGCGACGGCGAGCACGCACGAGCGGCCGAGGATGGCGAGCAGGCGCTGCGACGGCGGGCGCTTCGCGAAGACCTGGAAGAGGTCCTCGACGAGCGCCGACGAGCAGACGATCAGCTGGCTCGAGAGGGTCGACATGATCGCGGCGAGCACCGCGGCCAGCACGAGGCCGGCGACGAACGGGTGCAGCAGCGCCTGCGACATGGCCAGCACGATCGTCTCGGGGTTGTCGAGCGGGACGCCCGACTGCTGCACGAAGGCGATGCCCACGAAGCCCGAGACGACGGCGCCGATGAGCGAGATGACCATCCAGCCGATGCCGATGCGGCGCGCGGGCTTCGCCGCGGCGACCGAGCGGAGCGCCATGAAGCGCACGATGATGTGCGGCTGGCCGACGTACCCGAGGCCCCAGGCGAGCGACGAGATGATGCCGAGCACGACCATCCCGTCGACGTCGGCGGGGATGAGGCCCGTGAGCTGCGCGCCCGAGTCGGCGATGCCGTCCTGCACGCCCTGCAGGCCCCCGACCGTGAAGAACGCGATGACGGGGATGATGATGAGCGCCAGGAACATCATCGCGCCCTGCACCATGTCGGTCAGCGAGGCGCCGAGGAAGCCGCCGAAGAGCGTGTAGGCGAGCGTCACGCCGCTGACGAGCAGCATGCCCCAGATGTAGTCGGCGCCGAAGGTCGACTCGAAGAAGACGCCGCCGGCGACCATGCCGGAGGAGACGTAGAAGGTGAAGAAGATCAGGATGATCGAGCCCGAGACGATGCGCAGGGCGCGCGAGCGGTCGCGCAGGCGGTTCTCGAAGAAGCTCGGGATCGTGATCGAGTTGCGCGCCACCTCGGTGTAGGCGCGCAGGCGCGGCGCCACGAACTTCCAGTTGAGGTAGGCGCCGATCGTCAGGCCGATGGCGATCCACGCCGCGATGAGGCCTGCGGCGAAGATGGCGCCGGGGAGGCCCATGAGCAGCCAGCCCGACATGTCGGAGGCGCCGGCGGAGAGCGCGGCGGTCGCCGGGTGCAGGTCCCGCCCGCCGAGCATGTAGTCCTCGTGGCTCTTCGTCTTCCGCGCCGCGTAGACGCCGATCGCGATCATCGCCGCGAAGTAGAGCCCGATCGCGAGCAGCTGGAAAGTGATGTCCGACATGGTCGACTCCTCGTCCGGTCGCCCACCAGGGTACTCACGGCTGCGTCACAGGGGAGGGGGACAAAACGGCGCGGGCGCTGACGACGAGGGCCTGGCGGGGATGCTATGTGTCGTGTCAGTGGCCCGTGGTGGGATGCGTGCATGGACGACGAGGCCCGGCTCGACATGGCGACGATCGCGCTGGTGCGATCGGGGCGGCTGGTCGATCCGCTGGGCCGCACCGCCGACGAGCTCGAGGACGCGTTCCGCGCCGAGCAGCTCGCCGAGCGCGGGTTCCGCACGCTCGCAGTGCCGGCCGGTCGGACGCCTGAGGCGACGGTGCGGCTGCTCGATGCGCAGCTGCTCGAGCCGCCGCTGGATCCCGCGCTCGAGCGGCTCGCCGCCGACGACGAGTTCGCCGCGCGCATGCGCGTGCTCGAGACGCGGTCGGCGCGCATCGAGGGTGAGCGGCGCGGCTTGATGGCGGCGCATCTGCAGCGCGTGCTCGATGTCGAGGGCGACTCGGCGCTCGCCGTGCGCGAGCTCGCCTCGCTCGCGGCAGTGGAGCTCGGCGTCTCGACGCGCGGCATGGAGCGCCGCATCACCGAGGCCTGGCAGACGGTCACCGAGCTGCCGGCCGCGCACGACGCGGCGGCGGAGGGCCGCATCACGGTGAGCCACCTGCGGGTGATCGAGGGGGAGACGCGCGCGCTGCGGCTCGACCCGGAGGTCGCCGCCGACGAGCGCGACCGGGTGGTCGCCGAGCTCGTCGCTGTCGCGCAGCGCTCGAGCCCCGGGCAGCTCCGCAGTCGTGCGAAGCGAGTGGTCGATGCGGTGCTCGCGGCCCCGCTGCAGCAGCGGCACGACGTCGCGCGGGAGCGTCGCGGGGTCGAGGTCTTCGACGTCGGCGACGGCATGTGCGACGTCGTGGCGCGGGTGCCCGCCGTGCTCGCCGCAGGGATCCTCGACCGGCTGAGCCAGGCGGCGCGCGGCAAGCCGAAGGATGATCCGCGGTCGTTCGACCAGTTCCGCGCCGACGCGTTCTGCGAGCTGCTGCTCGGCGGCTCGGTGCCCGACGACCTGCACGGCACGAGCATGCTGACGGCGCACGTGTCGGTGCTGATCCCCGCGACCGAGCTGCTCGGCGACGGCGAGCACGGCGGCGCCGCCGGCCCCGCACTGAGCTTCCCCGCGTCGCTCGACGGCCGCACGCTCGTCGACCGCAGCACCGCGCGGTGGCTCGCCGGCGGGTCCGCCGTGTGGGAGCGGCTCTTCACCGACCCGGTCAGCGGCGTCGCCGTCACTGTCGACACCTATCGGCCGAGCGCTGGGCAGCGGCGCTGGCTGCAGGCGCGCGACGGCGGCTGCACGTTCCCCGGCTGCGCCTGCGGCAGCCGGCGCGCCGATCTCGACCACACGCTCGACTGGGCGAAGGGCGGCACGACGAGCATCGACAACCTCGCGACGCTGTGCCGCAGCGACCACGTGCTGAAGCACGGCTCGCGGTGGTCGATGCGGCAGCTCGCGCACGGCGAGATCGAGTGGACCACGCCGATCGGGGAGGTCGTCACGACCGTGCCCCAGCGCGTCGGGCCGACCTTCGCCGAGCTGCTTCCGCCCGATCCGCCGCGTGGCTCCGAGCCGGTCGTCGACGGGCCGTCCGGGCATGCGCCGCCGGGCGCGCAGGACTCGGTCGACTGGGTGACGAGAGGTCCGCGCCAGTCGTTCGCCGAGGCGTTCCCGCCCGGCTACCTCGACCAGCTGCTCGGCCCGGAGCGCGGCCCCGCTACCTGACGACGCGCTGTGTGACGAAGCGTGACCGCCGCGGTTCCGGCTCCTCCGGCTGGCCGCGTAGCGTGCCGATGACGACCTCAGGAGGCACGACATGACCCGCATCGACGTCACCCACGCCGGCAGCCTGCCGCGCACGCCCGAGCTGCTCGCCGCCAACGCCGCCCGCACCCTCGCCGACGACGGCCTGACCCTCGAGCGCACGCCCGAGTTCGAGGCGCTGCTCGCCGACGCCGTCGGCGACCTCGTGCGCCGCCAGCAGGAGCTCGGCATCACGATCGTCGGCGACGGCGAGTACGGCAAGGCCATGTCGTCGGCGCTCGACTACGGCGCGTGGTGGAGCTACGTCTTCCAGCGCGTCGAGGGCCTCGAGGTCACCGGCGAGGACATCTTCTCGGAGCCGCCGGTGCGCAGCGCGCCCGGCGACGTGCGGCTCACGTCGTTCCCCGACCGCCGCGACTGGGTGCGCTTCAAGGACGCCTACCTCGACCCCGACGACCCGCTGCTGAAGTCGAGGCCCGCGACCGCGTTCCCCGCCACGACCGGTGCGCTTCGCTACACCGGCCACGAGGCCATCGCGACCGACATCGCGAACCTCCGGTCGGGTCTCGCCGCCACGGGCGCCGAGCAGGGCTTCCTCACCGCGCTGTCGCCCGGCTCGGCCGCGCGCATCGCCGACCGCCACTACGGCAGCGACGAGGAGCACATCTGGGCGTGGGCCGACGTGCTGCGCGAGGAGTACCGCGCCATCGTCGATGCCGGCCTCATCGTGCAGATCGACGACCCCTCGCTCGCCGAGAACTGGGACCAGATCAACCCCGAGCCGACGATCGAGGACTACCTCGACTTCACGCGCATCCGCATCGACGCGCTGAACCACGCCATCCGCGGACTGCCCGAGGAGCAGGTGCGCCTGCACATCTGCTGGGGCTCGTGGCACGGGCCGCACACGACCGACGTGCCCTTCGGCGACATCGCCCCGCTCGTGCTCGAGGCGAATGCAGGCACCTACTCGTTCGAGGCGGCGAACGCGCGCCACGAGCACGAGTGGCGCGTGTGGGAGCGCGTCGAGCTGCCCGAGGGCAAGCGCATCGCTCCCGGCGTCGTCGGCCACGCCACCAACGTCGTCGAGCACCCCGAGCTCGTCGCCGACCGCATCGAGCGCTTCGCGCGGCTGGTCGGGCCGGAGCGCGTCATCGCGTCGACTGACTGCGGACTGGGCGGACGCATCCACCCCGACATCGCCGTCGCCAAGCTCGAGTCGCTCGGGCAGGGCGCGCGCCTCGCCGAGCAGCGGCTCGGCGCCGCCGTCTCGATCGTCTGACGTCCGACGACATGCCCGCAGCGGGCGCGACGGCAGCATGCACTGCCGCCGCGCCCGCTGCGCACGTCGGGGCGCACTCGCCCCGGGCGTGCCGGGTCAGTCGGCCGAGGCGTCGACCGGGTGCCCCGAGTCGTCGAGCACGAACGTGACCTCGAGCGTGACCTGCCACGAGGTGATCGCGCCGTCCCGGATGTTGACGACGTGGTCCTTGACCCACGCGCCCTCGACGCCGCGCAGCGTCTCGCTGGCCCGCGCGATGCCCTGCTTGACGGCGTCCTCGAAGCTCACGTCCGAGCGCGAGCTGATGGTGGTGATGCGTGCGACAGATGCCATGGCGAATCCTCCTTGACCGCGATGCGAGGGATCTCCTCGTCCCCCAGCCAAGCGCTCCTGACCGCCGAGCGGAACCCCCGAGCGCCGATCCGCCGGCTCAGCGCAGCACGACGGTGCGGTCGCCGACGCGCACCTCGACCTCGAAGCCGTCGGCCTCCGCCGGCACCACGGCGACCGCATCCGGCCCGACGCCGGTCTCGACGCCCAGCGCGGCGAGGCGTGCCTCCTCCTCGCCCGGCGACCGCGCCAGCCGACGGAGCCCGACGAGCTCGAGGACCGGGATGTCGCCCAGTCCCGGGTGCGGCGTCGAGCCCCAGTCGATGAGGAACGGCGGCTGCCGCTCATCGACGGGCCGCGCGAGCCGCCACGCGAGCTCGCCGCCGTCCGGCGTGCGGCGTGAGAGCGGCTCGACGTCCTTGATCGCGACGTCGGCAGCGCGCGCCCCGGCCACGGCGGCGTCGAGGTCGGTGGGGCGGATGGCCCAGCTCGCCACCGCGGGCGCATCGAGCCGCGCGATGCCGAACGCGGCGGTCTCGTCGGCGGACCTCCCGGAGGCCGGGTCGGGCCCGATCACCTCCAGGTACTGCCGCACGCGCTCGCCGCCGCGGGTGAACGCGATCAGCGCGTTCGCGGTGCCGGTCGGATGCGCCCCGCCCGGGGCCGCGCGCACCCCGGTGGCGCGCTCGACGAGCTCGACGGCCTGGGCGAGGTCGGGGCCGGCCAGCACGACGTGGTCGAGGAGCGCAGGCACGCCCATCACACGACCTCCGGCTCGCCGAGCGACAGCATCAGGCGGTTCGCCCAGTTGAAGAACGCCGCACCGCTGATCTGGTCGACGATGCCCGCGTCGCCGATGCCCGCCGCCCGGAGGCGCTCCACGTGCCCCGCCCCGAAGCCCGAGGGGGTCGCGGTGAGCGCCGCCGAGGCATCCGCGATCGCGTCCCAGCGCTCGTCGACCCGGGCGCCGACGCCCTCGTCGAGGAGCCGCTGCACGTCGTCCCCGCGGCCCGAGAGCCTCGAGGCGGCACGGGCGTGCACGGAGGCGCAGAAGACGCAGCCGTTCACCCGCGACGCGGCCGCGGCCGAGAGCTCGCGCTCCCAGCGCGGCAGGCCGCCCTCCTCGTTGCCGAAGATGTCGAGGTCGGTGAGGGTGCGGGCGCGCAGGGCCTCGGGGTCGCGCGCGAGCAGCCGGAAGTACGGGCTCGTCGACCGCGACGCCTCGACGAGCGCGTGCCGCTGCACGTCGGTGAGCTCGCCCTCCGGCACCGGCGGGAGCCACGGCACCCAGCCGAGCCCTCGCTGCGTGAAGCGCTCCGGGCGCCGCAGCGCCTCGTGCTCGATGATGGCGGTCATGCGCGGGCCTCCTGGAGGTCGGATGCGGCGGGCTCGGCAGGTGCCGCGGGCGCGGCGGCGAGTGCGCGGAGCCCGTGCACGAGCCGCAGCTGGAACGCGAGGAACGCCACGAGCTGGCTGAGCGAGACGATCGCGTCGGCCTCCCAGCCGGCGTCGACGAGCGCGCGCAGCGACTCGGGGCGAGCGTCGCGCGGGTGCAGCACGAGCAGGTGCGCGTGCTCGAGGGCCGCCGCGAGCGGCGCCGGGATGGCCCTGCGGTCGACGGCTGCGGCGGGGCCGTCGACGGCCTCGCCGCGCAGGTCGGGCTCGCGGTAGCCGCCGTAGGGCCCGGAGGCGCGCCCCGCGTCGGCCGCGTCGGCCACCGCGGCGACGAGGGCCGGGTCCGCCTCGTCCGCGAGCAGCTCGAGGTAGAACGCCGACGCGCGCGAGCGCTCCGGCGACGGGTCGTGCAGGATCGCCGCGTAGGCGGCGATCGCGTAGCGGTCGGCGAGGCCGAGCGCGCCCGGTGCCGCCGGCTCGAGCAGCGCGAGGAAGCTCTGCTGCGCGTGCTCGCGCGCGTCGGGCCGCGCGCGCCGGATCTCGTCGAGCCGCGACCCGGCGGGGATCTCGGCGAGGTGGTCGATGACGTCGTCATGCGACATGGCGGTGCTCCTGCTCCTGCTCGTGGGTGCGCCCGGCGTTCCAGCCGAGCGCGGGGGCGACCTCGCGGGCGAACAGCTCGAGCGACCGCGCGGTGATCTCGTGGTGGGGGTCGACCGAGTGCGCCTGGATCGACACCTCGGTCGCGCCGACCGCGACAGCGTCGGCGGCGAGCGACTCGGCGACCTCGGTCGCGGTGCCCAGGTGCGTCTCGCTGCGCACGAGCAGCTCGTCGAGCGTGAGCGAGCCGGGCGCGACGCCCTGCAGCTGCGCGAGCTGCCGCGTCAGGCCCGCCTCGGCGTGCGCGCGCACCGCGCGGCGCTCGGTGGCGTCGACGACGACGACGCTGCGGGAGGCGAGGATGCGCGGCTGCACGCCCGCGGGCAGGGCGTCGAGGTAGGCGTCGACGACGGGCCGCTGCACGTCCCACACGCGCGGTGGCAGGGCCGCGTCGGGCAGGCCGGCGGGCGGCGGCTGCAGCCGCGAGAGCATCAGCCCGTCGCCCTGCGCGCCGATCGCGCGGGCGCCCTCGACCGAGAACGTGGCCTGCCAGATGCGGTCGGTCAGCGTGGCCGCCCGCGGCTCGATCGTGACGTCGGCGGTGCCGCCCAGCAGCGAGCGCACGCGCACGAGCTTCGCGTCGTAGACGGCCCGGCGGTGCGCGGGGTCCTCGCCGAAGGCGCTGAGCGTCGCGGGGCTGCCGCCGGTGCCGAGCCCGAGCTCGAAGCGGCCGCCGGCGATCGTGTCGAGCACCGCGGCGTCCTCGGCGGTGCGCGTCGGCTGCTCGTGCGCGAGCGTGAGGATCGCGGTGCCGAGCCGGATGCGCCGGGTGCGGGCGGCGGCCGCGGCGAGCAGCACGAACGGCGACGGCAGGCCGCCCTCGTCGCGGTCGAGGTGGTGCTGCGCGACCCAGGCGGTGCGGTAGCCGAGCCGCTCGGCGAGCTCGATCTGGTCGAGCGCGATGCGGTAGCGCTCGGCGGCCGGGGCATCGTCGAGGATGCGCGTGAAGAATCCGATCTCTGGGGCCATCAGGCCACCTCCTGGGCTGTGCGGACGGGCTGGGCGGTGCGGACGGGCTGCGCGGTGCGGACGGATGGGCCGGGCGCGGCTGCGCGGTCCGGCTGCGCGGCGCGCAGCCACTCGGGCGCCGGCACGGCCTCGAGCAGCGCGCGCGTGTAGTCGTGCTGCGGCGCCGTCAGCACCTGCTCGGCGCTGCCGGTCTCGACGGCCTCGCCGCGGCGCAGCACCGTCGTCGTGTCGGCGATGCGGCGCACGACCGCGAGGTCGTGGGTGATGAACAGGTACGTGAGGCCGAGGTCGCGCTGCAGCGCCTCGAGCAGGTCGAGGATCTGCGACTGCACCGTCACGTCGAGCGCCGACACCGCCTCGTCGAGCACCACCACCTCGGGCTCGATGATGAGCGCGCGCGCGATCGCGACGCGCTGCCGCTGCCCGCCCGAGAGCTCGCGCGGCAGCCGGCCGGCGACGTCTGCGGGCAGGGCCACCTGGTCGAGCGCCGTGGCGACGCGGCGGGCGAGCTCCGCCCGGCCGCCGGGGCCAGTGCCGCGCAGGCCACCCTCCTCCGGACGCCAGTTGCGCAGCGGCTCGCCGATGGTCTGCGCGATCGTGCGGCGCGGGTCGAGCGAGGCGTACGGGTTCTGGGAGACGAGCTGCACGAGCCGGCGGATGCCCCGGTCGCGCCGGTCGGCGACGACGTCGCGGCCGCCGATCCGGATCGCGCCGGCCGTCGGCGCGTGGAGCGCGGCGACAGCGCGGCCGATCGTGGTCTTGCCCGAGCCGGACTCGCCGACGAGCGCGTGCGTCGTGCCGCGCTCGATGCCGAAGGTCACGGCGTCGACGGCGCGGAACGCATCCGCGCCCCGCCCGTACTCGTGGACGAGGCCGGCGACCTCGACGAGCGGCGCCGCAGGAGCGCGCGCGGGACGCGGCGCGAGGTCGGCGAGCGCGGGCGCGTCGGCGAGCAGCTCGCGCGTGTACGCGCTCGCCGGCTGCTGCAGCACGGCGCGCGTGGCGCCCGCCTCCTCGAGCGCGCCGCCGCGCAGCACCGCGATGCGGTCTGCGCGCTCGGCCGCCACCGCGAGGTCGTGCGTGATGAGCAGCACGCTCGAGCCGAGCTCCGCGCGCAGCTCGTCGAGCAGGTCGAGGATGCGGCGCTGGACGGTGACGTCGAGGGCGCTCGTGGGCTCGTCGGCGATGATCAGCTCGGGCTCGAGAGCGATGGCCGCGGCGATGAGCGCCCGCTGCCGCATGCCGCCCGAGAGCTCGTGCGGGTACTGGCCCGCGCGCCGCTCGGGATCGTCGAGCCCGACGCGGTCGAGCAGCTCGACGACGCGGCGGCGGATGCGGTCGCGGCCGCCGAGGCCCGCGCTCGCGCCCGCGTGGATGCGCAGCGGTGCGGCGACCGAGGCGCCGATGGTCTGCACGGGGTTCAGCGACGTGCCCGGGTCCTGCGGCACGAGCGCGATCCGACGGCCGCGCAGCTCGCGCACCGCCCGCGGCGGCAGCTGGGCCAGGTCGACCGGACGACCGGCGAGCCGCAGCTCGATCGACCCCGCGTCGACGCGGCCGCCCTCCGGCAGCAGCCCGATGATCGACTGGCCGATGGTGGTCTTGCCCGAGCCCGACTCGCCGACGAGCGCGAGCACCTCGCCGCGGCCGAGCTCGAGCGAGACGCCCTCGACGGCGGTGCGGCGGCCGTGGAGGCCGCGGCCGTGCCGGGTGCGGTAGGAGACGGCGAGGCCGTCGATGCGCAGCAGCGGCTCGGTCATGCGGTTGCCTCCCTGATGGCGGCCGCGATCCGGTTCGCGGCGAGGACGACGGCGGCGACCACGACGCCGGGCAGCGTCGTGAGCCACCAGGCGCTCGCGACGTAGTCGCGGCTCTCGGCGATGAGCAGGCCCCACTCGGGCGTGGGCGGCGGTGCGCCGTAGCCGAGGAAGCCGAGGGTCGAGATCTGGAGGATGGCGCTGCCGAACTGGAGCGCGGCGAGCGCGAGCACCGCCCCGAGCGAGTTCGGCAGCACGTGGCGGCCGAGCACGGCGAGGAAGGTGCCGCCCGAGCCGAAGGCCGCCTCGACATAGTCGCTGCGGCGGACGCGCACGACCTGGGAGCGCGAGAGGCGGGCGAAGACGGCGATCGAGGTGACGCCGACGGCGATCGCGGCGTTCGTGACGCCGAAGCCGAGCAGCACGATCACGCTCAGCGCGAGCAGCAGGCCGGGGATCGCGAGCAGCACGTCGACCACCCGCATGAGGCCCTCCTCGACGAGGCCGCCGATGGAGCCGGCGAGCACCCCGATCGCGGTGCCGGCGAGGAGGCCGACGAGCACCGCGATCGCGGCGCCGGAGAGCGAGTTGCCGGCGCCGAAGATGACGCGGGCGAGCAGGTCGCGGCCGGTCGCGTCGTTGCCGAACGGGTGCGCGGCGCTCGGCGCCTGCAGGGCGTCGGCCGCGACGCCGGCGAGGGGGTCCTGGCTCGTGAACAGCCACGGCAGGAACGCCCAGGCGAGCGCGATCGCGAGCACGGCGATCGAGACGACGAGGGTCGCGCGCGGCTTCGGCCGCGCGGCGGGCTCGTCGCGGCGGGGGAGCAGGAGGCTCGTGACGGCGCTCATGCCCGCACCTCCTTCCTGAGGCGCGGATCGATCGCCGGAGCGAGCAGGTCGACGGCGAGGTTGATGACGACGAAGGCGACGGCCGAGATGACGACCACGGCCTGCAGCACGGGGATGTCGCGGGTGGCGACGGCATCGGCGGTGAGGCGGCCGAGCCCCGAGCGGGCGAAGACCGTCTCGGTGACGACGGCGCCCGCGATCAGCTCGCCGAAGAGCACGCCGGCGATGGTGAGGGTCGGCAGCAGCGCGTTCCGGGCCACCTCCCTGCCGAGCAGCCAGGCCGGGCCGGCCCCGCGCGCTCGGGCGACGATGACGAACGGCTCCGCGAGCGTGTCGTCGATCGCGCGGATGAGCACCTGCGCGAGCGGGGCAGCGATCGGGATCGCGATGGTGACGACCGGGAGCACGAGCGCCTCTGCCGGGCTCGCGTTGATGACGGGGATGAGCCCGAGCCGGAAGGAGACCACCTGCAGCAGCACGATGCCGATCCAGAACACCGGGATGGAGACGAACAGCGGCGGCAGCGAGCGGAACGCCCGGCGCAGCCACTCGGTGCCCGCGAAGGTCGCGGCGGCGGCGACGCCGACCGCGAGCACCGCCGCGAGCGCGAAGCCGAGGCCCGCGAGCGCGAGCGTCGGCGGCAGCGAGGCGGCGATGAGGGTCGAGACCTCCGCGCCGCTCTGCAGCGAGGTGCCGAGGTCGCCGGTCAGGAAGCCCCCCGCCGACAGGCCCAGCTGCACCCACCACGGCTGGTCGGCGCCGTAGGCGACGCGGAGGGCCTCGAGCTGCTCGGGGGTGAGGCCAAGCTCGGGGCTCGCGTACCGGGCGACGATCGCGTCGCCCGGCAGCGCGTGCAGCAGGAGGAAGGCGAGCACGAACGTCGCGACGACCACGAGGAGGGCCTGCCCGACGCGGCGGAGCGCGAACCGGGCGGTCGGCGGCGCGGCGGGGCGCCAGCGGGGCGGAGCTGCCTCCGGTGCGGGTCGGATCACGACGCTCATGCTCGCCTCCCGCCTCAGTCCTCGAGCCAGACGGCAGCGAGCGAGGGGCGCCCCACCGACTCGGTGCGGAAGCCCTGCACGTTCGGCTGCACGCCGTAGACCTGCGGTTCCTCGAAGAACGGCAGCACGTAGGCCTGCTCGGTCAGGTGCGCCTGGATGGCGGCCGAGGCCTCCTCGCGGCCGTCGACGGTCGGCTCCGACGCGACGCGCTGCAGCAGCTCCTCGAGCTCGGCGTCGATCGGCTCTCCGTCGGCGTCGGCGTTCTGCAGCGTGCTGCGGTTCTCGATCGAGTACTGGCTCTTGATCACGTCGAAGTCCGCGCGCCCGACCATCGAGTGGTAGATCTGGATCTGCTCCACGTCGGCCGATGCGGCGGTCTGCGCGGCCTGGTCGCCCTGGAAGAGCTCGAGCTCGACGCCCACCTCGCGCAGCTGCTGCGCGACCAGCGTGATGACGTCGCGCGAGCGGGGCTGCGGGAGCGCCTCGTTCACGACCAGGTGCAGCCGCTCGCCGTCGCGCACGCGGATGCCGTCGGCGCCGGGCTCCCAGCCGGCCTCGTCGAGCAGCCGGTTCGCGAGCTCGGGGTCGAAGGCGTAGGCGTCGCCCTGGTCGGCGTAGCCGAGCGCCGTCTGCGACAGCGACGAGGTGGCGAGCGGGTACTGCTCGGAGAAGATCGACGAGACGATCGCCTCGCGGTCGATCCCGGCGATGAGCGCCTGCCGCACGCGGATGTCCTCGAGCAGCGGGTGGCCGAAGCGGAAGCTGAGGCCGTTGTTCACGCCGTTGGTCTCCGCCGCGACGATGGGGATCCCGGCGGCGGAGACCTCGGCCTCGTGCTGCGGCTCGACCTGCCGCGCGATGTGGGCCTGGCCGGAGGTGAGCGCGCCGATCCGCACGCTGTCCTCGGGCGCGATCACGATGTCGACGGCGTCGACGTACGGGCGGCCCTGGTTCTCGGCCGACGCGGGGGCCCAGGCGTAGTCCTCGCGCGCGGCGAGGCGGATCGAGGTGCCGACCTCCTCCGACTCGACGACGAAGGGGCCCGCGCCGATGATCTCGGTCGCGTTCCCAGGGCCGAAGCCCTCGGAGTCGCGCTCGAGCGTCGCGTCGGCCAGCAGGCCCGAGTTGATGGTCGAGACTGCCTGCGCGAAGCCGGGGGCGGGCGCGCTGAACGTGAAGCGCACCGTGTCCTCGTCGACGACCTCCCCGGCGGTGAAGTCGTTGATCGCCTCGGAGACGATGAGCGCGCGGTCGGTGTCGCCTGTCCCGAAGAGCTCGATGTTCGCGACGACGTTCTCGGCGGTCAGCGGCGTGCCGTCGGAGTAGGTGACGTCGGTGCGGATGTCGAAGGTGTACTCGGTCGCGTCGTCGTTCACCTCCGGCAGCGCCGTGGCGATCCAGGGCTCGAGCTCGAGCGTCTCGGGGTCCTGGTGCAGCAGGCGTGCGGTGAGGTTGTTGACGAGCGCGCCGTTGGGGTAGAAGCCCGCGCTCGGCGGGTAGAGCGAGGTGTAGGCCTGATGCTCGAGGTAGGTGAGCGTGCCGCCGACGACCGGCTCGCCGTCGCCGCCGGCGGCGGGCGAGGACGCCTCGCTCGCGGAGCAGGCCGAGAGCGCGAGCGCGGCGACGAGGGCGCCGGCGATGCCGACCCGGCGGGGGGACGTGCTGTGGACCACGATGAACCTCCATAAGCAGGACTTGGTGCTGCCACAAGTACAGACGATCGGGTCGCGTCGCGCACATCGCCCTGCAACGAGGCGTCACACTTCGCCAGGGATGCGGTCGCGCACCAGGCCGACGGGGCCGCCCGCTCGCGCGGACGGCCCCGTCGGCCGGAGAGCGGCTCAGCGCACCGCGACCGCCGCGCGGGCGCGCGCCGCTGCCTCGACGAGCCCCCGCAGGCTCGCCACGGTCTCCTCGTAGCCGCGGGTCTTCAGCCCGCAGTCGGGGTTGACCCACAGCAGCCCCGCGGGGATGCCGTCGGTCGCGGTCGCGAGCAGGGCGTCGAGCTCGTCGGCGCCCGGCACGCGAGGGGAGTGGATGTCGTAGACGCCCGGTCCGATGCCGCGGCCGAACCCGTGCTCGGTCAGCGCGCCGACCACCTCCATGCGGGAGCGGGCCGCCTCGATGCTCGTGACGTCCGCGTCGAGGCCGTCGATCGCATCCACCACCGCGTTGAACTCCGAGTAGCACAGGTGCGTGTGGATCTGCGTCGCCGGCGCGGCGCCCGCGGTCGCGAGCCGGAACGCGTCCACCGACCACGCGAGGTAGTCGGGGCGCGCCTCGCGGCGCAGCGGCAGCAGCTCGCGCAGCGCCGGCTCGTCGACCTGCACGATGGAGACGCCTGCCGCCTCGAGGTCGGCGATCTCGTCGGCGAGCGCGAGCGCCACCTGATCGGCGGTCTCGCCCAGCGGCTGGTCGTCGCGCACGAACGACCACGCGAGGATCGTGACGGGGCCCGTGAGCATGCCCTTGACGGGCCGGTCGGTGAGCGACTGCGCGTAGGCGATCCACTCGACCGTGAACGGCGCGGGCCGCGACACGTCGCCCCACAGGATCGAGGGCCGGGTCGCGCGCGAGCCGTACGACTGCACCCAGCCGTGCTCGGTGGCCGCGAAGCCGTCGAAGTGCTCGGCGAAGTACTGCACCATGTCGTTGCGCTCGGGCTCGCCGTGCACGAGCACGTCGAGGCCCAGCTCCTCCTGCAGCGCGACCACGCGACGCACCTCGGCGCGCAGCACCTCGGCGTAGGCGGCGTCGTCGAGCTCGCCCCGCGCGTGGCGCGCCCGGGCGGCGCGGATCTCGCCCGTCTGCGGGAACGACCCGATCGTGGTCGTCGGCAGCGGCGGCAGGTCGAGCCGCTCGCGCTGCAGCGCGTCGCGCTCGGCGTAGGGCGCGCGCTCGCGCGCGTCGGCGGGCAGCGCCGCGAGGCGCTCGCGCACCGCGGCGTCGCGCACGCCGGGTGCGGCCGCGCGGTCGGCGATGGCAGTCCGCGCGGCGGCGAAGCGCACCTCGTCGGGAACGCCCTCGAGCGCCGCGGCGAGCGCCGCGACCTCCTCGACCTTCTGGTCGGCGAAGGCGAGCCAAGAGCGCAGCCGCTCGTCGAGGGCGCCCTCGGCGTCGAGGTCGTGCGGCACGTGCAGCAGCGAGGTCGACGTGCCGACCGAGACGGGTCCGCGCTCGGCGAGGGGGCGCAGCGCCTCGAGCGCCGCGTCGAGGTCGGTGCGCCACACGTTCCGGCCGTGCACGACGCCCGCGACGATCGGCAGCGCCCCGGTGTCGGGCGCCGAGCCGCGCACGAGGTCGACGGCGAGGGCGTCGACGTCGGCGGCGAGGGGCTCGACCCGGCCGGCCGCGTCGCCGTGGCCGGTGTGCAGCAGCACGCGCAGCCCCGCGCCCCGCACCGCCGCCGCGCCGGAGCGCGCGACGGCCTGCAGCTCTGCCGTCGACACGTGGTCGAGGTCGGCGACGAGCGCCGGCTCGTCGAGCTGCACCCACGTCGCGCCTGCCGCGGCGAGCGCGCGCGCGAGCTCGGCGTAGGCGGGCACGAGCCGTTCGGCGAGGTCGATCGGCCGCACGCCGTCGGCCTTCGCGAGCGCCAGGTAGGTCGCGGGGCCCACGACCACGGGGCGGGCGTGGACGCCGGCGTCGGCCGCCTCGAGGAAGCGGTCGACGATGCGGCGGTCGGCGAGCGAGAAGGCCGAGTCGGCGTCGAGCTCGGGCACGAGGTAGTGGTAGTTCGAGTCGAGCCACTTCGTCATCTCGAGGGGCGCGTCGTCGCCGTCGCCGCGGGCGAGCAGCCACTCGCCGGCGAGCCCGCCCGGCAGCCGGCCGCGCAGCCGCGGCGGGATCGCGCCGAAGGTGAGCGTGGCGTCGAGGACGTGGTCGTAGTGCGCGGCCTCGACCGGGATCGACGCGTCGTCGGCCCGCAGGCCGAGTGTGACGAGCCTCGCGAGGTCGGCGCGGCGGTTGGCGGCCGCCGCGGCGTGGAAGCCGTCGTCGTCGAGGGCGCCGCGCCAGTGAGCCTCGAGCGCGCGCTTCAGCTCGCGCCGGCGGCCGATGCGGGGGTAGCCGAGGATCGTGCCCCCGGGGAAGGTGCTGGTCATGGTGCTCCTGTCGTGGTGGTGCGGATGGGGGCGAGCGCGCCGATGCCGTGCAGCACGTCGATCGCCGGCCGGTGGTCGTTGAAGGTGTAGAGGTGCACGCCCGGCGGGTCGTGCTCGGCGAGCGAGTCGATGAGCGCGACGGCCGCGTCGACGCCGATCGCGACCGCCTCCTCGGGCGTCGCCCGCTCGAGCCGCTCGGCGAGCACGCGCGGCAGCCCCTCGCCGGCGAGCTGCGCCGAGCGCACGAGCCGGCGGTGCGAGGTGGGGATGACGACCCCGGGGACGATCGGGATCGTGACGCCGCGCGCGCGTGCGAGCTCGACGTAGCGCGCGTAGTCGTAGGGGTCGTGGAACAGCTGCGTGATGGCGAGCGTCGCGCCCACCTCCTGCTTCGCGAGCAGCGCGTCGACGTCGCCGCGGTGCACCCCCGCGCCGGGGTGGCCGTTCGGGAAGGCGGCGACCGCGATCTCGACGCCGCAGCGGCGCTCGGCGAGCGCTGAGGCGCGCAGGCCGGGCAGCGGCACCTCGGCGTAGGGCACCCGCTCCGAGTCGACGCGGTCGATGAGCTGCACGAGCTCGGCCGCCGACCGCAGCGACGTGGCGGGCTCGGGGACGCCGTCAGCGGGCGGGTCGCCGCGGAGCGCGAGGAACTTCGTGATGCCGGCGTCGAGGAACTGCCGCACGAGCCGGGCCGTGTCGCTCACCCCGAGCCCCGTGCAGGTCAGGTGCGCCATGGGGCTCACCCCCGCATCGAGCAGGCGCTGCAGGACGCCGAGCGAGTGCCGCGAGGTCGTGCCGCCGGCGCCGAACGTGACCGAGACGAACGCCGGCTCCACGGCGGCGAAGGCGTCGACCGCCTCGAGCATGCGCACCGCGGCGGCGTCGTTCCGGGGCGGGAACAGCTCGAACGAGTAGGGGAGCGCGCTCACGGTGCCTGTTCCTCCAGGGCCAGCCCCTCCAGCGCCTGCTCGAGGTCGGCCACGATGTCGTCGGCCCGCTCGAGGCCGACCGAGATCCGCACGAGCCCCGGCGTGATGCCGAGCGCGAGCCGCTCCTCCTCGGCGAGCTTGCCGTGGATGGTGCTGCCGGTGTGGATCGCGAGCGTGCGCACGTCGCCGATGTGGGTCATCTGGCTCACGAGCCGCAGCCGGTCGAGGAAGGCGCGCGCCGCGGCCTTGCCGCCGCGCAGCTCGACCGAGACGACCGATCCCGCGCCGTCGGGCAGCATCCGCCCGACGACCTCCGCCTGGGCGTCGTCGTGGTCGGGGTGGTGCACGCGCGCGACGGCCGGATGCGCCGCGAGGGCGGCGACGACGGCGCGCGCGTTGGCGACGTGCCGCTCCATGCGCAGCGAGAGCGTCTCGATGCCGTGCAGCAGCAGGAAGGCGCTCGTCGGCGGGAAGGTCGGCCCGTGCTCGAGCACGACGACGGAGCGCAGGTAGGCGCCGTAGGCCGCGCTCCCGAAGCGCTCGGCGAACGACGGCGCGCCGTGCGGGCGCGGGGCGTGCAGGTGCGGGAAGCGCTCGGCCGACCAGTCGAAGGCGCCGCTGTCGATGACCGCGCCGCCGATGACGGAGCCGTGGCCGCCGAGCCACTTCGAGGTCGAGTGGATGACCACGGCCGCGCCGTGCTCGAAGGGGCGGCACAGGTAGGGGGTCGCGACGGTGTTGTCGACCACGAGCGGCACGCCGGTGCGCGCCGAGACGCGGCCGAGGAGCGCGAGGTCGGCGACCTCGCCGAGCGGGTTGGCGATCGACTCGGCGTAGATGGCGCGGGTCGTCGGCCGCACGGCCGCCGCCCAGCGCTCCTCGTCGGCGTCGATCGGCAGCTGCTCGAACTCGAGCCCCTGCCGCGCGAGCGAGCCGCGCACCATCTCGCGCGTGCCCTCGTAGAGGCGGTCGGTCGTGAGGATGTGGTCGCCGGCCTGCGCGAGGGCGTGCAGCGCCGCGGCGATCGCCGCCTGGCCGCTCGCGACGAGCACCGCGTCGGCGCCGCCCTCGAGGTCGGCGATGCGGCGCGCCGCGACGACGTTCGTCGGGTTGTCGTTGCGGGAGTAGGCGCGCTTGGCGCTGCGGCCCGCGAAGCGCTCGACGCCGTCGTCGAAGTCGTCGAGCACGTAGCCGGCGCTCTGGTAGATCGGCGTGACCCGCGCGCCCGCCTCGCCGTCGACGATGGCGCCGGCGTGGATCTGCCGGGTCTCGAAGCCCCAGCCGCCGCTCATCGACCGGCTCCCGCGCCCACCGGCAGCACGGCGTCGGCGATCCGCTCGACGGCCTCCTCGAGCACCGGCGCGGGTGTCGCGAAGACGAGCCGCACGTGCGTCTCGGAGCCGCGGCCGCAGAGCGCCCCGTCGGTGAGCGTGACGCCGGCGCGCTCGCGCAGCAGCGTCGCGGGGCTGCCGGCGGGCAGGCCGAGGCCCGCGAGGTCGAGCCAGGCGAGGTAGGTCGCCTCGGGCGCGCGCCAGCGCACGCCCGGCAGCCGCTCGGCCAGCAGCCCGGCGAGCAGGTCGCGGTTGCGCTGCAGGTAGGCCACCGCCTCCGCGAGCCACGACCCGCCGTCGCGGTAGGCGGCGGTCGACGCGATCACGCCGAGCGTCGAAGCGCCGTGGGCGACGGCGAACCCGAAGCGGCGGTAGACGGCCTCGTCGGCATCGTTCGCGGTGATGAGCTGCGCGGCCTTCAGCCCCGGGATGTTCCACGCCTTTGAGGCGCTCGTGCCGGTGACCGCGTGGGCCGCGGCGGCGGGGGACACGGATGCGTAGGGCACGTGCGCGCGCCCGTCGAAGCGGATCGGGGCGTGGATCTCGTCGGCGAAGACCCGGCCGCCGTGGCGCTCGACGATCGCCGCGATCGCCTCGAGCTCGGCGCGCGGCAGCACCGTGCCGGTCGGGTTGTGCGGGTTGCAGAGCACGAGCGTGCGGGCGCCGGCGGCGAACGCGCGGTCGATGGCCTCGAGGTCGTGGCGCCAGCGGCCGCCCTCGACGACGCCGGGCACCTCGACGACGGGTCGCCCGAGGGTCGCGAGGTAGGTGAGGAAGGGCATGTACGCGGGGGTCGGCACGATGACCGCCGAGCCGGCCGGCGAGTACTCCTCGACGGCGACGCCGAGGGCGGCCATGACGTCGGAGACCGCGTGCACCCGCTCGGGATCGACGGCCCATCCGTGCTCCCGCGCCTGGAAGGCGGCGGTCGCCTCGGCGAGCTCGGCGGCCGTGGCCGGCGAGAGGTACCCCAGCACGTCGTCCTGCACGGCGCGGGCGAGCGCCTCGCGCACCGGCGGCGCGGTGCCGAAGTCCATCTCGGCCACCCAGGCGCCGATGGTGCCCGGGTGCAGGCTCCACTTGCGGCTCGACGGGCGCTCGAGGTCGACCCGGCGGATGCCGTCCCACGCGTGCTCGCCGCGACAGTGCTCGGCCATGCTGCTCCCTCATCTCGTGGACGAGGGCCAGACTCGCAGTGGCTGCGCCGCAGGCGCACCCCGGGCGGTAACACGGCGACATGCGCCGCGCCCGGCCCGCGGGCGTCAGTCCTCGCGCTGGGGAGCGTTCCGCCTCGCGGCCCAGGCGAGCGCCCAGAGGGCGACGACGACCGCCGCGCACACCATGGACGCCCAGAGCCCGGCGCCGGTGGAGACGACGACCTCGAAGATGAAGCTCGTCACGCCGACGAGGAGCACCGACACGACCACGAGCGTCGCGAGCAGCAGCACGTTCGCCAGCCGCACGATCTCCTGCTTCATGCGCTTCTGGAAGTGGAGCCGGTGCACGAGCACGGGCGTGAGGCCCAGGAGGGTCGCGAGCGCGGCGAGCCCGACGAGCACGAGGTAGTGCATCACCTCGTCCTGGTCGAGGTCGCGGAAGCCCGACTGGAACGCGACCGCCAGCAGGAAGCCGGAGACCAGCTGCGTGCCGGTGAGCACGACGCGGAGCTCCTGCAGGATGTCGCCGAAGTTGCGGTCGGCGCGCTCCTCAGGGGTCTCGTCGCGCCCGCGGGCGTCGTTCGGCATGTCGGCATCCTGCCACCGACTCGGGCCATCCGTGCGCCGGCCGCGCGGCGCCGGCCTCAGTGGTCGCGGAGGCGCTCGATCAGCTCGGCCTTCTTGAGCCCCGAGGTGCCCTCGATGCCGAGCTCCTTCGCCCGGTCGCGCAGCTCGTCGACGGTGCGATCCTCGTAGCGCTCGGCGTCGCCGCCGCGCTCGCCGACCTCGGAGCGGCCGTCGCGCGCCGCCGCGTTGGCGATGCGGGCCGCCTTCTCCTTCGAGTTCCCCTCGTCGCGGAGCTTCTCGTAGAGCTCCTCGTCCTTGATGTGCGGATCAGGCATCGGATTCCTCTCGCAGCGGGTCGTCCTCGGGCACCGACGCTACTCGTCGACGCCGTCGCGTCAAGGGCCGGGGCACCGCGAGCAGCGCGATGCCGGCGCCCACGACCACGAGGCCCGCCCAGCCGAGCGGCGTCGGCCGCTCGCCGACGACGAGCACCGCGAGCAGCGTCGCGACCACCGGCTCGGCGAGCGCGAGCGTGGTCGCGCTCGACGACGGCAGCGCCCGCAGCGCGTAGCCGAAGAGCAGGTAGGCGAGGGCCATGGGCACGAGGGCGAGGTACCCGATCGTAAGCGCGCCGCCCGGCGATGCGAGCGGGCCGAGGCCGACCACCGCGAGCCACGCGAGGCACGCGAGCCCGCCGAGCAGGAAGAGCGCGCCCATCGCGCCGGTCGCCGGAGCGCCGCGGGCGATGAGGCGCGCCCCCGCGAAGGCGTACAGCGCGTAGCCCAGCCCGGCCGCGAGCGCGAGCGCGACGCCCGCGGGCGCGGCCGAGGCATCCGCCGGTCCGCCACCCGCGGCGGCGCCGTGCCCGCCCACCGCGAGGAGGGCGATGCCCACCACCGCGACGCCCGTGGCGGCCGCCCAGCGCCGGTCGGGGCGCCGGCGGTCGACCGCCCACTCGAGGAGGGCCGCGAAGATCGGGCCCGACCCGAGCGCCACGACGTTGCCGACGGCGACGCCCGCGAGCGTCATCGACGGGTAGTAGGCCGCCGGGTAGAGCACGACGCCCGCGGCGCCGGCGAGCAGCCACCCCAGGTGCGCGCGCTGCCGCAGCACGCCGAGCACGCGCCGGGTGGATGCGGCGGCGAGCAGGAGCCCGCCGACGCCGAACGTCGCGAGCCCGATCGCGAGCGCCGAGGAGCCGGACGGCGCGAAGTGCGCGACGGTGCCGGTGGTGCCCCACAGCACGGCCGCGAGCAGCACCGCGACCGCGTGCGAGGGACGCGCCTCGGCCGCGGGGATCTGCACGCGACGATCCTACGGACGTGCCAGCATGGCCCCATGCGACACCGCATCTCCGAGCTGCTCGCCGGCGCCCGACTGCTGCTGCGCGGCTTCGGCACCTGGGCCCGCGACCCGGGCCTCATGCTGCTGGGCGCCATCCCGGCGCTCATCGTGGGGCTCGCGATGCTCGCCCTCGTCGTGCTGCTCGCCTTCCAGGTGGGCGGATGGGCCGCGGCGCTCACGCCGTTCGCCGACGCGTGGGACGAGCAGTGGTCGGGCGCGCTGCGGCTCGCCCTCGCCCTCGGCATCCTGGTCGGGGCGGTCGTGCTGTGCGTGCTCACCTTCGCCGCCGTCACGCTCGCGATCGGCGAGCCGTTCTACGAGCGCATCTCCCGCTCGGTCGAGCGGCGGCTCGGCGGCATCCCCGACGAGGTCGAGCTGGGCTTCTGGCCCGCGCTCGGCAAGGGCCTGCGCGACGCGGTCGTGCTCATCGGCATGGCGATCGGCACGGGCGCGGTCGTGTTCCTCGTCGGCCTCGTGCCGCTCGTCGGCACGGTGCTCGGGCTCGTGGCAGGCGCCGTGCTCGGCGGCGGCGCGCTCGTGCGCGAGCTGACCGGCATCGCGGGCGACGCGCGGGGCCTCTCGCTCGCCGAGCGCCGCGCGCTCCTGCGCAGCCGCCGCTGGCGGTCGCTCGGCTTCGGCATGGTCGCCTACCTGCTGCTGCTCGTGCCCGGGCTCGCCGTCGTCGCGACGCCCGTGGCCGTCGTGGGCGCGACCCTGCTGGTGCGCGACCTCCGCGGCGAGCCGACGACGGCCGTCCAGAGCGCGCCGTAGGCTGGTCGGGCCCACCCCACCGAGAGGTTCCATGCCTGCTGCAGCCGCTGTCCGACGCGCCTCCGCCGACGAGATCGCCGATTGGGACGCGCTCATCGAGGCGAACCCCGACGGCGGGCACATGGTGCAGTCGAGGGCGTTCGCCGAGGTGAAGCGCTTCGACGGCCTCGAGCCCGTCTTCCTCGTGATCGACGCGCCCCTGCCGCTCGCCGGCGGCACCGAGCGCATCCACGCCCTCGCCCTCGAGGGCTCGGTGTCGCTCGGCCGCTACTGGTACCTGCCGATGGGGCCGACCGCCACCGACATGGCGGCCGTCGTCGAGGGCCTCCGCGCCTTCGCCGGCACCGAGCAGGGACTGCTGGTGGTCAAGATCGAGCCGCACCTCGAGCGATCGCCCGAGCGCATCAACGAGCTCGTCGCGCTCGGCCTCGAGCAGAGCCGCGACATGCAGGTGATGACGCACACGGTGGTGCTCGACCTCGCGCAGGGCGAGGAGGAGCTGTTCGCGTCGTTCTCGCAGATGATCCGCCGCCAGGTGCGCGGGGCGACGAAGAAGGGCTACCGCGTCGAGCGCCCGGAGCCCACCCGCGAGACCTTCGACCGCATGCACGCGATGATGCTCACGGTGCAGGGCGGCAAGGGCATGGCCGGCATGCGCGAGCGCGCGTACTACGACGAGTTCTGGGGCCGCTTCACCGAGGCCGGCACGGGGCGCTTCTACTTCGGCTACGACGACGACGGGGACGAGCCGCAGGCCGGCATCTTCGTGACGACCGCCGGCCGCACCGCCGTCTACAAGGACGGCGGCTCGCGCCCCGATCGCAAGATCAACGGCGGCTCGGCGCTGCTGCTGTGGACGGCGATGCAGGACTGCATCGCCGAGGGCAAGCTCGCCTTCGACCTCGCCGGCACGCCGCCGGCCGACCGCGCCGACGACCCGACGCATCCGTTCCACGGGCTCGCGCAGTTCAAGCTGCGCTTCGGATCGATCACGAGCTTCCTGCCGTCGTTCGACCTCGTGCTGCACCCGGTGCGGCACCGCCTGTGGGAGTCGGTCGTGCGCCGCGTCGAGTGGCGCCTGAAGCCCGGCCCGGACACGCTGCGATGAGCGCGCCCACCACGGTCCGCTTCGCGACCGACGACGAGATCGCGCGCTGGGACGAGCTCATCGAGCAGAACCCCGACGGCGGCATCATGACCGGCGCCCGGGCCATGGGCGAGATCAAGCGCTACGACCGGCTCGAGCCGCGCTTCCTCGTCGTCGAGGGCGCCGAGACCGTCTACGCGCTCGCGCACGAGGGCACCGTCTGGCTCGGCCGCTACTGGTACGTGCCGCTCGGCCCGACCTGCGCCGACCTTGAGGGCATGGTGCGGGCGATGCGCGCGTTCGGCCGCCGGCAGGCCGGCCTCCTCGCCATCAAGGTCGAGCCGCACCTGCTCCGCAGCCCCGAGCTCATCGCCCGCATGGAGGGCGCGGGCGCCGTGCGCAGCCGCGACATGCAGCTGCTCACCCACACGGTCGTGCTCGACCTCACGCGCGGCGACGAGCTCATCATGGACTTCCAGAAGAAGCTCCGCTCGTCGATCCGCGGCGCCGAGAACAAGGGCTACCGCGTCGAGCGCATCGAGGCGCACGACGCGACCGAGCACGACTTCGAGCGCTTCTACGAGCTGCTGAAGACCATCAACGGCGGCGAGGGCGTCGCGGCGATGCGCGAGTACGCGTACTACCGCCTCTTCTGGGGCGAGTTCGCGAAGACCCGCAACGGCCGCTTCTACTTCGGCTACGACGACGACTCCGGGCAGGCGCAGGCCGCGATCTTCGTCACGCTCGCCGGCCGCACCGCCGTCTACAAGGACGGCGGCTCGCGCCCGACGCGGCACATCGCCGGGGGAGCGGCGCTGCTGCTGTGGCGCGCGATGCAGGACGCCGCGGCCGACGGCAAGTCGGCCTTCGACCTGTGCGGCACGCCCCGCCCCGACCAGCTCGACGACGAGACGCACTGGTACCACGGCGTGGGCCAGTTCAAGAAGAAGTTCGGGCCCGTCGTCAGCTACCTGCCGTCGTTCGACATCGTCCTCCGCGGCGTGCGCCACAGGCTCTGGGAGCAGGCGGTGCGCCGCATCGAGTGGCGACTGAAGCCCGGCACCGACGCCCTGCGATAGGAGACCCGTGGCATCCGCAACCGCCCACCGCTGGACGATCCGCCGAGCCCGGCAGGACGAGCTGCTCGACTGGGACGCCCGCGTCGAGGCGAACCCCGACGGCGGCCAGTGGACCCAGGGGCTCGCCTACGCGAAGCTCAAGGCCACCGAGCGCCTGCACCCGGTGTTCCTCGTGCTCGAGGCCGAGGGCGCGGCGCCCGTGCACGTGCTCGCCCTCGAGCACCGCAGCCTCGCCGGCCGCTACTGGTACCTGCCGCTCGGCCCCGGTGCCGCCTTCGACGAGCTGGCGGGCATCGCGGATGCGCTGCGTGCGGCCCGCGGGGACGTCGCGAAGGGCGTGTTCGCGGTCAAGGTCGAGCCGTACGAGGTCGACACTCCGGAGCGGCGCGAGGCGCTGCGCGCGGCCGGCTTTCGCGCGGCGAACACGGTGCAGCAGAACATCCACACGGTGCTCGTCGACCTGCGGCCCGACGTCGACGACATCTTCGCCGGCTTCAGCAAGAAGCTGCGCAACCACATCCGCAACGCGATCAAGCACGGGTACCGCGTCGAGAAGGTGCCGCACTCGGAGGCCACGTACGAGCAGATGTACGCGCTCATGCAGACGGTCGCCGGCGGCAAGGGCGTCGACACGATGAAGCCGTACGCGTACTACCGCACGCTCTGGGGCGAGCTGTGCGAGCGCGGGCAGGGCCACTTCTGGTTCGGCTACGACGGCGCGCACGACGGCCCGCAGGCGTCGGCGTTCATGATCGGCTTCGGCCGCTACGCGCTCGCCAAGGACGGCGGGAGCGTGCCCGACCGGGCGATCCGCGGCGGCGCGCACCTGCTGCGCTGGACGGCGATGCAGTGGTTCAAGGAGCAGGGCCGCGAGGTCTACGACACGTACGCGACGCCGCCGTCGTGGCGCGCCGACGACGAGACGCACCGGATGCACGGCCCGGGCATCTTCAAGCGCCTCTTCGGCCCGATCGTCGACCACCTGCCGAGCCACGACCTCGTGCTCGACGAGGCGCGCTACCGGCTGTTCCTGCGGCTGCTGCTGCCGGTCGAGCGGCGCGTGCGCCGGCGCCCGTGGGGCATCTGGTAGCCGAGGCTCACGCGACCGCGCGGCCGCAGATCTCGTCGAGGCTCGTGCCGAGCAGCTCGGCCGAGCGCCGGTACTGCGCGAGCAGCCGCTCGCGGGTGGCGGCGTCGGGCATCGCGTCGAGCCGCCACGGCAGCGCGTTGTCGCGGAGGTCGGCGATCTTGACCGCCACCGCGAGCTCGCTCCGCCGCACGCGCTCGAGGAACCCCTCGAGCGGCTCGTCGTCGCGCGCGGTCATCGCCTCGACCGCCTCGACGATGCGCTGCGGGAAGTGCTCGGCGAGCAGCTCGCGCAGCGAGATCGAGCCCCACTCGAGCACGTCGTGCAGGATCGCCACCGAGCGCGCGTCGTCGCCCTCGACGTCGAGCATGACCCGGATGGCGTGGGCCACGTAGGGCTCGCCCTGCCGGTCGGTGCGGCCCTGGTAGGCGCGCGTGGCCACGAGGATCGCGTGCTGCAGGTCGCCGGTCGCCATGACGCGAGCGTAGCCCCGCGGCTATCCTGAACGCATGTCACGCGTCGCCGATCCCGCCGAGCTCGCCCGCCTCCTGCGGGGGACCTGGGCGATCCGCGCGACGACGTTCCCGTACTGGACGCACGCCGAGCGCAAGAACCCGCGGGTGAGCTTCGAGCTCGTGCGCAACTCGCCGCTGCAGCTGCGCGAGGTCTACGAGTACCACCGGCCCGACAAGGGCGACCGCGAGGTGATCGCCGAGGCGACGTGGGCGGGCCGGCACTTCTCGTGGCGGATGCTCGGGCGCTCCCGGCTGCTGTCGAGCGCCTACGTCGTCTCCGACACGCCCGCGACGCCCGACATCGTCGCCATCCACTTCGGCCGGTCGACGGTGCTCGGCCAGAGCGCGGTGTCGATCCTCGCCCGCCCGCACCTCGACCCCGACGAGGTGCGCAGGGCCGTGTCGATCGACACGCACTCGTTCGAGCTGTCGGCCGAGGAGTTCTGGCGCCTGCAGTGGCTCGTGCCCTACACGCCGTCGGCGCCGGCCTCGAGCGACTCGCGCGCCTGACGCACGTCCTCCAGCAGGGCGCCGATGAGCACCCAGTGGGTCGGATGCGGCGCGGGGACCTCGATCGGCGTCGTCAGCGCCGGCCCCTCGAGCGCCGGCATCGACGTGGTGCGCCCGTCGTCGAGCGCCTGCTGGTCGACGAGCGCGCGCACCTCGTGGGCGATCCGGCGCACCTCGACGGCGATGCGCTGCACCGTGGCGTCCGCGACGAGCGACGGCTCGAACCGGTCGGCGATCGAGCGCGACATGCCGATGACGCGGTTCGTGAGCACCGTGAGGCTCAGCAGCAGCCGCTCGTCGCGCTCGATGCGCTCCCGCAGCGCGCGGGTGCGGGGGTTCAGCCGCGTGGAGTCCTCGAGCGCGTCCATGGCGGCCCGCGTGGCCTGCGCGCGCCCCCGCAGCGCGCGCGCGTCCTCGAGCAGCCGCGCTCCCTCGACCCGGTCCGAGGTGAGCGCGCTCGCGACGCGGTCGTAGGCGTCGGCGATGTCGTGCGCGAGCTCGCGCATGGCCCGCTCCGCAGGCTCGTGGTGCACCGGCGGCACGACGGCCAGGTTGATGAGCAGCGCGACGACGGCACCGATGAGCGTCTCGACGACGCGCTCGAACCCGAACAGGGGCCCCGTGCCGGCGCCGAGCGCGAGCAGGATCATGGCGCTGATCGGCAGCTGGTTCGCCGCCATCGGCGCGAGCCGCAGCAGCCGCGCGAGCACGACCGCGACCATCGTCACCGCGAGCACCATGAGCGGCCCGGGCGGCAGCAGCAGGTGCGCGACCCAGGCCAGCACGACGCCGCCGAGCACCCCGCCCGAGCGCTCGACGCCCTTGCCGATCGACTGGTTGACGCTCGGCGCCACCACGAGCAGGGCGGCGATGGCCGCGAAGATCGGCAGCTCGACGCCCAGCAGCAGGCGGCTGGCGAACCACGAGAGCGCGATCGCGACCACGGTCTTCAGCACCTGCAGCCATGAGGCCTGCTCGACGCTCAGCAGGCGCCCGAACCACCGACGCCCGATCCGCTGCACGGCTCCACGATACGCGCGGCGTGCGCCGTTCCCAGCGGGGGCGGTGTTGGATGGGGCCATGCTCGACAACGCCGCCGCCGTGCTCATGCGGCTCGTCGCGGAGAGCGGGCGAGAGCTCGTCGACTTCGCGCAGAAGGATGTGGAGCCGGTCAACGACGGCTTCATCATCGGCTACTCCTGCGGAGTGCGCACGCCCGACGACACGATCGAGCGCGTCACCATCTACGTGAACACGTCGCCGGGCGCCCCGGTCGACGAGCACACCGTCGAGCTCGTCGACGCCTCGGGCCGTCGCCTGACCGCGTGGGCGTACCCGCAGGACCCTGCGCTGCCGTCGCTCCCGGCCGTCTCCTACCCCGAGGCGGCGGGCGTCGTGCTGGCGAAGTTCGGCATCGCCGCCGAGGGCGCGAAGCTGCGCATGGAGGCCTACCGGCCCGGCAAGCGCGCGGTGCTGCGCGTCGACACCGCCGACGAGCGCTGGTTCGCGAAGGTCGTGCACCCGTCGCTCGCCTCGACCATCCACGACCTGCACGAGCGCTTCCGCGCCGCCGGCGTGCCCGTGCCGCGCACGCTCGGCTTCTCGGACGCCGGCCTCGTGCTGCTCGGCGAGCTGCCGGGCGTGCCGGCCATCGAGGTCTTCGAGCGCATCGACCGCGTCCGCTTCGCCCGGGGGTTCGACGAGCTCACGCAGCACATCGCCACGGTGCCCGCGGCGATCGGCGCGCGCGAGTCGCTCGCGCGCCGCGTCGACTGGTACGCCGAGCGCATGGAGGAGACGGCGCCGGTCTTCGCGCGGCAGACCGCGAGGCTCGCGCGCATCGTGCACGAGCGCTACGCGGCGACGCCCGTGCCTCGCCCGGTGACGATCCACGGCGACCTGCACCTCGGCCAGATCTTCGTGGCCGAGGACGACCCCTCGCGCATCACGGGCATCCTCGACATCGACACCGCGGGGCTCGGCGACCCGGCCGACGACCGCGGCGCGCTCTTCGGGCACGTCGTCGTCAGCGCCGTCGAGCGCACGCCCGGCACGCCCGCCGGCGCCGCGCTCGCCGCGTTCGCCGACGAGCTGCAGGCAGGCTGGCACGGCGACGCGCGCGTCGCGGCGATCGCGGCGACGCACCTGCTCGGGCACGCGCTCGCCAACGCGGGGCGCGGCGACGACCGCGGCAACTCGTCGGCGCAGCAGCTGCTCGAGCGTGCCGAGGCCGTGCTGCGCTAGCCGCGAGCGGCTAGGCCTCGCCGAGCAGCGCGCGCACGCGCGGCACCACCTCGGTGCCGAACAGCTCGATCGAGCGCAGGTTGTCCTCGTGGCTCGTGCCGGAGTCGTACTTGAGGTCGAAGCGCTCGACGCCGAGGGTCTCCTTCGCCCAGACGATCTTCTGCGCGACCGTCTCGGGGCTCCCGGCGAACATCGCGCCGTGCTCGGCCATCGACGCGTCGAACTCGCGCTCGGTGGCGTCGCCCCAGCCGCGCTCCCGGCCGATGCGGTTGCGGTAGACCATCCACTGCGGCATGAGGATGCGCTTGGCCTCCTCGTCCGTCTCCGCCACGAGGCCGGGGGAGTGCATGCCGATGCGCCCGGGCGCGTGCCCGAACTGCTCCATCGCCTTGCGGTAGAGGCCCGCGAACGGCGCGAACTGCGCGGGGCTGCCGCCGATGATCGCGAGCATCATGTCGAAGCCGTGCCGCGCGGTGCGGATGACCGACTCGGGGGAGCCGCCGACGCCCACCCAGACGGGGATGCGGCCGCCGTGCTCCGCCGCGTGCGAGCGCGGGTAGACGGGCTGCTCGTGCAGCGGCGACCGCAGCGTGCCCGACCAGGTGACCGGCTCCTCGCGCACGAGCGCGGCGAGCAGCTCGAGCCGCTCCTCGAACAGCGCCTCGTAGTCCTCGAGCCGGTAGCCGAAGAGCGGGAAGGACTCCACGAACGAGCCGCGGCCCACGATCATCTCGGCGCGCCCGCTCGAGATGCCGTCGAGCGTCGAGAACTGCTCGAAGACCCGCACCGGGTCGTTCGACGAGAGCACCGTGACGGCGGTGCCGAGGCGGATGCGCTCGGTCGCGGTCGCGAGCGCGCCCAGCAGGATCTCGGGCGCGCTCGCCGCGAAGTCGTCGCGGTGGTGCTCGCCGACACCGAAGAACGCCAGCCCCTGCCGGTCGGCAGCGACGCCCTCGGCGACGACGTCGCGCAGCACCTGCGCGTGGCTGAGCGGAGCGCCGTCGACGACGGGCACTGCGGCGAACGTGTGGACACCGAACTCGATGGGCATGGGGATCCTCTCCGCTCAGGCCAACCGGGGGAGCGCGCGGGGCATTCCGCGCAGAGGCAAGGGCCCGGGAGCGATCCCGGGCCCTTCCTCGTCGTGCGTCAGATCAGTGACCGTCGTGCTTCGCGGCCTCGAGCTCGCCGCGCGTGACGGGGCTGATGCGGTCCTCGAAGAACCAGCGGGTCATCGCCGCGCGCAGGTGCGTGCCCGGCGTGATCCGGCCCTTCGCGTTCGGGCGCACCATGACCGGCTCGTACGTGTCGAACGACTTGAGCCTCCACGACTCGTACTCGTCGAGCGGCTCGTGCACCTCGACATACTCGCCGCCGGGGAGCCGCAGGATGCGGCCCGACTCGTAGCCGTGCAGCAGGATCTCGCGATCCTTCTTCTGGAGGCCGATCGCGATGCGCTTCGTCAGGAAGTACGCGATCACCGGTCCGAGGATGAGCGTCGCCTGCAGCCACCAGGTGACCTGGAAGACGTTGAGGCGGAAGTGCGTCGCGATGAGGTCGGACGACGCCGCGGCCCACAGCACCGCGTAGAACACGATGCCGGCCGAGCCGATGGCCGTGCGCGTCGGGTTGTTGCGCGGGCGCTCGGCGATGTGGTGCTCGCGCTTGTCGCCCGTGATCCACTGCTCGATGAAGGGGTAGAACATGACCAGCACGATGAAGATGCCGAGCACCGCCATCGGGATGAGGATGTTCCACGAGAGCGTCATGCCCCACAGCTCGGACTCGAGCCCCGGCGCCAGGCGCAGGGCGCCGTCGGCGAAGCCGATGTACCAGTCGGGCTGCGTGCCGGCGGAGACCGGCGACGGGTCGTAGGGGCCGTAGTTCCAGATCGGGTTGATCGTGAACGTGGAGGCGATGAGCACCAGCACGCCGAACACGATGAAGAAGAACGATCCGGCCTTCGCGGCGAACAGCGGCATGATCGGCGCGCCGACGACGTTGTCGTTGGTCTTGCCGGGGCCGGCGAACTGCGTGTGCTTGTTGATGACCATGAGCACGAGGTGCACGCCGATCATCGCGATCACGAGCGCCGGCAGCAGCATGATGTGCAGCACGAAGAGCCTCGGCACGATCTCGTGGCCCGGGAACAGGCCGCCGAAGAACAGGTACGAGATCCAGGTGCCGACGATCGGGATGCCCTTGACCATGCCGTTGATGATCGCGAGGCCGTTGCCCGAGAGCAGGTCGTCGGGGAGCGAGTAGCCCGTGAAGCCCTCGGCCATCGCCAGGATGAACAGCACGAAGCCGATCACCCAGTTGATCTCGCGCGGCTTGCGGAAGGCGCCCGTGAAGAACACGCGCAGCATGTGCAGGCCGATGGCGGCCACGAACAGCAGCGCCGCCCAGTGGTGCACCTGGCGCATGAGCAGTCCGCCGCGGATGTCGAACGAGATGTCGAGCGACGACGCGTACGCGGCCGACATCGCGATGCCCTTGAGCGGCACGTACGAGCCCTCGTAGTGCACCTCGGTCATCGACGGCTCGAAGAAGAACGTCAGGAACGTGCCCGAGAGCAGGATCGCGACGAACGAGTAGAGGATAACCTCGCCGAGCATGAACGACCAGTGGTCGGGGAAGACCTTGCGGCCGAGCGTGGCGACGAGCGTCGACATGCTCGTGCGCTCGTCGAGGTAGTTCGACGCCTTCGAGGTGAAGGTGTCGCGCGTTGCGGTGGAGGTCATGCGCGGTTCTCCGTCTCAGCGGCCGAGAGCGGGACGTGGCCCTCGTCGATGTGGTGCAGACGCTCGAAGTACGACGGACCGATGGGCTCGGTGAAGTCGCTCTGGGCGATCAGGTAGCCCTCGTCGTCGACCGTGATCGGCAGCTGGGGCAGCGGGCGCTTGGCGGGACCGAAGATCACCTTGGCGTGGTCGGTCACGTCGAACGTGGACTGGTGGCAGGGGCACAGCAGGTGGTGCGTCTGCTGCTCGTACAGCGCCACGGGGCAGCCGACGTGCGTGCAGATCTTGGAGTAGGCGACGATGCCGTCGTACGACCAGCCGGCGCGGTCGGGCTGCTCGTTGAGGCGGTCGAGCGGCACGCGCACGAGCAGCACCGAGGCGAGCGCCTTCTGGTCGAGGTAGCCGCCGTCGTGGTCGAGGTCCTTGAGGTCCTCGGGGATCACGTGGAAGGCGGAGCCGACGGTGACGTCGGAGGCGCGGATGGGCGTGCCCGTCGGGTCGAGCGCGAGGCGCGTGCCCTGCCGCCACATGGTGTTCGAGATCGCCTCGACGGCGTCCTGCGCGGGGGCGAGGTCGCGGAAGAGCACGATCGCCGGCAGCGGCACGAGCGCGATGGCGCCGATGAGCGTGTTGCGGATCAGCGAGCGGCGCGTGAAGCCCGACTCCTGGTCGCCGAGCTGGAAGATCTCGACGGCACGGGCGCGGCTCTTCTCGGAGCCGCGCGACGGGTGGCGCTCCTCGACGACCTCGTGCGAGCTCATGAGCTGGCGGGCCCAGTGCATGCCGCCGATGCCGATGCCGAGCAGCGCGAGCGCGATGGCGAGGCCGAGGAAGAGGTTGCTGAGGCGCACGCTCGTCATGTCGCCCTCGACGATCGGCACCGCGATGTACGCGACGATCGCGAGCACGGTGCCGAGCATCGACACCAGGAACCAGCCGACGACCTGGCGCTCGGCGCGGCGCTCCTTCTCGGGGTGCAGGTCGGTCTGGCGCGGGCGGTGCGGCGGCAGGCCGGGGTTCTCGAACGCGTCCGACTGCTCGATGGCCGCGCCGCGGTCGTAGACGGCGACCTGCTGCTGCTCGTGCCCGGCGTGGTCCTCAGCCGACATGCTGGTCCTCTCTGTGTCCTGCGTCATGATCAGTTCGGCTTCGAGGTGAGCCAGACCGAGACGGCCACGAGGCCGCCGAGGCCGAAGATCCAGATGAACAGGCCCTCCGACACCGGTCCGAGGCTGCCGAGGTCGAAGCCGCCCACCGACGGGTTCTCGTCGAGGTAGTCGAGGTACGCGAGGATCTCGCGCTTCTGCTCCGGGCTGATGTTGGCGTCGTTGAAGACCGGCATGTTCTGCGGGCCGGTGAGCATCGCCTCGTAGACGTGCGCCGGGTCGATGTCGCGCAGGTGCGGGGCCCACTTGCCCTCGGTCAGCGCGCCGCCGGCGCCGGCGACGTTGTGGCACATGGCGCAGTTGATGCGGAAGAGCTCGGCGCCGCGCGCGACGCCCTCCTCGTCGACCTGCGACACGTCGAGGAGCTCGTCCGAGGGGACCTCGGGCCCCGGCGCGAGCGAGGCGACCCATGCGCCCATCGCGTCGGACTGCTCCTGCGTGAACATGGGGTCGCGCTGCTCGGCCTGCGGGCCGGAGTAGGCCATCGGCATGCGGCCGGTCATGACCTGGAAGTCGACGGATGCGGCGCCCACGCCGATGAGGCTCGTGCCGTTCTCGGTGCCCTCGGCGTTCAAGCCGTGGCAGGAGGCGCAGTTGGCGCGGAACAGCTCCTGGCCGTCCTCGACGGTCAGCTGCTGCGCGCGCGGAGCGGTGCCAGCCGGCTCGGCGTTGGCCACGGTGCTCACCGCCGCCGAGGCGCCGCCCGCGGCCACCAGGCCGATGAGGAGCATCGCCGCGCTCGCCAGGGGGTGCCTGCGGCCGGTCTTCTTACGAGTTGCCAATGTTGCTCACCAACCGATTACTTGAGCCAGTAGATGACGAGGTACAGGCCGATCCAGACCACGTCGACGAAGTGCCAGTAGTAGGAGATGACGTGCGCGCTCGTCGCCTCCTTGTGCCCGAACCGCTTCACCGCGTACGCGCGGCCGATCACGAACAGGAAGGCGAAGAGCCCGCCCGTCACGTGCAGGCCGTGGAAGCCGGTCGTGATGTAGAACGCCGAGCCGTAGGAGTTCGACGACAGCGTGATGCCGTGGCCGACGAGCACGACGTACTCGAACACCTGCAGGACGACGAAGACCGCGCCCATGGCGTAGGTGAGGTAGAACCACTCGACCATGCCCCACTTGGACAGCTGCAGCGCGCTGCCGGTGCGGAACGCCTGGTGGTGCTCCGCCGCGTTCGCACCCGCCTGGCAGGTGAAGCTCGACGCCAGCAGGATCGCCGTGTTGATCGTCGCGAAGAGCACGTTCAGCTGCTCGGCCTCGGTGGCGAACAGGTCGCCCGACATCGAGCGGAGCGTGAAGTAGATCGCGAACAGGCCGGCGAAGAACATGACCTCGCTGCCGAGCCAGACGATCGTGCCGACCGCAACGGTGTTCGGCCGCCTGATCATCGGCGCCGACGGCGACGTGGAGAGCGCAGTAGTGGACACGACATCCATCCTAGTGACAGATCGGCCCGGGGTCCGGACCCGGACGGCCAGCGTGCCGCGCGAAGATAGGCTGGAGCAATGGATCGTCTCTTGACCTGGCCATGCGTGCTCGAGACGCTGCTGGAGGGCGAGGATCTGGCGATCCGGCAGGCCGAGTGGGCGATGGCCGAGGTCGTCGCCGGACGGGCCTCCGAGGCGCAGACCGCGGGCTTCCTCATCGCGCTGCGCGCCAAGGGCGTCGTGGCCGAGGAGCTCGTCGGCTTCCGCGACGCGATCCTCGAGGCGGCGGTGCCGCTCCCGGGCGAGTCGCGGGTGGTCGACATCGTCGGCACGGGCGGCGACCGGCAGCACACCGTCAACATCTCGACCACGGCGAGCATCGTGGTCGCGGGCGCCGGCGTGCCGGTGCTGAAGCACGGCAACCGCGCGGTCTCGTCGTCCTCCGGCGCATCCGACGTGCTCGACGTGCTCGGCGTCGTGCCCGCGAGCGACGACCCAGCCGAGGTGCGGCGCATCCTCGAGGCCGCCGGCATCTCGTTCGCCTGGGCGATGCGCTTCCACCCCGGCTTCCGCCACGCGGCCCCGGTGCGGGCGCAGCTCGGCGTGCCGACGGTCTTCAACTACCTCGGACCGCTCGTCAACCCGGCGCGCCCGGAGGTCTCGGTCGTGGGGGTCGCCGACAAGCACATCATCGAGCAGTTCGTGGGCGTCTTCGCGACCCGCGGCGCGACGGCGCTCGTCGTCCGCGGCGAGGACGGGCTCGACGAGCTCACGACCACCGGCCACTCCGAGCTGTGGGAGGTCTCGCGCGGCGACGTCGTCGAGCACGACATCGACCCGCGCGAGCTCGGCATCCCGCGCGCGAGCCTCGACGACCTGCGCGGCGGATCGCCCGAGCACAACGCCGAGGTGCTGCGCCGCACCATCGCGGGCGAGCCCGGGCCGGTGCGCGACATCGTGCTGCTGAACGCCGCCGCGGCGCTCGTCGCGTGGCGGCTCGAGAGCGACCCGCGCCAGAAGGACCGCCCGCTCAAGGAGCGCATGGCCGAGGAGCTGGCGACCGCGACGGCGTCGATCGACTCGGGCGCGGCCGCCCGCACGCTCGAGGCGTGGCGCGCCGCCGCCGCGGGCTGAGCGGGTGAGCGGCACCGCGACCGAGCACCACCGGGTGCAGCGGCAGGCATCCTGGTCGGGCGACGAGGTCTGGCACACCTGGCGGCTCGGCTGGGCCGACCGCAGCTCGCGGTCGCTGCTGCTCGCCGCGCTCGCCGTCGGCGGCCTGCTCGCGTGCTACGGGCTCACGCTGCTGCTCCACCGGCCGCCGGCGATCGTGCCCTCGGTCACGCTCCGCGGCATCGGCGTGCTGCTGCTGATGCTCGCCGCGGTCGTCGCCCCGGCCTCGCTCGGCTACCGCATCGGCGCGGTCTTCTGCATCGTGCTGTACGCGATCGCGCAGGTGCCGATCGTGCTCATGCAGTCGACGACGCTGCTCGGCGCCACGACGTACGGGGCGTTCGACGCGATCGACTTCCTGGCCGGCGGCGCGCTCATCGTCGCGTGGATGCTCGTGCGGATGCGCCACCCCCTCACGATCCTCATCGTCGTGCTCGGCTACGCGACCGCCGGCGCCGCCTTCTTCGGGCGGGCGCTGCCGCTGCTGCGCCCGCGCCTCGCCGCCGACCCGTGGGCCGAGCAGGTGTCGATCGCCGACGAGGCGCTCGTGCGCTCGGTGCTGCTCGCGCTGCTGCTGGGCCTCGTGCTGCTCGCGTGGTGGCTCGACGGGTGGATGCGCGCACTGCTGCCGGTCGCGAACGTCGCCGAGCCGCACGGCTCGGGGCGCGCATCGCGCACGGGGGAGCGGCCGCGGCTGCGCTCCGCGCTCATCCTCGCGCTCGCCGGCCTCGACCTGCTGGCCATCGCGGTCGCGATCTCGGCGAAGCAGCCGGTCGCGCGCGGCCGGCTCTCGGAGGACGACGACTGGTGGGCATCGATCGTGCTCGCGGTCTCGACGGCCAGGGCGGCGATGGTGATCCTCGGTATCGCGGCCGCGATCATCTGGATCACCGACCCGCAGTACCGCGCCCTCTGACACCGCGCCCTCTGACACCGAGCGCTCTGACACCGAGCGCTCCGACGCGAGGAGGGGGCGGCCGCAGCCGCCCCCTCCGATCACCCTCGAGCTCGAGGGATCACTCGACGTCGTCGTCGACCCAGTCGAGGGTCTTCTGCACGGCCTTCTTCCAGTTGCGGTAGGTGCGGTCGCGCGCCTCCTGGTCCATCTGCGGCTCCCAGCGGCGGTCCTCCTGCCACTGCTGGCGCAGCTCGTCGAGCGAGCCCCAGAAGCCGACCGCGAGGCCGGCCGCGTAGGCGGCGCCGAGCGCGGTCGTCTCGGCGACCACCGGGCGGATGACCGGCACCCGCAGGATGTCGGCCTGGAACTGCATGAGCGTGTCGTTGGCGATCATGCCGCCATCGACCTTGAGCTCGGTGAGGTCGACGCCCGAGTCGGCGTTCACCGCGTCGACGACCTCCGCCGTCTGGAACGCGGTCGCCTCGAGGGCCGCCCGCGCGATGTGGCCCTTGTTGACGTACCGGGTGAGGCCCACGAGCGCGCCTCGCGCATCCGGCCGCCAGTAGGGGGCGAACAGGCCCGAGAACGCCGGCACGAAGTACGCCCCGCCGTTGTCGTCGACCGACTTCGCCAGCTGCTCGACCGCCGGGGCGTCGGGGATGAGGCCCAGGTTGTCGCGCAGCCACTGGATGAGCGAGCCGGTCACCGCGATCGAGCCCTCGAGCGCGTAGTGGGTGGGCTCGTCGCCGATCTTGTAGCCGACGGTCGTGAGCAGGCCGTTCTTCGAGTGGACGATCTCCTCGCCGGTGTTGAAGATGAGGAAGTTGCCCGTGCCGTAGGTGTTCTTCGCCTCGCCCTTGTCGAACGCGGCCTGGCCGAAGGTGGCCGCCTGCTGGTCGCCGAGGATGCCCGTGATGGGCGTCTCGCGCAGCAGCGACTCCGAGGCCGCGACGCCGAACTCGCCCGACGACGGCTTGATCTCGGGGAGCATCGAGCGCGGCACGCCGAAGTCGGCGAGGATCGCGTCGTCCCACTCGAGCGACTCGAGGTCCATGAACAGCGTGCGCGACGCGTTCGTGACGTCGGTCGCGTGCACGCCGCCGTTGACGCCGCCGGTGAGGTTCCAGAGCACCCAGCAGTCGGTCGTGCCGAAGAGCAGGTCGCCCGCCTCGGCCGCCTCGCGCGCGCCCTCGACGTTCTCGAGGATCCAGACGATCTTCGTGCCCGAGAAGTAGGTCGCGAGCGGCAGGCCGACCTTCTGCTTGTAGCGGTCGGTGTCGCCCGCCGCGAGGCGGTCGACGATCTTCTGCGTGCGGGTGTCCTGCCAGACGATCGCGTTGTAGACCGGCTCGCCGGTCTGCTTGTTCCAGACCACCGCGGTCTCGCGCTGGTTGGTGATGCCGATCGCCTTGACGTTGTGGCGGGTCACGTTGGCCTTCGACAGCGCCTGGCCGATCACCTCGCGGGTGTTGTTCCAGATCTCTTTCGGGTCGTGCTCGACCCAGCCGGCCTGGGGGAAGATCTGCTCGTGCTCGAGCTGGCCGGTGGAGACGATGCTGCCGGCGTGGTCGAAGAGGATGGCACGGGTGGAGGTCGTGCCCTGGTCGATGGCGATGACGTAGTCGTTCACCGGAACTCCTTCGTTTGGTGGTGGATGCGTGCAGGGAAAGAGGAGGGGAGGGGGCGATCCGCCCCCTCCCCGTCGATTCAGGCCGCCGCGATCGTCGCGATCAGCGCCGGCGCGGCGAGCCCTGCGAGCACGCCGCCGATGATCGGGCCGGCGACCGGGATCCACGAGTAGCCCCAGTCGCTGTCGCCCTTGCCGCGGATCGGCAGCACCGCGTGCGCGATGCGCGGTCCGAGGTCGCGGGCGGGGTTGATGGCGTACCCGGTGGGTCCACCGAGCGAGGCGCCGATGCCGACGACGAGGAGCGCCACAGGGAGTGCGCCGAGCGCGGCGAGGCCGGCGGGCACGCCGTCCTCGGTGCCGTTCTGCGCGCCGAAGCCGATCACGACGAAGACCAGCACGAAGGTGCCGATGATCTCGGTGATCAGGTTCCAGCCGGTGTTGCGGATGCCGGGGCCGGTCGAGAAGGTGCCGAGCTTGGCGCCCGGGTCCTCCTCGATGTCGAAGTGCTGCTTGTAGGCCAGCCAGCAGAGCACGGCGCCGAGGAAGGCGCCGAGGAACTGGCCGCCGAGGTAGGCCGGGAGCGCCGCCCAGTTGTACTCCGCGCCCGTCGCGAGGGAGTTCGCGAGCAGGCCGAAGGTCACGGCCGGGTTGATGTGCGCGCCCGAGTAGATGGAGACGGTGACACCGGCGAACACCGCGAAGCCCCAGCCGAAGTTGATCATCAGGAAGCCGCCGCCGAAGCCCTTGTTGCCCTTCAGCACCACGTTGGCGACCACGCCGCAGCCGAGCAGGACGAGCATCGCGGTGCCCACCAGCTCGGACAGGAAAATCAGACCGATGTTCGGATCGTCCACAGGACCCTGCTTTCTCGTCCACGGGCCTCATCGCCCGTACCGCCCGCTCGGGTGGTATCGCCACTGTAACCAGCAATGGGTTGGCTGTGTGGAGTCGATTGGAGGATGTCTCAGATGATCCGTCGAGTTTCCAGCGGTCGAGGCGTAGCGTGAGCACAGACCCGCTGTCGTCCGAAGGAGAGCCACCGTGAAGAAGCTCATCAACGACCCCGCCAAGACCGTCGACGAGGGCCTCGCAGGCTTCGCCGCCGCTCATGCCGACCTCGTGCGAGTGGTGGTCGACCCGCCGTTCGCCGTCGTGCGCGCGGATGCGCCGGTGGCGGGCAAGGTCGGGCTCGTCTCGGGCGGCGGCTCGGGCCACGAGCCCCTGCACGCGGGCTTCGTCGGCTTCGGCATGCTCGACGCCGCGGTGCCGGGCGCCATGTTCACGTCGCCGACGCCCGACCCCATCCTCGAGGCGACGAAGCAGGTCGACGCCGGCGCGGGCGTGCTCCACATCGTCAAGAACTACACCGGCGACGTGCTGAACTTCGAGACCGCCGCCGAGCTCGCGCTCGCCGAGGGCATCGAGGTGCAGTCGGTCGTCGTCGACGACGACGTCGCGGTCAAGGACTCGCTCTACACGGCCGGCCGGCGCGGCGTCGCGGGCACGCTCCTCGTCGAGAAGCTCGCGGGTGCAGCCGCCCAGCGCGGCGACACGCTCGACCAGGTCGCCGAGGTCGCGCGCACCGTCAACAGCCGGGTGCGCTCGATGGGCATGGCGCTCGCGCCGTGCACCGTGCCGCACGCGGGCGAGCCGAGCTTCGACCTCGGCGACGACGAGGTCGAGATCGGCATCGGCATCCACGGCGAGCCCGGCCGCGAGCGCATCGCGCTCGAGCCCGCCGACCGCATCGTCGACCGCCTCATGGAGCCGATCCTCGAGGACCTGCCCTTCTCGAAGGGCGACCGGGTCGTGCTGCTCGCCAACGGCATGGGCGGCACGCCGCTGTCGGAGCTCTACATCGTCTTCCGTCGCGCGGCCGAGATCCTCTCCGAGCGCGGCATCGAGCTCGCCCGCTCGCTCGTCGGCTCCTACGTCACGAGCCTCGAGATGCAGGGCGTGTCGATCACGCTCCTGCAGGTCGACGACGAGCTGCTCGACCTCTACGACGCGCCGGTGCAGACCGCGGCGCTCCGCTGGGGCCGCTGAGGTGGCCGAGCAGCACCTCGACGGCGCCTGGACGCGACGCTGGATCGAGGCGGTCGCCGCCGCGGTCTCGAGCCGCAAGGCCGAGCTCACGGCGCTCGACCGCGCGATCGGCGACGCCGACCACGGCGAGAACCTCGACCGCGGCTTCCAGGCGGTCCTCGGCAAGCTCGACGCGCTCGACGACGGCGCGACGCCCGGCGCCGTGCTGAAGCTCGTCGCCACGACGCTCATCTCGACGGTCGGCGGCGCCGCCGGTCCGCTCTACGGCACCGCGTTCCTCAAGGGCGCGATGGCGGCGGGCGAGCGCGACGCGCTCGATGCGGCGGGCCTGGTCGAGGTGCTCACCGCGGCGCGCGACGGCATCGTCGCGCGGGGCAAGGCCGAGCTGCAGGACAAGACGATGGTGGATGCGTGGACGCCGGCCGTCGACGCCGCCGCGGCAGCGGGCGACGACGTGCGCGCCGTGCTCGAGGCGGCCGCGCAGGCCGCCCAGGCGGGAGCCGTCGCCACCGAGCCGCTCGTCGCCCACAAGGGGCGCGCCTCGTACCTCGGGGAGCGGGCGATCGGGCACCGCGACCCGGGCGCCGAGTCGACCGCGCTCATGCTGCGCGCCGCCGCGGAGACGCGGTGACCGTCGGGCTCGTCGTCGTCTCGCACTCCGCCCGGATCGCGGAGGGCGTGGTCGAGCTCGCGGCGCAGATGGCGCCGAGCGTGACGATCGCGCCCGCCGGCGGCACCGACGACGGGGGCATCGGCACGAGCTTCGACCGCATCCAGGCGGCGCTCGCCGAGGCGGAGTCCGGCGACGGCGTCGTGGTGCTGTGCGACCTGGGCTCTGCCGTGCTCACGGCCGAGACCGCACTCGAGCTCGCGGAGGCGCCCGAGCGCATCCGCATCGCCGACGCCCCGATCGTCGAGGGCGCGGTCGCCGCCGCGGTCGCCGCCGAGTCGGGCGACGGGCTCGAGGCGGTCGTCGCCGCCGCTGAGGGGCGGCAGGCGGAGGCCGCGCCCGCGCAGGCGGGCGACGAGCCCGCGGGCGAGGCGCAGCGCCTCGAGCTCGTGCTCGACAACGAGCACGGGCTGCACGCCCGACCGGCCGCAGAGCTCGTGCGCACGGCGAGCGGCTTCGACGCCGCCGTCACCGTCGAGGGCGTCGACGCGAAGAGCATGCTGCGCGTGCTCGCGCTCGGGCTCGATCGCGGCTCGCGCGTCGTGTTCGAGGCGACGGGCCCCGACGCCAGCGACGCGCTCGCCGCGATCGAGGCGCTCGCGCGGAACCGCTTCGGGGAGTAGCCCGGCTCAGCCGGTGACGTGCACCGCGAACTCGTCGGCGGCGGCACGCGCGCGCACGAACGAGCAGAGCGGCCGCACGCGCTTGCCGTCGGCGATGGTGGCGCGCAGCGCCGCATCGACGAGCTGCGAGCCGACGCCGCGCCCGCCGAACGACGGGTCGACCTCGGTGTGCACGAAGGAGCGCACCCCGTCGGCGTCGCGGTAGTCGGCGAAGCCCGCCAGGGCGCCGTCCAGGTGCGCCTCGAACCGGCGCGCCTCGGCGTTGTCGACGATCTCGATCTGCTGCTGCTGGTCCATGGCGGTCACGCTACCGCCCTAGGCTGATCCGGTGGCAGCGACAGGGACGACTCGGCTCGCGACCGCGCTGCTCGTGGCCCTGACGATCGTGTGGGGCTCGACCTTCTTCCTCATCCGCGACCTCGTGCAGCACGTGCCGTCGCTCGACTTCCTCGGCGTGCGGTTCCTGCTCGCCGCGGTCGTCATGACGCTCATCGCATGGCGGTCGATCGCCCGGCTCGGGCGACCGCTGCTGCTGCGCTCGGCCGCGCTCGGCGGCCTCTACACCGCCGCGCAGATCCTGCAGACGATCGGCCTCGAGACGACCCCCGCATCCGTCTCCGGGTTCCTCACCGGCCTGTACGTCGTGCTCACGCCGCTCATCGCCGCGCTCGCGCTGCGCCACCGCATCGAGCGCAGCACCTGGGTCGCGGTCGCCGTCGCCGCCGCGGGCCTCGTCGTGCTCACGCTCACCGGCATCTCGTTCGGCGTCGGCGAGGCGCTCACGCTCGGCGGGGCGCTCGCCTACGCGCTCCACATCATCGCCACCGCGCGCTGGGCCACCACCGAGCACGCGCTCGGCATCTCGATCGTGCAGCTGTGGGTCATCGGCCTCGTGTGCCTCGCCGGCGGCGCGCCCGACGGCATCACGCTGCCCGACACCGGCGGCCAGTGGCTGTCGATGGCGTACATGGTCGTCTTCGCCTCGATCGGCGCCATGTGGGTGCAGACGTGGGCGCAGGCCCAGATCAGCGCGACCCGGGCCGCGGTCATCATGACCGCCGAGCCCGTGTGGGCGACGGCGTTCGCGATCGCGTTCGGCGGCGAGCAGCTCACCTGGCGGCTGCTCGTGGGCGGCGGCATGATCCTCGGTGCCATGTACGCCGTCGAGCTGCTCGCCGCGCGCAGGCACGCGACCGCGACGCGCGACGAGACGCCGACGGGCGCGATCGACGCGCCCGTGCGCATGCCGGGGGAGTAGCGGGCTCGCCGGAGGAGTGCGGCATGCTTGACCCATGCAGCTGGACCCGCGACGCATCCTGATCTTCCGCACGGTCGCGCGCGAGGGCTCCGTCTCGGGCGGGGCGCGCGCGCTCGGGTGGACGCAGCCCGCCGTGAGCCAGCACATCCGGCTGCTCGAGGAGGAGGTCGGCCAGGCGCTGCTGCTGCGCTCGTCGACCGGCGTCACGCTCACCGAGGCCGGCCAGCGGCTGCTGCGCCACGCCGACGGCATCGCGGGGCTGCTGGGCTCCGCGGAGGCGGAGCTCGCGTCGCTCGCCGAGGGCGCCGGCACCGTCACCATCGCGGCGTTCCCGTCGGCGCTCGCCGACTTCGTGCCCCGCGCGATCGCCGCGGCGCGGGTCGCCGTGCCGGGCCTCACGGCCCGCGTCATCGAGGTCGAGCCGCCCGAGGCGATCGAGGCGGTGCTCGCCGGCGACGCCGACGTCGCGGTCGCTTTCGAGTACGACGAGCTGCACGACGAGGTGCAGCTCGCGCGCATCGAGCTCGGCCCCGACCCGTCGCGCATCGTGCTGCCGCGCGACCACCCGCTCGCCGACGGCCGCCCCGTCGACATCGCCGACCTCGCGAGCGCCGACTGGGTGGGCGGCTGCGAGCGCTGCCGGTCGCACCTCGAGGCCCTCGCCGCCGACGCCGGCTTCGCCCCGCGCATCCAGTTCGAGACCGACGACTTCGTCGCGGCGCAGTCGTTCGTCGCCGCCACCGGCTCCGTCACGCTGCTGCCCGACATGGCGCTGCGGGTGCTCACGCGCGACGACGTGGTGGTGGCGCCGCTCGCCGACGGCTCAGGCCGGACGGTCTCCTTGCGCCACCGCCACGGCGCGGAGCGCGTTCCCGCGGTGCAGACCGTGCTCGACGCCATGCGGCGGCTCTGGAGCGAGCGCGTCGGCTGACGCCTCGCCGAGCGCGATCCGCGCGAGGGCGGCCGCGTGCTGCTCGCACGAGTCGATGAGCGGCACGCGCGCGTCGCCCGCGTCGACGAGCAGCATGATCTCGGTGCAGGCGAGCACGATCGCCTCGGCGCCCGCGTCGGCGAGCGCGGCGAAGGCATCGCGGAAGGCCGCGCGCGACGCCTCCGTCACGACGCCGCGCGTGAGCTCGTCGAAGACGATGCGGTCGAGCTCGACCTGCGCGGATGCGTCGGGCACGACGGTGCGGATGCCGTGCGCGGCGAGGCGGTGGGCGTAGAAGCGCTCCGACATGACCCAGCGCGTGCCGACGATGCCGAGCGTGCGAGCGCCGGCCGCGCGTGCCGCGTGCGCGACGGCATCGGCGATGTGCACGAGCGGCACCCCGATGGCGGCCTCGACCTCGGGCGCCACCTTGTGCATGAGGTTCGTCGCGATCGCGATCGAGCCGGCGCCCGCGCGCTCGAGAGCCGCCGCCTCGCGGGCGAGGATCGCCGCGGCGCCCGACCAGTCCTCGCGCAGCTGGCAGTCGCGCACCTCGGCGAAGTCGACGCTCGCGAGCAGCATGCGGGCGGAGGCGTGGCCGCCGCGCGCCGCGGCGACCTGCTCGTTGATCGCGCGGTAGTAGTGGGCGGTCGAGTGCCAGCTCATGCCGCCGAGGATGCCGAGGGGTGCGGGGTGCTGCATGAGGTCCACTCCAGCACCCGCGACGGGCATCAGTCCAGCCTGTGTTGCTCAGCCCGCGGATAACCGCCGCTTATGTCTCGGCGACGCCGAGCCGGAGGCGCTGCTGCAGGCTGAGCGCGAGCAGGGCCTGCGCCGCCGCGTACGGGATGAGCACCGCGAACGCGCGCAGCGCATCCGGCATCTCGAGCACGAACAGCCCGAAGCCCTGGATGAGGTCGGTCGCGAGCAGCAGCAGGCCGCCCACGAGGCCCGGGGTGTCGATGGCGGCGAACGCGGCGAGGCCCGCGAGCACGAGCGCGTACACGAGCACGGGCACGGCCAAGGGTCCGGCGTTCGCGGCGATCACGGTGCCGGCGAGCAGCGCCACGAACGCGTAGCCGGGCGCAGCCCAGCTCCAGGCGAGCGAGCGCCGCCGCGTCGGCCACAGCGCCGCGAGGTAGACGAGGTGCCCGGCGAGGAAGAGCCCCAGCAGCACGATCGTGATGGCCGTCGCGGCGCCCAGGCCGTCGCCGAGCGCGCACAGCACGAGCGCGGCGACGTGCCAGCGGCCCACCGCGTGGCGGAGCGCCCCGATGAGCACGAGCGCCACGGCGATGGGGGTCGCGAGCGCCCACATGAGCGCCTTGCGCGTGAGCTCGAGCAGCCCGGCGTCGCCGATCTCGAGCCCCAGCAGCAGCGCGGCGCCGACGTTCGCGGCGAGCGCGATGCCCGAGCACCAGAACGCGAGGCGCAGCGGCCGCGGCACGCCCACCGGCCCGCCCGCGGGCGCCCCGGCGCGCAGGCCTGCGGTCGGCGTGGCGGACATGCCGCCATCGTTCCACGCCGAGCGCGGTGGGCGGGGCCGGGCTGTCGCCGTGTCGGCGAGCCGGGTGGGCGGTCGGTGGCAGAGTGTCCGCGTGCACGACAACCCGTTCCGGCCCGGCTTCGGCATCTCGCCGCCCCTGCTCGCCGGCCGCGACGCGCTGCTCGCCGAGTGGCGCGAGGTGCTCGGCCTCGGCGCGTGGTCGCCCTTCCGCGCCGCGCTCGTCACGGGCATGCGCGGGGTCGGCAAGACGGTGCTGCTCAACGCGGTCGAGGACGAGGCGCGCGGCCGCGGCTGGACGGTCGTGCACGGCACGCTGCACGTCGGCCTGGTCGAGGCGCTCGAGCGCGACCGGCTGCCGGCGCTGCTGCAGTCGCAGGATCCCGAGGCCTACGCGCGTGAGCTCACCGGTGTCACGCTGCCGCAGCTGGGCGGCGCGACGACCCAGGTGGTGCCGCAGTACCCGCGGGAGCCCCGGCTCGAGAGCATGCTCGCGCGGCTCGTCGAGCTCGCCGAGGCGCGCGGCGCCGGCGTGCTGCTCTCGCTCGACGAGGTCGCCGTCGAGTCGATGCAGGAGCTGCGCCGCATCGCGATCGCGGTGCAGCACCTGCTGCGCGAGGACCGCCGCGTCGCGATCGTCGCGGCCGGCGTGCCCGCCTCCATCGCCGCTGCGCTCGAGGCCGACGGCCTCACGTTCTTCCGCCGCGCGCAGCAGGTGCGGCTCGACACCCTCACGCTCGCCGAGGCGCGAGCGGCGATCGCCGAGCCGGTGCGCGCCCACGGCCGCTCCATCGGCGAGGCGGCGCTCGAGCGCGCGGCGCGCGCGAGCGAGGGCTACCCGTTCCTCGTGCAGACGATCGGCGCGCGCGCGTGGGAGCACCGCCCTGCCGACGACGAGATCACGGCGGATGCGGTCGAGCACGCCGTCGAGGTCGCCTACGCGACGATGGGCGAGAGCGTCATCGTGCCGGCGCTCCGCGGCCTGTCGGGCCGCGACCGCGACTACCTGCTCGCCATGGCCGAGGACGACGGGCCGGCGACCACGGCCGACGTCGCCGAGCGGATGGGCGCGACGAGCGGCAACGCCGGCAGGCAGCGCGCGCGGCTGCTCGATGCGGGCGTCATCGTCGTGCCCGGGCGGGGACTCGTCGACTTCGCCATCCCGCGCATGCGCGAGCACCTGCGCGAGCACCCGCACGACGCGCAGCTGGGGCTGCCGACCGCCGCCCGCCGCACGTTCCACGACTGACGCGCGTCGGCTACGCTCGTCACGTCAGGCGCCCTCGCGCGCCGGTCTCGAGAAATGGGACCACGCGCATCCGCGCGCGACACACACGAACCCCATCGTCGAGGTTCCGTGCCACGTCGCGCCGCACCCGCTGCCGCGCCGTGGATGAGCCTCCGTCCCGCCCTGGAGTGCCCGTGTCCGACACCACCACCGTCTCCGCCGCCGTCGCCGCCGAGCTCGAGCAGCACGCGTCCCACGTCTTCGCCCTCATGGGCAACGGCAACGCCTGGTTCCTCGACGCCGTCGTGCGCCGCGGCGCCATGCGCGTCACCGCCGTGCGGCACGAGGCGGCAACAGTCGCCGCCGCCGACGCCTGCTTCCGCGCGGGCGGCGGGCTCGCGATCGCGACCACCACCTACGGGCCCGGCTACACGAACGCGCTCACGCCGCTCGCCGAGGCCGCGCAGGCGCGCGTGCCGCTCGTGCTCGTCGTCGGCGACCAGCCGACCACCGGGCCGCGGCCGTGGGACGTCGACCAGGCCGCGATCGCGGCCGCAGTCGGCGTCGAGACGATCGTCGTCGGCACCGGAGACGCACGTGCCGCCGCCCGCCGCGCGGCGCAGACGGCCCTCGTGGAGCGCCGCCCCGTCGTGCTCGCGCTGCCGTACGACCTCGCCCACCGGCCGGCGGAGGAGGAGACCGGTGGCGTGGCCACGGCGGAGCGCGCGCCCGTGCCGCCGTTCATCGCGATCGACGCCGAGCAGCTCGCGGGCGTGGCGGCGCTGCTCGACGCCGCCGAGCGGCCGCTGCTGCTCGCCGGCCGCGGCGCGCACCTCGCGGGGGCGGCCGAGCCGCTCCGCGCGCTCGCCGCACGGCTCGGCGCCCGCACCGCCTCCAGCGCGCTCGGCAGCGGCATCTTCGCCGCCGACCACCGGCACCTCGGCATCTCGGGAGGCTTCGCCTCCGAGCGCGCCGCCGCCGCGATCGAGCAGGCGGATGCGGTGCTCGTCGTCGGCGCGGGCCTCAACCAGTTCCAGACGCGGTTCGGCGACGCCTTCGCGCCCGCCGCCCGCATCGTGCAGGTCGACGTGCTCGATGCAGCGACGAACCCGCGGGTCGACGAGCTCGTGCGCGGCGACGCGCGCCTCGTGGCCGACGCGCTGCTCGCGCTGCTCGGCGACGGCGACGGCCACGCGCGCGGCGACGAGGGGTGGGCCGCGGCCGGCCTCGGCGACGTCACGGGCATCCACTTCGAGCGCGAGGCGGGGGAGCCGGCCGCGCCCGACGGGCGGCTCGACCCGCGCAGCCTCTTCCACGCGCTCGAGCGCATCCTGCCCGACGACCGCGTGGTCGTCTCGGACGGCGGGCACTTCATCGGGTGGGCGCCGACGCACCTGACGATCGCCGACCCCGAGCGGCTGCTGATGGTCGGCACCGCCTTCCAGACCATCGGGCTCGGGTTCCCGAGCGCGGTGGGCGCCGCGGCGGCCCGGCCCGACGACACGCTCGTGCTCGTCTCGGGCGACGGCGGAGCGCTCATGGCGCTCGCCGACCTCGACAGCGTGGCGCGCACGGTGCGCCGCGGCGTGGTCGTGATCGTCAACGACGCCGCCTACGGCGCCGAGATCCACCAGTACGCCGTGCGCGGCGTCGCCGAGCAGCCCATGCTCATCGACCAGGTCGACTTCGCCGCGCTCGGCCGCGCGGTCGGCGCCGAGGGCGCGGTGATCGAGACGCTCGCCGACCTCGCGCAGCTCGAGGCCTGGCTCGCGAGCGGCGCCGAGGGAGTCTTCGTCGCCGACTGCCGCGTCTCGCAGCAGGTCGTCGCGCCCTACATGCTCGAGATCGTCGAGGCGGCGACCCGCGCCTCGGCCCGGTAGGTCACGCCGGCTCGTCGCCCTCGTGCGCGACCGGCTCGTCGCCCTCGTGCGCGACCGGCTCGTCGCCGCCGAGCGGCCGGTCGCCGAGCTCGAGCAGGCGCCGCAGCAGCTCGAGCACCTCCTCCGGCAGCAGCGGCTCGGCGACCGTCACGTCGCAGCGCGTCTCGACCGTCACGCGCCACAGCGGCGCGTCGGGCATCGCCTGGCCGTCGAGCGCCTCGAGGGCGCCCGAGGCGACGAGGGTGTCGAGCCGCTCGCGATCCGCGCCGGGGATGACCTCGAGCTCGAGCACGGCCGCGCGAGTGCGGCCGAGCATGCCGCCCGAGCGAGCGACCCGCACCGCGTCATGGGCCGCATGCGTCGGCGCCGCATCCGTCGGCTCCGCGCCGTCGCCGTGCGCCGGTCCGGCCGCGGGCTCGAGCACGCCGACGGCCTCCCACGCGGCCCGCACCGCGCCGGTCTCGCGCGCGTCGTCGCCGTAGCGCGCGGCCGCCGCGGCGAGCGTGGCCTCGGCGAAGTCCCGGAAGCCGGCCGTGCGGGGGAGCGGGCCCGTGAGGGCGTCCATCCAGATGCGGCCCGGCGCCTCCCACGCGTGCCCGCCGATGGCGGTCGCCGCGAGGTGGAAGGCGCGGTTGGGGATGCCGGAGTTGATGTGCACGCCGCCGAGGTCGTCGGTCGTCACGACGAGGTCGCGCATGTGGCCCGGCTGCGGGTCCTTGCCGAGCACCGGGTCGTCGAACGCGGTGCCGGGGGCGGCCATCGACCGGAGCGCCACGCCCTGCACCTGCTCGGTGAAGACCCCGGCACCGATGAGCCAGTCGGCCTCGTCGGCGCGCTGGCCGAGCGAGTGCTGCTTCACGAGCGCGCCGAGCACGTCGGCGATCGACTCGTTGAGCGCCCCGGGCTCGTCGCGGTAGACGAGGTCGGCGGTCGCGGAGATCACGCCGTGGCCGAGCTCGTGGCCGATGACGTCGACCGCGCCGGTGAAGCCCGCGAAGACCTCGCCGTCGCCGTCGCCGAAGACCATGCGCTCGCCGTCCCAGAACGCGTTGTCGTAGCGCTGCCCGTAGTGCACCGTCGCGAGCAGCGGCATCCCCGCGCCGTCGAGCGAGTCGCGCCCGAGCGCCTCGAAGAGCATGCGCCACGAGTCGCCGAGCCCGTCGAAGGCCTGGTCGGCCGCCGGGTCGCCGGTGGGCGGGTCGCCCTCGGTGCGCACCGGGTCGCCGGGCAGCGCCGTCGTGCCGCGCGCGTCGCTCACGACGCGGTGGGGCGCGGGGCGCTCGCCGGGCACGCGCGCGGGGGCGGGGGCGCGCAGCCGGCGATGCGCGGGCGCGGCGGCGCGCTCGGCGCGGATGCCGCGGTCGAGGCCGAGGGTGTGCGCGGCGACCGAGGCGGCGGGGCTGCCCGCCGCGGCGAGGCGCTCGAGCAGGAACGGCGGCACGATGCCGTGCCGCGCGGACGGGTGGGGCGCGCGGTCGGACTGCCGCTCGCGCAGCGCGCGCGCGAGGCGCGGCGCGATGATCGCCGCCCAGTGCCGGTAGCCGGCCGCCGACGGGTGGAAGCCGTCGGATGCGTGCAGGTGCGGCTCGAGGATCGCGGGCGTCGGCAGGTGCAGCACGTGCGGCTCGGCGGCGGCGATCCGCTGCAGCACGTCGTCGAGGCTGCGGGCGTGGCCGCCGATGAGGGATCGGATGGGCTGCGGCAGCCACTCGAACGTGTCGATCTGCGGCGCGCCGGCGAGGCCGAGCACACCGCCGGGCGCGAGGCGCCGCCCGAGGCCGTCGACGAGCCCGCCGATCGCGCGCGCGAACGCGCGTCGGCTGACGAGCTGCAGCGCGTCGTTGGCGCCGACGAGCAGCACGATCGCGTCCCACGGGGCGTCGTCGGACGCGCCGACGGCGGGCAGGTGCCGCTCGAGCACCTGCGCGGCGTTCGAGCCCTCGAGGCCCTCGATGCGCCACGCGACCGGTCGGCCGCGGTAGTCGGCGACGAGCGCGGCGGTCTGCACGGCGAGGCTGTCGTCGAGCCGCTCGGCGCCGACGCCGGTCGCGGTCGAGTCGCCGATGACGAGCAGCCGCAGCGGCGCGCCGTCGCCCTCGCCGACGGTGCCCGAGCGCGTGCCCGCAGGCTCCGGCAGCCACACGAGCCCCGACTGCAGGCGCTTCGCCTGCCCCAGCAGCACCGGGGCGAGCGCGAAGGCGGCGGGGCGGGCGAGGCGGTGGAGCGCGCGCTCCGCGCGCCGGGCGGCGACCGCCGCGGTCGCCCCGATCCGTGCTGCCAGCTGCATCCCGCACCCCTTCGCCTCGTGAGACGCCGATGCTACTCGGCGGCGCTGACGCGGTCGTCAGCGGCCGAGGCGCATCCGCACCCGCACCGGGTCGCCGACCCGGATGCCCTCCGCGCGCTGCACGACCATCTTGAGCGGCAGCAGGTAGCCGCCGTCGCGCGGGAACAGCGAGGTGGTGAAGGTCGTGCCGCCGACCGTCGCCTCCACGGGGATGACGCCCCACCCGTAGGTGAGCTCGCGGGCGCTCTCGGCGATCAGCTCCGACTCGTCGGCGGGCACGGGTGCGAAGACGAAGGGGGCGGGGCCGCGCCATTCGATCGCGGTCGTGCTGAACTCGAGCTCCACCCGCGGCACGCTACTCCTCGGGCCGGCCCATGCGCCCCTCAGTGCGCCGTCGAGGTCCGGGTAATGGCCGTCGCCCCGATAGCCTGGAGCGCATGTCGCGAAGCGCCGCCGTCAGCATCTCCGTCCTCGTCGGGGCGATCGTCCTCATCGTCGCAGCCGCGCTGCTGATCGTGCGCCCGTGGGAACCGAGCACCGCGGCGCCGGCGCCGGCCGCCGTGAGCGGTCCGCCCGCCGAGCTCGTCGACGAGACCACGCACATCCTCGACGACGCGGGCGAGGGCGCACCCGTCGTCGTCGAGTTCCTCGACTACGAGTGCCCCGCGTGCGGCCAGTTCCACCCCATCGTCGAGGAGCTGCGCTCGACCTACGCGGGCGAGGTCACGTTCGCGGTGCGCTACTTCCCGCTGCCGAGCCACGACGCGGCGATCCCGGCGGCGCTCGCGGCCGAGGCGGCCGCCCAGCAGGGGCAGTTCGAGGCGATGCACGAGCTGCTCTTCGACCGCCAGCAGGAGTGGGCCGGCACCGAGGACGCCGCGGCGGTCTTCCGCGGCTACGCCGAGGAGCTCGGCCTCGACCTCGAGGCCTACGACGCCGCCGTCGCCGACCCCGCGACGCTCGACCGCGTCGCGCTCGACGCCAACGCCGGCATCTCGCTCGGCGTGCAGTCGACGCCGACGTTCTTCGTCGACGGCGAGCAGCTCGAGCTGCGCGACTTCGCCGACCTCGAGACGGCGATCCAGGCGGCGCTCGAGCAGTAGGCCCGCTTCCCGAGCGCGCCTCGGCAGGGCAGCCGCCGACGGCCCGACGGGGAGGAGGAGCCGCCGGCGGCTCGACGCGAGGCCGACGACCGACGCCATCCGCCCTCTGTCGCGAGCGACGCTAGCTGGCTCGCCAGGCCGGGCGGAATGGGCAGTTCTCCCCGCCGGGAGCTCGCTGCCTCCGCAGGTGCCAGGATGGCGACGTGCCGCGCCGTCGGAGCCTCGGAGCGCTGGCCGCCGCGTGCCTGCTGGCGGTCGCGCCGCTCGGCTGCGCGGGCGCGCCCGCGCCCGACGAGGGGCCAGCTCCCGACGTGCTCGTCGAGCTCGTGCAGCTGCGCGGCGACGTCGCCTCCGGGCACGTCGAGCTGCGCGTCACGAACCGCGGCGACCGCGAGCTCGTGATCGCCTCGACGGCCTACGAGTCGAGCCGCTGGAGCGCTCCGATGGTGCGCGACGACGAGGCGCGCATCCCGCCCGGCGCGCGACGCAACCTGCGCCTGCCGCTGCCGGAGCCCACGTGCGACGCGGGCCCGCTCGAGCATCGCGCGACGCTCCGCCTCGCCGACGGCCGGGAGCTCGAGGCGGAGCCCGCCGACCCCGACGGGCAGCTCGAGGCGCTCGACGACGCCGTCTGCGACCTGCGCGCCTTCGAGCGCGAGGTGGCCGGGCTCGCGTGGGGCGAGCCGGACATCCCCCAGGACGGCTCGGGGCCGGCGGTGCTGCGGCTGGAGGTGACGCCGGTGGCAGGCGACGGCGAGCCGCTCGGGCGGCTCGAGGCGATCCCGGCGACCGTGCTCCTCGCGCTCGAGGCCGACGGCGAGCGCGCCGAGGCGCTGCCGCTCGGCATCGAGCTGCGCGCGGGCGCGGCGCCCATCGCGGTGCGGGTGCCGCTCGTGCCCGGCCGCTGCGACCTGCACGCGGTCGCCGAGGACAAGCAGGGCACGCTCTTCCGCATCCGCGCCGAGCACGGCGACCGGCCCGTCGACCTCGTGCTCCCGAGCCCCGACGCGCAGCGCGACGCGCTGCTCGACTGGGTCGTCGCCCGCTGCGCTGCCCTGCCCTGAGCGGCCGCCGTCAGCGGCCCTGCGCTGGGCTCAGTCGCGCGCGGCAGCCCGCAGATCGATGCGCGACGTGCCGATGCGGTCGCCCGCCTTCCACTCGTCCCAGCCGGGCTGGTCGGCCATGAACGCCTCGACCTCCTCCTTCGACGCGCGCAGGTGCGGGTCGTGGCGCAGGTAGTGCCGCGTCTCGCGGGCGACGAGGCCCGAGAGGATGAGCAGGCCGATGAGGTTCGGCAGCGCCATCAGGCCGTTCGCGACATCCGAGAACGACCACACGAGCGACAGCTGCGTCGTGCAGCCGATGAAGACGACCGCCGAGAACAGCACCCGGAACGGCATGACCCAGCGCCGCCCGAGCAGCCGCTCGACGTTGCGCTCGCCGTAGTACGACCAGCCGAGGATCGTCGAGTAGGCGAACATCAGCAGGCCGAGCGTCACGATCCAGTGGCCCCACTCGCCGGGCAGGCCGGTGCTGAACGCCTCGCCGGTCATGAGCGCCGCGCTGATCGGCTCGCCGGTCGCCTCGTCGACGTCGTCCCAGACGCCCGTGACGACGATGGTGAGGCCGGTGATCGAGACCACGATCAGCGTGTCGATGAAGGTCTGCGTCATCGACACGAGGCCCTGGCGCACGGGGTGCGTCGTGCGCGCCGCGGCGGCCGCGATCGCCGCGGAGCCGAGTCCCGACTCGTTCGAGAACAGGCCCCGCGCGACGCCGTACTGCACGGCGATGATGAGCACCGACCCCGCGAACCCGCCGACCGCGGCCGTGCCCGTGAACGCATCCGTGAAGATCTGCGCGATCGCCGCCGGCAGCCCGCCGAGGTTCGCGCCGAGGATGTACAGGCCGCCGAGCACGTAGAGCACGATCATGACGGGCACGAAGCCGGCCGTGACGCGGCCGATCGACTTGATGCCGCCGACCAGCACGACGAGGGTGAGGACGGCGAGGATGATGCCGGTCACCCAGGTGGGCACGCCCCAGCTGCTGTCGACGTTCGTCGCGATCGAGTTGCCCTGCGTCATGTTGCCGATGCCGAAGCAGGCGACGATGGTGAAGACGGCGAACGAGAGCGCGAGGACCTTGCCGAGCGGGCCCGGGATGCCCTTCTGCAGGTAGTGCTGCGGGCCGCCCGACTTCTCGCCGGCGTCGTCGGTCGTGCGGAACCGCACGGCGAGGTAGGCCTCGCTGTACTTCGAGGCCATGCCGACCAGGCCCGTCACCCACATCCAGAACAGCGCACCGGGGCCGCCGATGCCGATCGCGGTCGCGACGCCGACGATGTTGCCGGTGCCGACCGTCGCCGCGAGCGCCGTGGTGAGCGCCTGGAACTGCGAGATGTCGCCCTCGGCGCCGTCGTCCTTGCGCTGGAGGAGACCGAGCCGCAGCCCCGCGCCGAGCTTCAGGAACTGCAGCCCGCCGAGCCTGATCGTCAGGTAGAGGCCGGTGCCGACGAGCAGCGGGATGAGGAGGAACGGGCCCCAGACGATGCCGCTCAGGGCATCGAGGGCGGTCTGCAGCGGCTCGAGGTTCATGGGCGCTTCTGGTGTCGTTCGGTCGGGGTCGTGGTGGCTCGCACCGGGGAACGACCCTAGCCCGGGAGCGCGTCCCGGGCCGCATCCGCCGTCAGCGCTGCAGGCTCGGCCGCACGGTGAGCGTCTGCGCCGCGCGCCCGACGGGCCCGTGCTCGTCGTGCAGCTCTGCGGCCGTGATGCCCTGCCCCGTCGGGCCGAACGCGACCGTCGTGTCGAAGCCGATCCAGCCTCCTCGCGGCTGCCGCAGGAGGTGGATGGTGAGGTCGAGGTTGGGGAACATCCAGTCGTCCGGGCTCTCCCGCACGGCGACGCCGTTCGCGACGTCGACGAGGCCGATCCAGCGGGCGAGCGGGCTCGCCTCCTCGCCCTCGACGAGCGCGAGCGGCGAGGAGATCCACATGCGGCTGCGGCCCGGGGCTCCCTGGCCGCACTCGCGCACCTCGAGCGACCGCACGAATCCGCCGCCCCACGCCTCGTCGAACGCGGTCGGCCGCGCCTCGTCGCGCGCCGGCAGGGGAGGGGCGGTGCCGCCCGCGACCGCGGCGGTGTCGGCGGCGACGCTGTGCCACGCCCGGGCGACGGCGACGTCGCGGCCGGCGATGGATGCGCTGGCCTCGGTGAGCTCGATCGTGCGACCGGGTCGGCGGGTCTCGACCCGCACCGCGATCTCGTCGAGCGCCAGGAACCCGAGGATGTCGAAGGCGATGCGTCCGAGGAGCAGGTCAGCCGCTCCCGCGGCGGTGCGGTGCTGCTCGATCGCGTGCGTCAGCAGGCCGCCGAGCGGGGCGAAGTGCAGCTCGCCCGGCTGCCAGGCGCCGCTCGCGTGCTCGGTGGGGAGGTAGCGGCCGTCGCCGAGCGCTCGCAGGTATGCGGGGGCTGCAGGGTCGGCGCGCATCCTCCGAACCTAGCCGCCCGCGCCCTCCGGCGGGTGCAGCAGCAGGTCGGCCAGGTCGTCGAGGTAGCGCTCGAGCGGCACCGGCGCGTCGGTGCCCCAGCGCACGAGCGCCTCGCCGCCGCGCACGACGAGCGCGCGGTCGCCGTCGATGAGCGACGCGTCGATCGGGATGGGCGCGATCGCGTGGTTGACGGTCTCGCCGAGCGGGAAGCCGCCCTGCAGCGCGGCCGCGCGGTAGGCGCGGCGCTGCTCGACCGACGCCGAGTGGAACTGGGGCCGGCCCGGCTCGGCCACGCGCGTCGAGATGCCCGTCTGCCACACGGCGCCGTCGCGCGCGACGAGCAGGGCGCCGAGGCGCCAGGCGCGGCCGAGCGATCGCATCGTCGGCCGGCGGCGGATGCCGAGCACGGGCTTCGGCTCGACGTGCTCGGCGAGCGCCTCATCGCGCGCGCCGGCTGCCGCGAGTCGCTCCGCGACGCGCTCGAGCGCCGCCCGCGCGCGCTCGACCGCCGCCGCATCCGCCGGATCCACGTCCACGCCGAGCATCGTACGGGGGTGCGCCGAACCCTCCGCGCGCAGGGTCAGGTGACGTCGGGCGTCATGGCGTCGACGCGCAGCCGCACGAGGTAGCCCATGACGTCGCCCTCGAGCATCTCGAGCATCTCGAGCGTCGAGCGCACGCGCTCGGTCGTCGCCGACCCGTCGACGGCAGCTCCGTCGGGACTCCGGGTGACCCGGACGCACTCCACGTCCTCGACGAGACCACGGGTCACGATGACGGCACGGCCCGGGACGGCATCCACCTCGGTGTCGAGCTCGAAGTCGATCGAGCGCGGCTCGCCGAAGAGCCTCGCGCTCCAGGCATCGGGTGCCGAGAGCCTCCACTCGACCTCGATCCCGGGAGCGGCGGCGAGGCCGGTGTCCCACACCTGCCAGTCGGTCAGCCAGACGGTCGCGCGCTGCGTCACATGCGGACGATGCCGCTGTCGCCGAGGTCGGGCTCGCCGTCGGTGACCAGGCCCTTCATCAGCTGCACGGCGGTCGCGACGGCGCCGGGGGAGTCCCAGTACTCGGCGCTCGTCGCCGTCACCTCGAGCAGGCCGTTGTCGGGGTCGTCGGGCCCGCCCGACATGAAGATGCCGGCGGAGGCGTCCCACAGCTCGCGCAGCTTCGCGCGGTCGTCGACGAAGCGGGCGGTGCCCGCGAGCGACACCCAGCCGCCCTTGCCGGCGTAGTGCACGTTGACGCGCGGGTCGGCCTCGATCGCCGCGACCTTGTCGGTCGACCGCTCGCTGATGAACCAGACGGTGCCTGGGTGCTCGAAGTCCTGCGTGCCCATGGGTGTCGAGACGAGGTCGCCCTGGGCGGAGACGTAGGCGAGGGAGGCGATGCGCGTCGAGCGCATGATCTCGGCGATGGTGTCGAGCCGGTCGTCGTGTGCAGTCATGGCGCCACGCTCGCACCGGGGGCTGTGCGCAGGCTGGGGGTGCACGATGGGCGCATGCCCGACGACCGCGACCTCGACCTCGTCCTCCTCGGCGCGAGCGGCTTCGTGGGCCGGCTCGTCGCCGGCCACCTGGCCGAGCACGCGCCCGCCGGCCTGCGCATCGCCCTCGCCGGGCGCTCGCGCGAGCGGCTCGAGGCCGTGCGCTCCTCGCTCGGCGCCGCGGCCGCCGACTGGCCGATGCTCATCGTCGACAGCGGCGACGCCGCCGGTGTGCGGGCGCTCGCCGAGCGCACGCGGGTGGTCGCGACCACCGTCGGCCCCTACCTGCGCCACGGCCTGCCGCTCGCCGAGGCGTGCGCCGCGGCGGGCACCGATTGCGTCGACCTCACCGGCGAGGTGCTCTACGTGCGCGCGCTCATCGATCGCTGCCGCGACCGGGCGCGCACGACCGGCGCCCGGCTCGTCGTCTCGTGCGGCTTCGACTCGGTGCCGTCCGACCTCGCGGTGCACCTGCTCCGCGAGCGCGCCGCCGCAGACGGCGCGGGCGGCCTCGGCGACACGACGCTGCGCGTGCGGCGCCTCGTCGGCGGCGTGAGCGGCGGCACGATCGCGTCGCTGCGCGAGCAGCTCGAGCGCACGCGGGCGGATGCGTCGCTCGGTCGTGTCGTGCGGGATCCGGCCGCGCTGAGCGGCGGCGCACCGCTCGCTGCCGGCCAGCCCGATGTCGCGGTGCCCTTCCGCGACGCCGAGACGGGGGAGTGGGATGCGCCGTTCGCCATGGCGCCCTACAACACCCGCCTCGTGCGACGCTCCCACGCGCTCCGCGAGGCGCACGACGACGCCCGCTTCCGCTATCGCGAGGTCGTGCCCACCGGTCGCGGCACCGCCGGACGCCTCCGCGCGTCGGCGCTCGCCGCGGGGTTCGCGGCGCTCGCGGGCGCGCTCGCGACCCCGGGCATCCGCTCCCTGGTGGCGCGGGCGCTCCCCGCCCCGGGCGAGGGGCCGTCGGCCGAGCGGCGAGCGGCGGGCTCGTTCGAGGTCGAGACGACGACCACCACGACCCGCGGCCGCCGGTACGCGGCGGCCGTCGCGGCCGAGGGCGATCCCGGCTATGCCGCCACCGCGGTCATGCTCGGCGAGGCCGCGCTCGCGCTCGCGGTCGACAGTGCGCGCTGCAGCCCCGACGGCGGCGTGCTGACGCCCGCGGTGGCGCTCGGCGACGTGCTCGTCGAGCGGCTGCGGCGTCGCGGCTTCCGGCTCGACGTGCGCGAGCTCCAGCCCGCTGCCGGGCGGCGGCCGTAGAGTGCCAGGATGCTCACCTTCGCCGATCGCGTGCCCACCGTCGACGAGCAGCGCGCCGTCGCGACGTCGGTCGGCTGGGGCGAGCACTTCGACTGGGCGTCGATCGGCGCCTCGCTCATCGGCTCGCTGCACGGCGTCGTCGCGCTCGACGGCGACGAGGTCGTCGGGGTCGGGCGGCTCGTGGGCGACGGGGTGCGCTACTTCTACGTGCAGGACGTGATGGTGCGGCCCGAGGCGAGCGACGAGGGCATCGCGTCGCGCATCGTCGAGCGGCTGCTCGAGTGGGCGCGGGCGCAGGCGCCGGCGGATGCCGTGGTCGGCCTGTTCGCGAGCCCCGAGGCCGTCGGGGTCTACGAGGGCCTCGGCTTCGCCGCCGCCGACGGCGACCCGCTCGGCATGACGCTCGACCTCGCCCCGCGCGACGGCATCCGTGCCTGACCTGCGCCGCCGCGATCGCGCGCCGCGCGCGGGCCGCACCCGCCGGGAGCGGATCGGCGACCTCGAGTTCCGCGTCTCGGGCGACCTGCGCGAACGGCCCGGCCCGCGCGAGGCGATCGTGCTGGTGCACGGCATCGGCATGTCGCAGCGCGCGATGCATCGGCTGCACCGCACGCTGCGGCCCGGCGCGCTCGTGCTCTCGATCGACATGCCGGGCCACGCGGGCCTGCCGGTGCCGCGGCGCGAGGTCGACGTGGTCGAGATGGCGGGGGCGCTCGGCGCGCTCCTCGCCCGGCTCGGCCTGCCGCCGGTCGTGCTCGTCGGCCACTCGATGGGCGCGCAGTGGGCGGTCGAGCTCGCGGTGCAGCGGCCGGAGCTCGTCTCGCGCGTCGTCGCGATCGCGCCGGTCGTCGACGCCGCGCATCGCTCGGTGCGCGAGCAGCTCGTCGCCCTGCTCGCCGACGCGGTGCGCGAGCCGCCGAGCCTCGTCGAGATCGCCTGCACCGACTACCTGCGCTGCGGGGTCGCCTGGTACGCGGCGCAGCTGCGGCAGACGCTCGCCTACCCGATCGAGCGGCGCCTGCCGGTGCTGCGCCGCCCGCTGCTCATCGTGCGCGGCGCGCACGACACCGTCGCGGGCGAGGCGTGGTGCCGCGCGCTCCGCGACGCGACCCCCGACGCCGCGCTCGTGCGCATCCCCGGGCACCACCACGCCGCGCAGCACTCCGCGCCGCGCGCCGTCGCCGCCGCGATCGTCGCGCACCGCTGACCGCCGCGAGCGCCCGAGCGGGGGAGCGGCGTCAGCGCAGCGCCGCCTCGAGCCCCTCGAGCAGCCGGTCGACGTCGCCGTCGTCGGTGTAGGGCGCGACGCCCATCCGCAGCCCCTCGTCGACGTCGAGGCCGAGCGCCCGGAACGGCTCGAGCGCGTAGAACGTGCCGGCGGGCGCGAGCACGTCGCGGTCGGCGAGCGCGCGCGACACGGCTCGCGCGTCGTGGCGGGGGAGCGTGACGAAGAGCGTGGGCGTGCGCTCCGCCGCGACCGAGTGCAGCACGACTCGGTCGCCGAGCCCGGCGAGGCCGCGCTCGATGCGCTCGCGCATGCGCAGCTCGTGCGCCTCGATGCTCGCGTGGCCCGCGAGCAGGCGCTCCCGCCGCGAGCCGGGCACCTCGGCGACATCCGCCAGCAGGTCGATCGCGGCTGTCACGCCCGCCATGAGCTCGTACGGCAGGGTGCCGAGCTCGAAGCGCTCCGGCACCGCGTCGGTCGACGGCAGGAGCTTGTCGGGCGTGAGCGACTCGAGCAGCGCCGGGTCGGCGGCGAGCGCGGCGCAGTGCGGTCCGAAGAGCTTGTACGGCGAGCAGACGAGTGTGTCGGCGCCGAGCGCCGCGGTGTCGATCGCGGCGTGCGCGGCGAGGTGCACCGCGTCGACGTGCACGAGCGCGCCCACCTCGTGCGCGCGCCGGGCGATGCGCGCGACGTCGGGCTTCGTGCCGAGCAGGTTGGATGCGCCGGTGACGGCGACGAGGCGGGTGCGGTCGGTGATCACCGCGTCGAGCTCGTCGAGGCGCAGGTCGGCGCTGCCGGGGTCGAGGCGCAGCCAGCGCACGGCCGCGCCGGCCGCCTCCGCCGCCTGCAGCCACGGGCGCACGTTGGCGTCGTGGTCGAGCTGCGAGACGACGACCTCGTCGCCCGGCCGCCACGTCTTCGCGAGCGCGCGCGAGAGGTCGTAGGTGAGCTGGGTGGCGCTGCGGCCGTAGACGATGCCGCGGGCGTCGGCGCCCAGCAGGTCGGCCATCGCCGCGCGGAAGGCGGCCACGGCGCGGTCGGCGTTGCGCTCGCTCTCGACGAGGCCGCCGCGGTTGGAGAGCGGCCCGGTGAGCGTGCGCGCGATCGCCTCGCCGACGACCGCGGGCGTCTGCGTGCCGCCGGGCCCGTCGAAGTGGGCGATGCCGGAGGCGAGGGATGGGAAGTGCGCGCGGAAGGCGGCGACGTCGAAGGCCATGGTGCTCCTCGGGGTGCGGGACGGATCCCGCTCAGGCTACGGGCGTCCGCCGCCGCCGTTGCCGTTGCCGCCGCCGGGTCCGGCGTTCTCGTTGCCGGAGTTCTCGGCGCCGGTGCTCGCGCCGCCCTGGCCGCCGCCGGACGTGCCGCCGCCGCCCGACGTGCTGCCGTCGGTCGTGACCGTCGCCGGGGCGATCGGTGCCGCGGGCGCCGGCTCAGCCGGCGCGGGGTCGGCGACCGCGGTCTCGGCAGGGGCCGTCTCGGTCGGTGCGGGCTCCGTCGGGGCAGGTGCGACGACGCTAGGGGCGGGAGGCTCGGACTCGATCACCGCTGGTTCGACCGTGGGTGCGGTCGGGTCGCCCGCCTGCAGCGCCATCGCGGGGACGGCGACGAGGAGCGCGGTGCCTGCGGCGAGCCCGCCGGCGATCGCCCAGCGGCGGCGCCTGCCGCGCGTCGCCGCGTCGGCCGTGCCCGCCTCGGGAGCGATGGCGGCGGACCGGAGCGTCTCGGCGGTGGTGCTGCGGTCGGCAGCCATCGCAGCGACGGGCGCGGGGCCGGAGTCGGCGGCGATGATCGCGGCGGTCGCGACGCTGCCGAGCGCCGCCGTCGCGTCGATGTCGCCGGTCGTGGCGACGGCGGCGGCCATCTCGATGAGCCGCTCGAGCACGGCCGCGGCCGTCGGGCGCGCCTCGGGCTCGCGCGCCGTCATCGCCGTCAGCAGCGACTTCCACTCGTAGCCGATCGAGCCGGGGATCTCGGGATCGCGCGCGAGCCGCGCGCTCAGCGACTCGAGCAGCGGCCCGGGGTACTCGCGGCGCCCCGTGAGCGCCTCGAGCAGCACGAGGCCGAGCGAGTAGATGTCGGAGGAGGGCGCGACGCGCGCGCCGGTGGCCTGCTCGGGGCTGAGGTAGGCGGCGGTGCCGAGCACCGTGCCGGTCGCGGTCAGCCGCGCGGCGCCCACGATGGCGGCGATGCCGAAGTCGGCGAGCTTCGCGTCGAAGTCCCTCCCGGGCACGAGCGAGGGCGCGAGCAGGATGTTCGCGGGCTTGATGTCGCGGTGCACCACCTCGCTCGCGTGCACGATGACGAGCGCCTCGGCCAGGTCGTGCGCGATGCGCCACGCCTGCTCCTGCGGGAGCGGCCCCTGGGCGAGGCGCGCGGCGAGCGTGGGCCCGTCGACGAGCTCCATCACCAGGTACGACACCAGCAGGCCGTCGAGCGTCGTGCTGCCCGCGTCGAAGAGGGTGACGAGCGCGCGGTGGTTGAGCGAGGCGAGCAGGTCGATCTCCGACCGCTCGCGCTGCAGGTCGGCCGGATCGGTGCTCTCGCGCACGATCGCCTTGACCGCGACCTCGCGCCCCAGCACCTCGTCGGTGGCCCGATGCACCGAGGCCATGCCGCCGGCGCCGATGCGCTCGCCGATGCGATAGCGCTCGGCGAGCAGGCTTCCCTGCTGGAGCGGGTCGGCAGCGCCCATGGCGTCCTCCATTTGTCCCCCTGAGCGTATCCCGCCCTTGGGGGACGGATGACCAGCGGACTCGCAGGAACAGGCGTGCGGGCCCACAGGAAGCAGCCGGCGCGTCAGCGCGGCGTCGGCACGAGCGCCACCTCGCCGAGCGCGCCGCCGTCGACGACCGCCGTCATCACGGTGCCGATCGGCTGGCGGCGCCGGTCGGTGGGGGAGCCCGGGTTCAGCAGGCGCAGCCCTCCGGGCGTCGTCGAGTCCCAGGGGATGTGCGAGTGGCCGAAGACGAGCACGTCGGCCGGCGCGGGGGAGGAGGGCCCGAAGCGCGCGTCGCATCGGCGCTCCCGGCCGGCGGCGGCGCCCGTCTCGTGCTCCACCGCGAAGCGGAGCCCATCGACCTCGAAGCGCGCGGTCTCGCCGAGCCGGCGGTGCAGCTCGGCGCCGTCGTTGTTGCCCGCGACGCCCACGAGGCGCGCTGCCCGCGACTCGAGCTCGTCGAGCAGCTCCGGCACCACCCAGTCGCCGGCGTGCACCACCAGGTCGGCCTCGTCGACGAGCCGCCACACCTGCTCCTGCAGCGCCTTCGCGCGCAGCGGCAGGTGGGTGTCGCTCAGCAGCAGCAGCCTGGTGGTCACGCGCGGCGCATCAGCCGGTGACCTCGACCTCGCCGACCATGGTCGCCGGGTGCGGGTCGCACACGAACGTGTAGGTGCCGGCCACGAGCGTCACCTGCACCGACGTCTCGTCGGTGCCCGCGACATCCGTCGCCACGTCGACGCCGCCGGGGCCGGTCAGGCGGAAGTTGTGGGCGGCGGTGCGGTCGGCGAAGGTGAGCGTGTAGTCGCCGGCCGCGAGCGTCTCGACGGGCTGGCCGTCGGCGTCGGTGAGCGCGATCTCGTACGCGTCGGGGTCATCGGCCGTGCCGACCATGCCGATGAGCGCCATCCCCGCCTCGTCGCCCGACGATGCGGGGGAGGAGGGCTCCGTCGCGGGTGCCGAGCTCGGCGCCGCGTCGCCGGAGGGCGGCGGAGCGGACTCACCGCTGGCGGAGCAGCCGGCGAGCGCCAGCGCGGCGGCTGCGAGGAGGGCGGTGATCGATGCGGATCGAGGTGTCATGGCGGTGCTCCCTTGTCGGTGGGTCCACAGCGGTTCGGAGCCGCGGGCCGCAGGGATGGGTCCGGGGATGGGTCAGGTGCCGTCGCGCTGGGCTGTCGAGAGCGGTCCGGTGATCGGCTCGCCCTTGACGCGGGCCGTGCGCAGGGTGTCGACGACGATCACGATCGCGAGGATCACGAACGACAGGCCGACCGACGCGATGACGTCGGTGAGCCAGTGGTAGCCGAGGTACAGCCGGCTGCCGATCTGCGCCACGATGCCGACCGCGGCGAGCGCGAAGAGGCCGATGCGCAGGGGGATGTGCCGCTGCCGCGAGGCGATGAGGTAGGCGGTGATGAGCAGGAAGTCGGATGCGCCGAGCACGTGCCCGGAGGGGAACGAGAAGGTGTGGTCGGCGCCGAGCACCATGAGGTCGATCGGGGGGCGCGGGTGCTGCACGAGGGGAGCGATGGAGAGGGCGCTGATCACGCCGAGCGCCATGCCGCCGCACAGCACGAGCGGGCGCCAGGCGTGGCTCGCGAGGATCGTCCAGCCGATGCAGACCACGAGCACGATGATGGGCATCGCGACGGGGCCGAAGACGTACGCGAGCACCGACATGGTGACGGTCTCTGCGTCGTCGCGGGCGTCGACGAACCACTGCTGCACGGGCTCGTTGAGCCTCGCGGCACCCGAGTCGGTGAGCACGCCCACGAGCATCACCGTGAAGATCGTGAGGCCCACGACGGCGAGCGCGATGGCGCTGCCGTAGAGGGTCCGCCGCTCCGAGCGGGAGATGTAGCGCTCCTCGACGAGGAACTTGCGACGCCACTCGGCGTCGAGGATGCGCGGGCTGCGGGTTGCTGCGGTCACCGGCTCAGCGTAGGGCCAGGCGCCGGCTCGGCTCGCTCCGTGAGCGTCGACGCGAACGCGCCGATCAGCGCGAGCGCGGCGAGCGTGACGATGCCGGTGGCGCCGAGGATGAAGAGGTTCATGGGGTCGTCGAGCGCGATGGTCGCGTCGTGGACGGATGCGGCGATGCGGAGCACGGGGGCCTGCCGTCCTGGTGGGTGGTCACGGTAGCCCGCGGGGCTGGGGGATCCCGGGGAGGCCTCGCCTCCGCTTGATCCGACATAATGTGCATTATCGGCGCTTGACGCAGGTGCGCCGGACGGGGCTAGGCGGTGAGCACGGGTGCCGGGGCCGGCTCCTCGTGCTCGTCGACCTGCTCGACGGCCGCGACCATCCGCTGCAGGAAGCTCGCGACGGCGAGGCGCTCGGTCTCGTCCATGCTGTCGATGACGTCGATCATGCGACGGTGCATCGCGCCGAGCGTCGCGCGCACCTCGGTGTCGGTATCGGTCGTCGGCACGACGATCGTCGCGCGCCGGTCGTCGGGATGCGGCTCGCGGCGCACGTGGCCGCTGCGCACCAGGCGGTCGACGAGTGCCGTCACCGACGGCGACGCGAGCCCGAGGGCGTGCGCGAGATCGCGCTGCCGCATGAGCTCGCCGCTGCGCTGCGTCTGCAGCAGGATGCGCAGCGCCAGCAGGTCGGTCTCGCCCATGCCCATCGACGAGCGCGTCCGGGCGCGCATCGCGCCCTCCGTCGCGCGGTACCGGCGCAGCAGGTTCAGCACGTCGACGCTCGTCGGCACGCCGTGCTGCGGGTACCAGTAGCCCGAGCCCTCGTTCGACTCCGCCTGCCGCATCTCCGCCTCCGCTCCCGTGCGCCGCGTCCCCCGGGCCGTGCCTGGGAATCCGCTGTCAGGTCCGACTATACCGTTCGAGCGTGATACATTTCGATCGTCGAACTACCGAATCTCGAAGGAGCGGTCATGACCGACACGATGGCAAGGCCGAACCGCTCCGAGACGATCGATGCGACCGCCGTGACGTGGGCCACGCCCGGCAACGGCCTCTGGGTCGCGAGCCGCGCCGACGACGACGGCCTGACGTTCCTGGGCTTCGTCGAGGAGAGCCTCGAGGAGTTCGTCGCGGTCGACGGCGCCGGCGCCTCGCTCGGCCGCTACCCCGACCTCGCGGCGGCGCAGGCGTCGTTCTCGATCGACGACGCGGCACCGATCCGCGACGGCTGGGACGCCGCAGGCGCCCGGCTCGTGCGCCCCTCGCGGCTGCGGCTGGGCTGAGCGGCGCTCCCCCGGCGCCCGCGGCCGCTCAGCGGCCGGCGAGCTCCGCGAGCCGCTCGCCCGAGAGCCGCTGCGTCGTCCACTCCGACATCGGCTCGGCGCCGATCGAGCGGTAGAAGGCGATCGAGGGCGCGTTCCAGTCGAGCACGGTCCACTCGAAGCGCCGGTAGCCGCGCTCGACGCACTCGGCCGCCAGCGCCGACATGAGCGCGCGGCCGTGGCCGCGCCCGCGCATCCGCTCGTCGACGTAGAGATCCTCGAGCCAGATGCCGTGCGTGCCCGTCCAGGTCGAGTAGGTGACGAACCAGATCGCGATGCCGACGATCGCGCCGTCCTGCTCGACCACGTGCGCGAAGACGCGCGGCTCGTCGCCGAAGAGGGCCGCCGTCAGCATCGGCGCGGTGTTCTCGACCGCGTCGGGCTCGCGCTCGTAGCGCGCGAGCGCCTCGATCATCGCGAGGATGCCGGGCTCGTCGCCGGGCCGCGCGGGGCGCAGCACCGCGCCATCGGCGAGCGGGCGCGCCGTCATGCCGCCAGCGCCCGCAGCAGGTCGTCGGCGAGGTCGTCGATGTGCTCGATGCCGACCGAGAGGCGGATGAGCCCCTCCGGGATGGTCGGGGCCTCGGTCGCCCACCGGCGCCGACGCTCGAGGGTGGACTCCACTCCCCCGAGGCTCGTCGCCGGGATCCACAGGCGCACGCGCTCGACGACGCGGTCGGCGGCCGCCGCATCGGCGAGCACGATCGCGAGCACCGTCCCGAACCCGGGATCGCGCACCTCGACGACGCCCGGCGCATCCGCGAGCCTGCGCGTCAGCTCGCGCGCGTTCGCCTGCGCGCGCTCGAGGCGCACCGAGAGGGTGCGCAGGCCCCGGAGCGCCAGGAACGCCTCCATCGGGCCCGGGATCGCGCCGTGCAGCCCGCGGTGCTGGCGGATGCGCTCGGCGAGGTCGGCGCTGCCGGTCGCGACCGCGCCGAGCACGATGTCGCTGTGCCCGGCGATGAGCTTCGTCGCGGAGTGCACCACGACGTCGGCGCCGTCCTCGAGCGGCCGCTGCACGAGCGGCGACGCGAACGTGCTGTCGACGACGCTCAGCGCGCCGGCGGCCCGCGCCGCGGCGGCGAGCCTCGCGATGTCGGCGACCTCGAGCGCGGGGTTCGTGGGCGACTCGATCCACACCATCGCCGCGCCGGGCATCGCGGCCTCGACGGCGGCGGCGTCGGCGATGTCGACCCGACGCACCTCGAAGCGGCCCTCCGCGGCGCCGGTGTCGAGCAGCATCAGGGTGTGCTGGTATGCGTGCTGCGGCACGACGACCGCGCCGCCGTGCGGCACGAGCGCGGCGACCGCGCTCACCGCGGCCATGCCGCTCGCGAACGAGATGCACTCGCCGCCCTCGAGCGCGCCGAGCGCCTCCTCGAGCGCCGTCCACGACGGGTTGCCGTAGCGCGCGTACTCGAGCTCGCCGCCGGCGACGAACGCGCTCGCGAAGGTCACCGGCTCGTTGAAGGGGGCGCCGGGCACGTGGGCGGGGCGGCCCGCGCTCACCGTGACGGTCTCGGGACGGAGCGCAGCGCGATCAGACATGGCACCATCCTGGCACCGCGGCACTACCGTCGACGCATGGCCGAGCCGCGCACGATCCCGCGCGCCGAGGCGCGCCGCATCGCGGTGCGGGCGCAGCTGCTCGACGCCGAGCGCGCGCTCGTCGGCGGCTCCGACTACCTCGTCGACGTGGCGCGGCACCTGACGCTGCTGCAGGTCAACGTCACCGACATCGTGATGCCCGCCGCCGAGCACGTCGCCTGGTCGCGGCTGGGGCACGCGATCGACGCCGGCGCGGTGCGCCGGGCGGCCGAGGTCGAGCAGTCGCTGTTCGAGTGGATCCTGCAGCCGTCGCCGCGCGAGCCGCACGCGGTCGCGCTCGTGCCGACGGCCGACCTGCCGCTGCACCGGCCCGAGATGGCCGCGGCCGCCGCACGCGGCGGCGAGTGGCTCGACCAGAACGCCGGCTTCCGCCAGCGGCTGCTCGAGCAGCTGCGCGCCGACGGACCGCTCCCCCAGCGCGAGATCGACGACACCGCCGACGCGCCCTACGCCTCGAGCGGCTGGAACACCGGCCGCGACGTCGCCATGATGCTGGAGCACCTGCTGCGCGCCGGGGTCGTCGCGGTCGCCGAGCGCGCCGGCCTCGAGCGGGTGTGGGACCTCGCCGAGCGCGTGCTGCCGCCGGGTCCGTCGCTCGACGCGGCCGAGGCCGCCGCGGAGCGCGACCGCCGGCGGCTGCGCTCCCTCGGCATCGCGCGTCCGGCGCTCGTCGGCGACGCGGGCGTGCCGGTGCTCGTCGAGGGCACGCGGCGCGAGTGGCGGCTCGACGAGGCGGCGACCGCGGAGGGATTCGCCGGGCGCGTCGCCATCCTCTCCCCCGTCGACCGCCTCATCGCCGAGCGGCGGCGCATGGCGGAGCTCTTCGCCTTCGACTACGCGCTCGAGCAGTACACGCCGGCGGCGAGGCGACGCTGGGGCGCTTTCGCGCTGCCCATCCTCGACGGCGACCGGCTGGTGGGCAAGGTCGACGCCCGCACCGACCGCGACGCCGGCGCGCTGCGCGTGGCCCGCATCCACTGGGACGCGGAGCCCGACCGGCGCCTGCGGCGCGCCGTCGACGCCGAGCTCGAGTCGATGGCGGCGTGGCTCGGCGGCAGGCTCGTCGTCGCCGACGCGGGCTGAGCGCTCGCTAGCCTGGCCGCGTGCCCGAGCTCGTCGTCATCGGCAACCCCACGGCCCGCGGTGCCGCGCGGGCCGTCGACGCGGTGCTGCGCGAGGCGGCGCGCGCGGGCCTCGACGCGCGGGTCGCTGCGACCACCGCGGCCGAGCCTGGCGGCGCGCAGGCCCGCGCGGCGCTCGCAGCCGGGGCGGATGCGGTCGTGGCGGTCGGCGGCGACGGCACGGTCCGTGCGATCGCGGCCGAGCTCGCGCACACCGGCATGCCGCTCGGCATCGTGCCTGCCGGCACGGCCAACCTGTTCGCGAGGAACCTCGACCTGCCGCTGCACGACGTCGCCGCCGCGGCGCGCGTCGCGGTCTCCGGCCCGACCGCGCACATCGACCTCGGCCGCGTGGTGCTGACGCGCGCCGGCGGCGAGCGCGAGCCGGAGGCGCCGTTCCTGGTCGTCGTGGGGGTCGGGAACGACGCGCTCGCGGTCGAGGCATCGTCGCTGCGCGCGAAGCGCCGGCTCGGCTGGCTCTCCTACGTCGCCGCGGGCGCGCGCCGCTTCGGGCACCCGAGCTTCGCCGTGCGCGGCCGCTTCGACGGCGGGCCGGTCGAGGCGGCCCGCGCGTGGAGCGTGCTCGTGCACAACGCCGCGCGCATCCCCGCGGGGCTGCGGGTGCTGCCGGGCACCCGGCTCGACGACGGACTGCTGCACGTGGCCACGGTGAGCCCGCGCCACCTCGCGCACTGGGGCCGCATCGCCGCCGCGGGCGCGGGGCTCGCGCGCGCGGAGGGCGTGCTGCGGCACCGGCGCGCCGAGCGGGTGACGCTCGGCGCCGTCGACGCCCCGATGCCTGTGCAGCTCGACGGCGACCCGGCGGGCAGGGCCGAGCGGATCGACGCGCGCATCGATCACGCCGCGCTCAGGGTGCGGGTGCCAGGATCGGAGCCGTGAACCCCTCCGAGGCCCTGGCCAAGCTGCGCGCGACCCCCGAGGGCGCGCTCGAGTCCGTGCTCGCCCAGATCGACCTGCAGCGCACGGTCGACGCCATCGCCGGCAACCTCCTCACGGGGCTCCTGCGCCGGCGGGAGCGGCGCGAGCTCGTGCAGCTGCTGTGCGTCGACCGCTCCGCCGAGCTGAGCCCCGCCATGCGCGCGCGCATCGTGCACGCGCTGCGCGGCCTGCCGCTCGATCCGACGGTGTCGCACGGCGTGCGCAGCATGCTGCTGTCGCTCACGGGCGAGCCGTTCCGCGACATGAAGTACCTGCTGAACGCCTCCGGCGACCGGCACGACCTCGAGCACGTCGTCTACGAGCGGCTGCTGCCCGCCGACCGCGAGGCGGTGCTCGCCCACATCGCCGCCGAGGCCGCCGACTCCCCCGTCCACGACCTCCGCATCCTGTGCGACATCGACGACACGGTGCGCGCCATGCTGCACGAGACGCGCTACCCGCGCGGCATCGTCTACCCGGGCGTGGTCGAGCTGCTCATCGAGCTCGACGAGGGCCACTCCGGCGAGCCGTCGCGCCCCGGCGACCTGACGTTCGTCACCGCGCGCCCCGAGGGGCCCCGCGGCCTCATCGAGCAGTACACGCGCGGCGGGCTCGCCGACCTGGGGCTGCCGCCGCACGCGGTGCTCGGCGGCTCCTTCCTCAACCTCTTCACGAAGAAGTCGATCAAGCAGCGCAAGCTGCAGAACTTCGACCGGGAGCGCGAGCTGTTCCCCGAGTGCCGCTTCATGTTCCTCGGCGACAGCGGCCAGGCCGACCCGCAGGTGGGCGCCGAGATGCTGCGCCGCGGCGCGGGCCTCGGCGTGGCAGTGCTCATCCACGAGGTCGTGCCCGTCGAGGGCGCGGCGCGCGCCGAGCTCGAGGCCGCCGGCATCCGCTTCCACTCCTCCTACGACGAGGCGGCGCGCATCGCGCACGAGCTGGGCCTGCTCGACGACGAGGGCCGCGACCGGGTCGTGGCCGCGGTCGCCGACGGGGTGCAGCCCACGGCCTAGATGTAGTTCCCCGTGACGTTGTGAACGCGTTGGGCGGGGGTGAGGCCTCCGATGCCGGTGTGGGGTCGATGGTGATTGTAGGTGTGGAGCCAGGCCGCGTAGGTGGCTGCGCGGTCGGCGTCTGAGGCGTAGGTGACGGCGTAGGCCCATTCAGCGGCGAGGGTGCGGTTGAAGCGCTCGACCTTCCCGTTCGTCTGGGGCCGGTAGGGGCGCGTGAATCGGTGCTGCGCGCCCTCGAGCGCGTCGCGGAAGGCGTGCGAGCGGTAGCAGGAGCCGTTGTCGGTCATCACAGCGGCGACGTCGATGCCGGCGTCGACGAAGAACGCGCGCGCTCTCAACCAGAAGCCTGCGGCGGTCTCCTTGCGCTCGTCGAGGAGGATCTCTGAGTAGGCGAGCCGGGAGTGGTCGTCGACCGCGTGGTGCAGATAGGTGAAACCTCGCCCGGGCGCGGCCCCGGCGCGTGCTGCCCGATCGCGGATGACGCTCGCCGCCCGATCCTGCGCGGAGCCGCGGCCGTGGACGCGCCAGCCGCCTCCATCCGGGATGCGGCCGAGCTTCTTGATGTCGACGTGGACCAGCTGGCCCGGCGCGGTCGCCTCGTAGCGGATCGGTGTCGGCCGCCGGGTCGGCAGCCCGGTCGCTTGATCCAGATGCGCCAGCGGCGGCATCCGGTAGCGGTGCAGCACCCGCCCGACGGTCGAGCGCGGAACGCCCAAGTGGTAGCCGATGCGGTGCGGACCCCAGCGGCGGGAGAAGCGCAGGCTCACGATCCGATGCTCCAGGCGCATTGGCGTCCGGCCCGGCGACGAGCCCGGCCGGGACGAGCGGTCCGTCATCGGCTCGCCATCGCGGAACCGGCGCGACCACCGCGACGCTGTCGCCGGAGACACCTGGAACCGCTCCGCCGCGCGCCGGACCGGCCAGCCCTGCTCGACGATCAGCCGAGCCAGCCGCTCCCTCCCGACCGCAGTCAAAGGAGCATTAGCGTGAACCATGAAGGCCTCCGTTTGGACGAGTGAGCTTGGTAACCCACATCCTCCACGGAGGCCTTCACTCAACCCGAGCGTTCACAACCTCCCGGGGAAGTACACCTAGCCCGGGCCGCCTAGCCCCGCCGCGCGAGCGATGCCGCTCGACGGGGCCGGCCGTCCCGCCTACTGCCCGTGGTTCCGCTGCGTCGGCAGGTGCTTCGCCCACCAGCGCAGCACGTGCTCGAAGCGCTCGACGCGGTGCCGCGGCTGGCCCGAGCGCGTCAGCTCGTGGTTCTCGCCCGGGAACAGCAGCAGCGCCGTCTCGACGCCGTTGCGCTTGAGGGCGGCCCAGTAGCGCTGCGCCTGCTCGGGCGGGCACCGCCAGTCCTGCTCGGAGTGCACGACGAGCGTCGGCGTCCGCACGTCCCCGACGCGCGCCATCGGGCTCTGCGCCCGCATCGCATCCGGGTCGGTGCCGGTGTACTCGCCGCCGAAGAACCAGCCGATGTCGCTCGTGCCGGCGAACGACTCGGGGTCGAGGAAGCCGCGCTCGACGATCGCCGCCGCGAAGCGGTGGTCGTGCGCGATCGTCCACGCCGTGAGGTAGCCGCCGTAGGAGCCGCCCATGATGCCGAGCCGCTCGCGGTCGAGCTCGGGGTGGGCGTCGATGGATGCGTCGAGGAAGTCGAGTGCGTCTGCCATGTCGACCGTGCCCATGGCCTGGCGGATCGCGATGCCGTGCTCGCGGCCGTAGCCGGCCGAGCCGCGCGGGTTGCACTGCACGACCGCGTAGCCCGCGTCGACCGCGACCTGCGCCTCGTCGAACACGCCCACGCCGTACTGCGCGAACGGCCCGCCGTGGATGTTCAGCAGCACGGGGTGCGGCCCCTCGCCCTCGGGCACCCAGACCCAGCCGTGCACCGTGCCGCCGTCGGGGGTGGGGAACTCGTGCTCGACGGGCGCGGCGACGCCGGCCTCCGCGAGGGGCGCGCCGAAGTCGGTGAGCACGGTCACGCCGCGGTCGTCGAGCACGGCCACCTCGCCGGCGGACGTCGGCGTCGCGACGGTCGCGACGGTGACGCCGTCGCCCACGCCGTGGCCGATGACCTCGACGTCGCCGCCGATGAGCTCCTTCGAGCCGCCGCCGGTGACGTGCACGAGCACGACGCGGCCGCGGCGGCGCTGCTGCACGAGCACGCCGTCCTCGACGACGGTCGCGTGGCTGCCCGGCTCGCCCAGGTCGACGGTGTCGCCCTCGGTGACCTCCTCCGGGTGCGCGCCGGGGTGCTCGAGCACGAACAGCTGCGTGCTGCGGCCGACGAAGTCGCGACCGGACTCCCCCATCTGCTGCGCGAGCAGCACGAAGCCGCCGTCGGGCGTCGGCTGCACCTCGGCGACCGAGAGCCCCGCGCGCGAGCTGAGGATCGTGTGCGGCTCGCCCTCGGCGACGCCCGCGTCGAACTCGACGACCGCGTTCAGCAGGTCGTCGTCGCGGGTGTCGTGGCGCGCCGTGATGCACAGCACGCGCTCGCCGTCGGCCGAGAAGGCCGGCGCCGAGTGGTCGAACTCGCCGTGGCTGAGGCGGATGGCCTCCGGCGCGTGCGGGGCGTCGTCGATGCGACCCGGCTCGTCGTGCGGGTGCGCGGCGCGCTCGTAGCGGGGCTCGCCGTCGAGGTCGGGCAGCGGCGCGACGAACAGGTGCGACCGGCGGCCGATGAGGCTGCCGGTGCCGTTGGCCAGGTTGCGGTTGCGCGTGATGAGGCGCGCGGGCTCCTGCGCGGCGCTCACGCCCTCGACCGAGCCGTAGCGGCCCGGCTCGAGCACGGCTGCCGTGAAGGCGATGCGGGTGCCGTCGGGCGAGACGGCGTACTCGAGCACGCCGCCGGGCTGCGCGGTGGCCTGCACCGGCTCGCCGCCGTCGACGCGCATCGCCCACACCTGCGGCTTGCCGGCATCGTCGTCGCGCACGAGCAGCAGCGTGCCGCCGTCGGGCGTGAGGCGCGGCGAGCGGTCGGCGACGCCGCCGGTGATGCGGCGCCGGGCGCCGTCGCGCAGCGACACGCGCCACAGCTGGCCGACGTTGCGGTTGGCGCGGAGGCTCGGCCTCGAGGCGGCGACCACGGCGTACTCGCCGCTCGGGTGGACGGCCGGGCGGGAGAGCGAGACGAGGCGCTCGATGTCGTCGGCGCGCATCAGGCCTGCCCTCCCTCGTCGGTCGCGAAGCCGGAGACGTCGCCGACGAGGCGCGTGCTGTCGGCGGGCACCGGCTCGACGGCGGCGAGCGCCACCTCGCGGGCGAACTCCTCGACGTTGTAGAGCCGGCCGGCGTCCTCGCGGCGGCTCGCGATCGCGCCGGGGTTGGCGCGCTCGAGCAGGGTCGCGGTGATGGTGCCCTCGATCATGTCGCCCGAGACCACCACGAGCTCGATGCCGCGCTCGGCGAGGGCGGGGATGCGCTCGCGGAGGGCGTCCTCGCCCGCGCGCTTCGACAGCGCGACGGCCTCGTACTCGGGCATCGTCGGCGTCGTGCGGATGAAGTGCGCCTGGTGGCTCGTGACGAAGACGACCCGCGCGCCGTCGCGCAGCACCGGCACGGCCGCGTCGAGCAGCGCGACCTGCGCGTCGCGGTTGAGCCGCATCGCGTAGTCCTCGCCCATGCCGGCCTCCATGCCGCCGGAGGCGTTCATCACGAGGATGTCGAGGCCGCCGAAGCGCTCCTCGGCGGCGGCGAACATCGCCGCGACGCTGGCGGCGTCGGTCAGGTCGGCCTGCACGGCGATCGCCTGCACGCCCTGGGCCTCGGCCGCGGCGACGACCTTCTCGGCGCGCGGGGCCTTGGCGCGGTAGTTGACGACCACGTCGGCGCCCGCGCGGGCCAGCAGGTCGACGGTCGCGGCGCCGATGCCGCGGCTCGAGCCGGTGACGAGTGCGGTGCGGCCCGACAGCGAGCCGGGTGCGAGGGATGCGGAGGCGGGATCGGGCACGGGAGCTCCTTCGGTTCCCCACGACACTACTGGGCCGCCCGTGCGAGATGGGCCGGGGCGCGAGGGGCGGGCAGGCAGCCGCGCGCCTGGCCCGGACACAGCATCCGCTGACTACGCTGGCGACGTGGACCTCATCCAATACGCATGGATCGCGTGGCTCGTGGTGGCGCTCGTGTGCTTCATCATCGAGATGGTCACGCTCGAGTTCACGTTCCTCATGATCGGGATGTCGTCGGTGGTCGGCCTCGTCTCGAGCATCACCGGTCTCCCCTGGTGGGCGCAGATCCTGATCGCCGCCGCGTCGGCCCTGCTGCTCCTGCTGCTCGTGCGGCCCAAGCTGCTGCAGCGCCTCCACGAGTCCGGCGAGGTCAACAAGCAGGGCATCGAGGCCCTGCTCGGGATGCCCGGCGAGGTCACCCGCTCGTTCGAGCGCGGCGCCGGCGAGGTGACGCTCGCGAACGGCGACACCTGGACCGCCCGCCTCTCCCCCACCGTGCAGCCGCGCGACCCCGACGTCGGCGAGCGCATCGTCGTCACCGCCATCGACGGGGCGACGGCGATCGTCGTCCCCGCCCAGCGATAGACCAAGGAGACCCCATGCCGATCGACGGAGGATTCATCCTCGGAGTGTTCCTGACGATCGTGGTGATCCTCGTCGTCCTGTTCGTGCTCGTCACGCTCTTCAGGTCGATCCGGATCATCAAGCAGGGCTTCACCGGCGTGGTCGAGCGGCTCGGCCGCTTCCACCGGGTGCTGCAGCCAGGCCTCAACTTCCTCGTGCCGTTCATCGACCGGGTCGCGTACCACGTCGACATGCGCGAGCAGGTGCGCTCGTTCCCGCCGCAGCCGGTGATCACCGAGGACAACCTGGTCGTCTCGATCGACACCGTCGTCTACTTCCAGGTCACCGACGCGCGAGCGGCGACCTACGAGATCGCCGACTACCTGTCGGCCGTCGAGCAGCTCACCACCACGACGCTCCGCAACGTCGTCGGCGGCATGAACCTCGAGGAGGCGCTCACCAGCCGCGACACGATCAACGGCCAGCTGCGCAACGTGCTCGACCAGGCCACCGGCAAGTGGGGCCTGCGCGTCGGCCGCGTCGAGCTGAAGGCGATCGACCCGCCCCACTCCATCCAGGACTCGATGGAGAAGCAGATGCGCGCCGAGCGCGACCGCCGCGCCGCGATCCTCACCGCCGAGGGCTCGAAGCAGTCGCAGATCCTCGAGGCCGAGGGCCTCCGCCAGTCCGAGATCCTCCGCGCCGAGGGCCAGGCGAAGGCCCAGGTGCTGCGCGCCAAGGGCGATGCCGAGGCGCAGGTGCTGCTGGCGAAGGGCGAGTCGGAGGCCATCGAGCGCGTCTTCGCCGCCATCCACGAGGGTGACGCCGACGACAAGCTGCTCGCCTACCAGTACCTCCAGACCCTGCCGAAGCTCGCCGAGGGCGACGCCAACAAGCTGTGGATCATCCCGTCCGAGCTCACGGACGCCCTGCAGGGCGTGGGACGCGGGTTCTTCGAGGGCCGCGCCCAGGTGCCGTTCCAGAAGCAGCAGGGCAAGCACTCCGACGCCGCCGAGCCGTCGATCCTCGACGAGACCTTCCAGGCCGACTCCGTGAGCGACGTCGAGGTGCCGTCGATCGCCGAGACGCTGCAGGCGTCGGGCATCGACCCGCAGGGCGCGGGGCAGACCGACGCGGTCTCCTCCTCGACGTCGCTCGCCGACGAGACGCCCGACGCCGACTACGGCGAGGCGCTCGAGGCGGCCCGCGACGCGGCCGCCGACCTGCCGCGCGCCGACGGCGACGACCCGCGCGGCGCATCCGACGGCAGCGGGTCGCCCCGGCAGTGACCTACCTCACCCCGGCCCCGCCGCGGGTGCTCGCCCACCGCGGGCTGGCGCTCGAGGCGCCCGAGAACACCATGCGCGCCTTCATCGCGGCGCTCGACGCGGGGGCGACGTTCCTCGAGACCGACGTGCACGCGACCGCCGACGGCGTCGCGGTCATCGCGCACGACCCGAGCCTCGACCGCGTCGCGGGGCGCGACATCGTCATCGAGGAGACGCTCTGGCAGGACCTCTCCGAGATCGACCTCGGCCAGAGCGAGGGCGTGCCGGGCCTGCGCGAGGCGCTGCTGGCGCTGCCCGACGCGCGCTGGAACATCGACCTGAAGTCGGATGCGGCGGTCGTGCCGGCGGTGCGCGCGGTCGTCGAGGCCAAGGCCGCCTCGCGCGTGCTCCTCACCTCGTTCTCCGAGCGGCGTCGGCGCCAGGCGCTCGCCCTGCTGCCGGAGGTCGCGACGAGCGCCTCGCAGCCGATGGTGGTGCGCGCGCTCGCCGCGCAGCGGCTCGGACTGCAACGGGCGCTCGCGCGCGTGCTCGAGCCGGTCGAGGCGCTGCAGGTGCCGCGGCGGCACCGCGGCATCGAGATCCTCACCGAGCGCAGCATCGCCGCGTTCCGCGCGGCGGGCGTCGAGGTGCACGCGTGGACGATCAACGACCCGGCCGAGATGCAGGAGCTCCTCGCGATGGGCGTCGACGGGATCGTCACCGATCGCTGCGACCTGGCGCTGCCGCTGCTGCCGTAGGCGGATCGGCGCGCGGGCTCAGCGCGGCGGCTTGGGCAGGGCGCGCACGCCCGCGAGGCCCCACTTCGTGACCGCGCCGAGCGTGCCGAGCTCCTCGGCCACGCGCATCTTCGAGCTGCCCACGGCACGCTCGATGAAGCCGATCGGCACCTCGGCGATCGTGCCGCCGGCCTGCGCGACCCGCACGGCCATCGCGATCTGGAAGGCGTACGCGTCGACCTGGATCGCGTCGAGGTCGAGCGAAGCCAGGATGCGCGTGCGGTAGACGCGCAGCGAGCTCGTGAGGTCCTGCACGTCGGTCTGCAGCATGGCGCGCGCGTAGGCGTTGCCGAGCTGCGCGGCGAGGCGGCGGCGCACGCCCATGTTGCGCACGTCGCTGCCCTCCACGAAGCGCGAGCCGATCACGAGGTCGACGCCCTCGTTCGAGACCGCGAGCAGCTCGGGCAGGCCGTCGGCGTCGTACGAGCCGTCGGCGTCGGTGACGACCACCCGGGTCGCGCCGCGCGACATCGCGAAGCGCATCCCCTCGATCACGGCCGAGCGGTACCCCCGCTCGGAGCGGTGGATGACGAGCGTGCCCGCGTCGTGCTTGGCGAGCCGGTCGGCGAGCTCGCCCGTGCCGTCGGGGCTGCCGTCGTCGACGATCACGAGCTCGGCGTGCGGCACCGACTGGCGCAGCCGCCCCACCGTGCGCTCGAGGCCCTCGACCTCGTTGTACGTGGGCACGACGATCATCACGTCAGGCATCCGCCCGTCCCTTCCGTTGTACGAGGTGCGCGGCGCCGAGGCCCGCGAGCGCGAGTGCGGCGCCGATCGAGAGCGCCAGGTCGATCCATGCTCCCAGACGGATGCCCGGGGTGACGGTCGTCGACAGCGGCAGCTCCTCGAGCATCGCACCCGGCTCGTACTGCGGCAGGCGGTCGAGCATCGTGCCGTCGGGGGCGATCACGGCGCTCGTGCCGACGGTCGAGATGTTCACGAGCGCGCGACCCGCCTCGACGGCCCGCAGCTGCGCGATCGCGAGCTGCTGCACGTTCTCGGCGGAGCCGCGGCCGAAGTCGGCGTTGTTCGTGGGCGCGAGGATGATCTCGGCGCCGTGGTCGAGCACCATCTCGCGGGCGAGCGCGTCGTCGACGATGTCGAAGCAGATCGCGACGCCCGCGATCGTGCCCGCGACGTCGAAGGCGTTCGCGCTCGTGGGGTCGACGCTGTAGTCGCGCGGGATGAGCTCGAGGAACCCGAGGGCGTCGAGGATGGGCGCGAAGACCTCGCGCTGGGGCAGGTACTCGGCGAAGGGCACCGGGTGGCGCTTGCGGTACTCGGCGACCGCGCCCTCCCCCGGTTCGACCTGCAGCAGCGCGTTGTAGGTGTCGTCGCCGTCGCGGGTGACCGTGCCGACCACGAGCGGCGCGTCGAAGCCGGTCGCGATGCGGTCGAGGGTCGCCATCGTGCGGGGCGACTCGTCGGCGAAGAACTCCGCCGCGTTCTCGGGCCACACGAGCAGGTCGAGCTCCTCGCCGCGGAGCGCCTCGGTCGCGTCGACGTGCTGCTGCAGGATCTCGCCCGGCGTGTACGGCGCGAGCAGCCCCGCCTCGCTCGCGCCCTGCACCGCGCCCACGCGCAGGCTGCCGCTGCGCTCGACCGGGAACGCGGGGATCGCCACGAGCAGGATGAGCGCCGCGGCGCCGATCGTGAGCCGGCGGCGGAGGATCGTGCGGTGGTGGAGCACGAGCTGCAGCACGAGGGCCGACGCCGTCGCGACGAGGAAGGTGAGGCCCGTGAGGCCGACCCAGCTCGTCGTGTCGGCGAGCGGGCTCGAGGCCTGCGAGTGCGCGAGCCTGCCCCAGGCGAAGCCCCCCCAGGGCACCGTGGCCGACGCGCTCTCGCGGAGCGTCCAGACGGCGCCCAGCAGCGCCGGGAGGCCGAGGAACGAGCCCACGGGACCGCGCATCCGCGGCTCCCCCCAGCGCCACGCGAGGGCGAGCGCCATCCCGCCGAGGCCCCACCAGGTCGCCATCCACGCGGTGAGGGCGATGAGCGGCACGGGGCCGAGGTACACGGTGATCCACTGGATGTGGAGCAGGAAGAAGAGCGCGCCGGTGACGAAGCCGATGCCGAAGGCGGCCCCGAGGGTGCGGCCGCGGAGCGCGACGAGGGCGAGCGCGACGGCCGGCAGGATGAGCGGCCACCAGTCGAACGGCTGGAAGGCGAACGGCATGACGGCGCCCGCGGCGATCGCCGCCGCCCAGGCGTAGGCGGTCGGGAGCGGCAGGTGGGCGCGGGTGCGGCGCGCGGTGGCGCTGCCGACGGTCACGGGCGCGCGCCCGTCACAGCGCCGACCCCGACGCCTCGACGACGCCGCGGCGGATGCGGTCGACGGCCTCGGCGGCGGTGCGCGCGAGCCGCTTGGGCGCCACGTGCTCGAGCTGCTCGAGCACGTCGATCGTCTGCTTCGTCCACCGCACGAAGTCGCCCGCGGCGAGCTCGGTGTCGCGCAGCACGTGCTCGAGCGGGTAGCCGCGCGCCCACCGGTGCATCGCGAGCGTGAGCCCCGTCTGCAGCGGCTCGGTGCCCGGCATCCGGTGCGCCTGCTCGAGGTCGTCGAGCTGCGCCCACAGCCGCTGCGTCGCGTCGAGCGCGTCGAGGAACGGCCCCTTCGGCAGCATCCGCTCGGGCAGCATGCCGTCGTCGCGCCGGCCCTCGTAGACGAGCGCGCACGCGATCGCGGCGAGCGCGGGCGCGTCGAGCCCGCTCCAGAGGCCGCGGCGCAGGCTCTCGGCCGTCAGCAGGTCGCGCTCGCCGTAGATGCGGCGCAGCATGTCGCCGGCGGCCGAGACCCGCTCGCCGTGCTCGGTGCGCTCGAGGTAGCCGAGCTCGCGGAGGATCTCGGCGATGCGGTCGAACGCCTGCGCGATCTGCCCGGTGCGGCGCTCGATCTGCCGCTCCGCCTTCTCGATGTCGCGCCGCAGCCGCCAGTAGCGCTCGCCCCAGCGGGCGTGCTGCTCGCGCTCCGGGCACGCGTGGCACGGATGCGCGCGCATGGCGGCGCGGAGGCGCTTCAGCCGCCGCTGGTTGCGCTCGTGGTCGCCGTGGCTGACGCCCTGCCGCTGGTCGTCGCGCTCGAGCTCGCTGGCCTCCCGGCGCAGCTCGGCGTACTCGGAGAAGTCGCCCAGGTGGCACGTCATCGACGACTCGTACGCCGTGAGGCTCTCGCGCTGGTCGACGACCCGCCGGGCGAGCTGCACGACCGAGCGGTCGGCCTGGAACTGCGCGAACGACGTCTCGAGCACCTCGCGGGTGCCGACGACGCCGAGCCGGTCGACGAGGTTCACGGCCATGTTGTACGTCGGGCGGAAGCTCGAGTGCAGCGGGTAGGTGCGGCGCGACGCGAGCGACGCGACCTCGACCGGCTGCAGCGCCCCGTTCCAGATGACGACGCCATGCCCCTCGGTGTCGATCCCGCGACGGCCCGCGCGGCCCGTGAGCTGGGTGTACTCCCCCGGCGTGATGCGCACGCGCGCCTCGCCGTTGAACTTCTCGAGCTGCTCGAGCACCACCGTGCGGGCCGGCATGTTGATGCCGAGCGCGAGCGTCTCGGTCGCGAAGACGACCTTCACGAGGCGGGCGCGGAAGAGCTCCTCGACGACCTCCTTGAACACCGGCAGCAGGCCCGCGTGGTGCGCGGCGACGCCGCGCTCGAGCCCGTCGAGCCAGTCGAAGTAGCCGAGCACGCCGAGGTCGGCGTCGTCGAGCAGGCGGCAGCGCTCGTCGACGATCGCGCGGATCTCGGCGCGGTCCTCGGGGGTGGTGAGCCGCACCCCGCCCTCGACGACCTGCCGGACGGCCGCGTCGCATCCGGCCCTGGAGAAGATGAAGTCGATCGCCGGCAGCATCTCGCGCTCGTCGAGCATGGCGATGAGCGCGACGCGGTCGACGCGGCCGCCGAAGCCGCCGCGGCCGGGCGGCGCGGGCCGGCGGCCGCCCTTCGGAGGTCGCCGCGAGCGGTAGCGGTTGTGGCCGCCCCGGTCGCGGTGGCCGTGCGCGGCCGAGTCGGCGACGTCGCCGCCGCGCGCGAGCTCGACGAGCTCGCGGCTCGGCCGGTGCGACTCCTCCGCCGCCTTCGAGTCGAAGAGGTCGACGAGGCGTCCGCGGATGTGCACGTGGGCGTCGAGCGGCACCGGCCGGTGCTCGCTGACGATCACGCGGGTGTCGCCGCGCACCGCGTCGAGCCACGCGCCGAACTCCTCGGCGTTCGACACCGTCGCCGAGAGCGACACGAGCCGCACGTGGCGCGGGAGGTGGATGATGACCTCCTCCCACACGGCGCCGCGGAAGCGGTCGGCGAGGTAGTGCACCTCGTCCATCACGACGTACTCGAGCGCCGAGAGGTCGCGGCCCTCGTAGAGCATGTTGCGCAGCACCTCGGTCGTCATCACGACGATGCGGGCGTCGCCGTTGATCGACGTGTCGCCGGTGAGGAGGCCCACGGATGCGCTGCCGTAGACCTCGGTGAGCTCGCGGTGCTTCTGGTTGGAGAGCGCCTTCATCGGCGTCGTGTAGAAGACGCGGCCGGTGGGCGCCTCCATGGTGAGGTGGATCGCGAACTCGGCGACCACCGTCTTGCCGGCGCCCGTCGGCGCGGCGACGAGCACGCTCGAGCCGGCCTCGATCGCCTCGCACGCCTCGCGCTGGAACGGGTCGAGGCCGAACGGCATCGCGCGGGCGAACGCGTCGGTGGCGATGCTCATGCGTCCACCTTGGCAGCAGCGCGCTTCTCGAGCCTGCGGTCGTGCCAGATCGCGATGCCCGCGGCGCCGAAGTAGAGCGCCAGCATGGGGATCGCGAGGAGGAACATGCTCATCACGTCGGCCGCGGGCGTCGCCATCGCGGTGAAGAGCGTGATCGCGATGACCGCCCAGCGCCAGGCGCGCAGGATGCCGCGCCCGGTGACGACGCCGGCGAAGTTGAGCACCACGAGGAACACCGGCAGCACGAAGCCGACGCCGACCGCGAGCAGCAGCTTGAAGGCGAAGTCGTAGTAGATCGTGGCGTCGAGGTACGACAGCGACCCGACCGGCGCGATCTGCACGAGCAGCTGCACGATGTGCGGGAACACGAACCAGCCGGCGGCGCAGCCGGCGAGGAACAGCGGCAGCGCGGCGGCGAGGAAGCCGAAGACGTACTTGCGCTCGTTGGTGCGCAGCCCGGGCAGGAAGAAGCGGATGAGCTGGTACAGCCAGACGGGGCTCGCGACGATCACGCCCGTGGTGATGGCGATGCGCAGCTTGAGGTCGAACGCCTGGGTGACGGTCGTGTAGAGCAGGTCGGTGATGCGGCCCTGCTCGGCGAGCTCGGTGAGCGGGCGCTGCAGGACCTCGAGCAGCCAGTCGACCACGAAGAAGCCGGCGACGGTGCACGCCAGCACGGCGGCGGCGGAGATGAGCAGGCGACGGCGCAGCTCGACGAGGTGCTCGCCGAGGCGCATGCGGCCCTCAGCGTTGCGGGTGCCGCGGGCCCGGGACCGGGCCATCGGCTAGCGCTGGTCGCTCGTCGAGTCGCTGCCCGGTGCCGAGGTGGAGCGGTCGGTGCCGGTCGCGGGGCCGGCGGGCGTGCCGGTGCCGGTGGGACCGGGGGTGCCGGGCCGCGCCTCGTCGTCGGAGCGCATCTCCTTCTTCAGGATCTTCGCCGACTTGCCGAGGCTCTCGGCGAGCGCGGGCAGCTTCGTGGATCCCCACACCAGCAGCACCACGATCAGGATGATGAGCAGGTGCCAGCCGTTGAACGCGTTCCCCAATGGCATGGCGTCCCCTTCCGTCGGACTCCAGTCTAGCGGCCGTCGGCGGCGTCGGCGGCGGCGCCGAGCGCCGCCTCGGCGAACCGGTGCATCGCGGCGCGCAGGCTCGGCGGCGCGACGATCTCGGCGTCGCCGCCGCACGCCGCCACCGCGCGCAGCACGCTCGCCTCGCTCCACACCTCGATGTCGAGCCGCACGCGCTCCCCGTCGATCGAGACCGGCGCCGAGGCGGCGTAGTCGGCGAGCATGGCGGCGGCCGCGCGAGTGGCGACGACCTGCGCGGTGCCCGTGACGTGCCGCTCGTGCGCGGGCAGCGCATCCGGCCATGCGTCGTCGGCCGGCTCGAGCCGCTCGATGCGGTCGAGGCGGAACGTGCGCATCGCCTCGCGGTCGAGGTCGACGCCCTCGACGTAGACCTGCCCCTCGCGCAGCTCGAGCCTGGTCGGCGCCACGCGGCGTCGGGACGAGCCCTCGTCGGGCTTCCGGTAGTCGAGCTCGAGCACCTGGCGGCGGCGGATGGCGTCGCGCACCTGCTGCGCGAGCCGCGGCGCGCCGAGCGCGTCGACCGCGACCGTGTCGGCGCCGCGCGACGCGGCGCGGCGCAGCTTGGCGCGCAGCGCCTCCACGCGCTCCGGGGAGGCGTCGGTGTAGCCGGCGACGAGGGTGAGGCCGGCGATGAGGGCGCTCGCCTCGCGGGGCGACAGGCGCACCGTCTCGTCCTCGAAGGCCGGGCGCATCGTCACCGAGATGACGTCCTGCTCCTCGAACGCGTCGAAGTCGATGTCGAAGCGGATGAAGTCGCCGGCGCCGTCGGGCACGCCCGCCATGAACACGCGCTGCACCGCCTCGCGGATCCGCTCCTCGTCGACGCCGAAGTGCGCCGCGGCCTCGGCCACCGTCGCCGAGCCCGAGGCCGAGACGTACTGGATGAGCGAGAGCAGCAGGCCGATGCCGCGCTCGACGCGCGCGGCGCTCACGCCTGCGCCCCGGAGGCGTGGGCGTGAGCGGATGCGGGCGCGTGGGCGTCGCGGATGCGCTCGAGCCGCTCGCGCACGAGGTCGCGCAGCTCGTCCGGCCGGACGACCGCGACGTCGGCGCCGAAGCCGGCGAGCTCGTCGGCGATGAGGTGGCGGTCGGCGTGGTGGATCAGGAGCAGGCCGTCCTCCTCGGCGGTGCCGGGCCGGTGGCGCAGCCGGATGTCGGCGTCGCTGCCGGGCACGGCGCGCACCGCGACCGTGGCGCCCTGCCAGATCTCCTCGAGCTTCTCGAGCGCCGCGGCCGCGGCATCCGCCGGCGCCTCGAAGGGCTGCTTCGCGGCGCGGTCGTGCACGGGCGAGACGATGCGCTGCATGAGGAACGTGCGGGCGTCCTCGGCGCCGAGGTCGTGGCCGACGAGCATCCACCGCCCACGGAAGAGCACCGTCGCCCACGGCTGCACCGTGCGCGTGCGGGGCGAGCGGTCGCCGGGCTTCAAGTAGTCGAAGACCACCTCGCGGCCACGGTCGGCAGCGCGCTTGAGGGCCTGGAAGGCGCTCTCGCGGGGCCGCTGGCGCGGCTGCAGGACGGATGCGGCGCTCGCCTCGGGCTCGTCGGTGCGGCCGGGGGTGCGCTCGAGCGGCAGCCCGCCCCGGAACTCCGGGTCGGCGCGCAGCTTCAGGGCTGCGCGCTGCGCCTCCTCGGTGAGGCCGCCCTCGTGCCAGATGCGCAGCGCGAGGTCGAGCAGCTCGCGCTCCTCGGCGTCGAACTGCAGCTCGGCCGGGTCGCCCAGCACGCCGTCGAGCACCCGGTAGCGGGCCTCGTGGTTGCTGTCGTCGCCCGGGGGCTGCACGACGTCGATGACGATGCCGTGCTCGCGCAGGGCGTCCTTGTCCCGCTCGAACATCCGCTCGAGCGCCTGGCCGGCGCTCTGGCCCTGGTAGCCGGCGACGCGGGAGAAGAGCTCCTGCTTCGTGAAGCCGGTGCGCGTGTCGACGAGCGCGAGCAGGAGCGAGAACTGGCGCTCCTCCGCCTCGATCCTCTGCATCGGCCCGCCCCCGCTGCCCGCGTCAGCCCTGGGCGGGCTCGACGCGGTCGAGGATGTCGATGACGAACAGCAGGTGCTCGCCCTCGCCGATCGAGGCGGGGCGCGTCGCAGGGTCGGCGTAGCCGAGCTCCTGCGGGATCGAGACGACGACCTGGCTGCCGATGGGCTGGCCCACGACCGCGTCGACGAAGCCGGGGATGAGGCTGCCGTCGGCGATCACGAACTCGGCCGGCGTGCCCTTGTCCCACGAGGAGTCGAAGACCTCCTCGGTCTCCCAGATGATGCCGGTGTAGTGCAGCAGCAGCGTGTCGCCCTCGGCGACCTCCTCGCCGGTGCCAGCGATGCTCTGCATCACGGTCAGGCCCTCAGGGGCCGGGCTGCCCGGGAAGGTGACACCGGGCTGGCCGTTCGGGGCGAGCGCGATCGCGGGCATGCCCTGCTGGCCGGGGCGCGCGTTGCCCTCGGCGCGGCCTGGGTGCAGGTCCTGCACGCCGAGCACGACGACGGCGGTGTCGGCGGGCGTGATGTCGAGCTGGGCGGAGGCGGCGTCCGGGCCGAAGAGGTCGGCGACCGTCGTCGTGAGCGTCACCTGCGTGCCGGGGGCGGTGCACGTGACGGCGTCGGCGAGCACCGACTCGCCGCCCGCGGTCAGGCGCAGCGAGTTCGCGGGGGCCATCTCCTGGCTCGCGTCGTCGTAGGAGGTCGAGATGAGGTCGCCGGTCTTGCCCGAGTACACGACGTAGTCGGCGTCGACGATGTCGCCCTCGCGGGCCCGGTCGCCCTCGCCGCCCTGCAGGCGGGCCTGGTTGCCCTCGGTCACGAGCGGCACCTCGAAGTCGACCTCGGGCGCGCCCTCGGCCATGACGACGCTCACCTGGTCGGACGCACCCCCCGGTTGCAGCAGCGGCGAGCAGCCGTCGACGCTGCCCGCGGGCGCCTGGCATGCGGTGAGGCCCGCGGCTGCGACGAGCAGCGCGGCGATCGAGAGGGGGCGTGTGCGCACGGCGAGGCCTTTCAGGGTCGGGGAGACGCGGTCAGTCTACCTGCGGGGCGTCGGGCTCCCGGCCCGCGCCGCCGTCCGCGGCACCGCCGGTGATGGCATCCGCCTGGCGCCGCGCATCCCGCACCGCGCGGCGCATCCGCTTGTCGCTCGGGGTGCGGTCGCCGACTGCGCCCGGGGTCCACGCCTCGATGTCGGCGTCGGCGAAGTCGGCCTTCGCGGCGCGGCGCCGGAACGACGGCAGGTCGACGCCGTCGGCCACGCGCCGCGCGGTCATGAGGAAGCCGGTGTGCGCGACCATGCGGTGGTCGGGCCGCACGGCGAGCCCCTCGACGTGCCAGCCGCGCACGAGGGTCTCGCTCGAGCGCGGCGCCGTGAAGCGGCCGTCGGCGCGGATCGCCTCGACGGTGCGGCTCAGCTGCGTGACGGTCGCGACGTAGCAGAGCACGAGCCCGCCGGGGCGCAGCGCCCGCGCGGTCGCGTCGACGCACTCCCACGGCGCGAGCATGTCGAGCAGCACGCGGTCGGCCTCGCCGTCGGCGACGTGCTCGGGCAGCTCCTCGGCGAGGTCGCCGAGCACCATCTGCCAGTTGGCGGGCCGTTCGCCGAAGAAGCCCGTCACGTTCGCCTCGGCGACCGCGCGGAACTCCTCGCGCCGCTCGAACGAGACGAGGCGGCCCGTGCCGTGCAGCGCGCGCAGCAGCCACAGCGACAGCGCGCCCGAGCCCACGCCCGCCTCGACGACGGTGAGGTCGGGGTGGATGTCGGCGAAGCCGACGATGTGCGCGGCGTCCTTCGGGTAGATGATCGCGGCGCCGCGCGGCATCGACATGACGTAGTCGTGGAGCAGCGGGCGGATCGCGAGGTGCGGGGCCTCCCCCACGTGCACGAGCGAGCCGTCGTCGACGCCGATGAGGTCGGCGTGCGGGAGCGCGCCGTGCTGGGTGCCGAAGGAGGCGCCCTCGGTGAGCACGATGGTGTGCATGCGCTGCTTCGGGCCGGTCAGCTGCACCACGTCGCCCCACTGGAAGGGGCCGGTCCTGCCCATCATGCGCGGGCCTTCCTGATCGCGGCCGCCACGTCGGCGGGGCTGCGCCCCTCGAGCGTCGGCCAGTGGACGATGCCGGGCACCTGCGAGACGTCGACCGCGTGCGGCACGCCGATCGTGGTCATGCCCGCGGCGAGGGCGCTCGCGGCGCCGGTGATGGAGTCCTCGATGGCGACGGAGCCGTCGGGCTCGACGCCCAGCAGCCTCGCCCCGAGGAGGTAGGGGTCGGGGTGCGGCTTGCCGCGCTCGCACTCGTCGCCGGCGACGGTCACGTCGAACGGGGATGCGCCGAGCCGCGCCGTGAGCGCGGCGTCGACGCGGTCGACGATGCGGCGGGTCGACATCGTGACGAGCGCGACGGGCACCTCGTGCTCGCGCAGCTGGCGCAGCAGCTCGAGCGCGCCCGGGCGCATCGGCAGGTCGTCGCCGAGCCCCGACAGCACCTCACCGACGAGCCGATCGACGATCGCGTCGGCGCTCATCGGCACGCCGCGCTCGATGAACGTGCGCGCTCCGTCCCAGAGGTCGACGCCCACGAGGGCCTCCGCATCCGCAGCCGTCCAGGCGATGCCGTGGTCGGCCGCGAGCCGGGCCTCCGAGGCCATCCAGGCGGGCTCCGTGTCGATGAGGGTGCCGTCCATGTCGAACAGGACTGCGTCGAGCCGGGAGGTGGGGGCGGTCACCGCGCAAGCCTACCGACGCGACGGCACCGGACCGTCCGGCCCGCCTCCGCCTCGACCCGGGATGGGACGTAGAGTGGGCGTTCGACATGAGGAGGTGCCCGTCGTGGCGCGAGGACCGATCGAGGGACGCATCATGGTCGTCGCCTTCGAGGGCTGGACCGACGCCGGCGATGCGGCGAGCGGCGCCGTGCGCCGGCTCATCGAGGCCTGCGAGCTCGAGGCGTTCGACGAGATCGAGCCCGACGAGTACGTCGACTTCGCGATGCACCGGCCCGTCGTCCGCACGCTCGAGGACGGCGCGCGGGCGCTCCAGTGGCCCGCGACGGTCGCCTACGCGCCGACGCGCCCCTCGACCCGCGAGCCGCTCGCCGCCGACGCCGGGCTCGACGTCTCGACCGGCAACGAGGGCGAGCTCTTCGCCGTCGTCGGCGCGGAGCCGAGCCGCAACTGGGCCGCCTACGCCGCAGAGTTCCTCGAGATCGCGCGCGGCTGCGAGGTCGATGCGATCGTCTTCGTCGGCGCGATGCTCGCCGACGTGCCGCACACGCGCCCGATCGCGACGTCGATCACGAGCGACAGCCGCGAGCTGCAGCAGCGGCTCGGCGTGCTGCAGAGCGAGTACGAGGGCCCCACGGGCATCATGACGGTGCTCTCGCTCGCCGCCCAGGACGCCGGCATCCAGACCGCGTCGCTGTGGGCGTCCGTGCCCCACTACGTGCACAACGCGCCGGCGCCGAAGGCCGTGATCGCGCTGCTCGACCGGCTCTCCGAGATGGTCGACGTCACGGTGCCGCTCGGCGACCTCCCCGAGCAGTCGGGCGAGTGGGAGCGCGGCATCGACGAGCTCACCGAGCGCGACGACGACATGCGGGCCTACATCGGCAAGCTCGAGGAGCAGCGCGACGCGGTCGAGAGCCCGGAGGCCTCCGGGGAGGCGATCGCGCACGAGTTCGAGCGCTTCCTGCGCGACCAGAACGGCAGGCCGCGTCCCGACCCGCGCGGCCCCGCGTCGGGCGACGAGCCCGACCGCGGCGACGACGCGCCGCCGGTCTAGGCGTCAGCGGCGCGCGACCGACCTGAGGTCGATGCCGAGCAGCGCGTCGATCGCCGCGAGGCTGCCCTCGTCGGCCGGGGCGCGCTGGATGAACGCGTCGACCGCCTGGAGCGCCGCGGGGGTGCTGAGGTCGTCGTGCAGCGTCACGCGCAGCCACGGCACGACGCTCTCGGCGAGCGACGGGTCGTCGTCGGGCGTCGTCGACCACTCGAGCCAGCGGTCGAGCCGCTGCTCGGCGGCCTCGAGCTGGTCGTCGGTCCACTCCCAGTCCTCGCGCCAGTGGTGCGCGAGGAGCGCGAGCCGCACCGCGGCGGGCCGCGCGCCCTGCTGCAGCAGCCGCGAGACGAGCACGAGGTTGCCGAGCGACTTCGACATCTTCTCGCCCTGGTAGGCGACGAGCCCGGCGTTCAGCCGCACCTCGCTGAACATGCGGGCGCCGAGCGCGAGCGCGTGGTGCCCTTGCATCTCCTGGTGCGGGAAGCGCAGGTCGCGTCCGCCGGCGGCGACGGTGAAGGGCGTGTGGAGCTCCTGCATCGCGATCACCGTGCACTCGACGTGCCAGCCGGGTCGGCCGCGGCCGAGCACCGAGTCCCACGCGGGCTCCCCCGGCCGCTCGGCGCGCCACAGCAGCGGGTCGAGCGGCGAGCGCTTGCCCGGCCGATCCGGGTCGCCGCCGAACTCGCGGGTGAGCTCGAGCATCTCGTCGGCGCCCGTGCGGCTGCCGAAGCCCATCGGGAACTGCCGCTGCCGCGTGGTGTCGAACAGCACGTCCTCCCCCAGCGGCGTGCCGTCGTCGGCGACCGCCGGCAGCGCGTACGCGTCGCCGGTGTCGAGCATCCGCCGCACCGCGTCGGCGATGGGCTGGATGCGCTCGGTCACGGCGACCCACGAGTCGGGCGGCAGGATGCGCAGCGCCTCCATGTCGTCGCGGAACAGCTGCTGCTGGCGCTCGGCGAGCTCGCGCCAGTCGACCCCGTCGCGCGCGGCCCGCTCGAGCAGCGGGTCGTCGACGTCGGTCGAGTTCATCGCGGTGCGCACGTCGAGCCCGGCGTCGAGCCAGACGCGCGTGAGCGTGTCGAACGCGAGGTAGGTGAAGGCGTGGCCGAGGTGCGTGGCGTCGTACGGCGTGATGCCGCACGTGTACATGGATGCGACGGGGCCGGCGGGCACGACGGCCCGGCCGTCGCGGCGCACGTCGTGCACGCTCGGCCGCTCCCCCGCGCCGTGGCCGAGGCGGTCGAGGTCGGGGACGCCGGGGCGCTGCCAGGAGCGCATCAGCCGGCCTCGATCCAGCCCGCGGCGAGCGCGATGAGCAGCACGGTGCCGAGCGCGATGCGGTAGACGACGAACGGCAGGAACGAGCGGCGCGAGATCCAGTCCATGAGCAGCTTGATCACCGCGATGCCGACGACGAACGCGACGACGGTCGCGGCGATCGTCGGTCCCCAGCCGAGCCCGACCGACGAGGGCTCCGAGACCGCCTGCATCGTCTCGTAGATGCCGGCGCCGAAGACGGCGGGCACGGCGAGGAAGAACGCGTACTTCGCCGCGGCGGGCCGCTCGTAGCCGAGGGCGCGGCCCATGCTCGTCGTCGCGCCCGAGCGCGAGACGCCGGGGATGAGCGCGAGCACCTGCGCGAGCCCGATGAGGAGCCCGTCGCGGTAGGTGGTGGTCTCGAGCGTCTTCACCCGCTTGCCGAGCATGTCGCACAGGCCCAGGATCACGCCGAAGACGATGAGCACCGTCGCGGTGATCCAGAGCGAGCGCCACTGGTCGCGGATGAGGTCCTGGAACAGCACGCCGGCGACCACGATCGGCACGGTGCCGATGATGACGAGCCAGCCCATCTTCACGTCGGGGTCGTCCTTCGGCACGCGGCCGGAGAAGGAGCCGAACCACTTCCCGATGATGCGGGAGATGTCGCGCCAGAAGAAGATCACCACGGCGAGCTCGGTGCCGATCTGCGTGATGGCGGTGAAGGTGGCGCCCGGATCCTCGGCGCCGGGCAGGAACAGCCCGGCGATGCGCAGGTGCGCGCTCGAGGAGATGGGCAGGAACTCGGTCGCCCCCTGGAGGGCGCCGAGCAGGATCGCGATCAGCCAGTCCATGGTCCTCAGTAGGTCAGCAGCAGGTCTTCGAGCACGTCGGTGCCGAAGTCGAGGGCGTCGAGCGGCACGCGCTCGTCGACGCCGTGGAACATGGCGGCGAAGTCGAGCTCCGGGGTGAGCCGCAGCGGCGCGAAGCCGTAGCCGGCGATGCCGAGCTCCGAGAGCGCCTTGTTGTCGGTGCCGCCGGAGAGCATGTACGGCAGCACCGGGGCGTCGGGGTCGTGGCGGCCGAGGCTCGCCGTCATCGCCTCGACGAGCGCGCCGCCGAAGGGGTGCTCGATGCCGACGTCGCCGTGCACGAGCTCGATCTCGATCTCGTCGCCGACGAGCGCCTGGATCGCGTCGATCGCCTCTCGCTCGCGGCCGGGCAGCGGCCGCACGTCGATGCGCGCCTCGGCGACCGAGGGGATCACGTTGTGCTTGTAGCCCGCGTCGAGCATCGTCGGGTTGGCGGTGTGGCGCAGGCTCGACCGCAGGAAGCGCGAGATCGTGCCGGTGCGCTCGGCGACCGCGTCGGGGTCGTCGGCCGGAGTGCCGAGCAGCCCGGCGATGCGGGCGATGAGCTCGCGCGTCGTGTCGGTGAGCTCGACCGGGAACTCGTGGGCGCCGACCGCGGCCACCGCGGCGGCGAGCTTCGTGACGGCGTTGTCGCGCATGTGCTGCGAGCCGTGCGCGGCGGTGCCGCGCGCCCGCAGCAGGATCCACTGCAGCGCCTTCTCGCCCGTCTGCAGCAGGTAGGCCCGCTGCCCGGCGATCTCGACCGAGTAGCCGCCGACCTCGCTGATCGCCTCCGTGGCGCCGGCGAAGACCTCGGGGTGGTTGCGCACCATCCACTGCGACCCGAAGATGCCGCCGGCCTCCTCGTCGGCGAAGAACGCGAGCACGAGGCCCCGGCGCGGGCGCCGGCCCGAGGCGAGGATGCGCTCCACGGCCGCGAGGATCATCGCGTCCATCTGCTTCATGTCGACGGCGCCGCGGCCCCAGAGCAGCCCGTCGCGGATCTCGCCCGCGAACGGGTCGACGCTCCACTCGGCGGCGTCCGCGGGCACGACGTCGAGGTGCCCGTGCACCACGAGCAGCGGCAGCGAGGGGTCGCTGCCCTCGATGCGGGCGATCACGGTGGCGCGGCCGGGGGCTGCCTCGAAGGTCTCGCTCGCCACGCCCATCGACGCGAGCACGTCGGTGACGTACGCCGCCGCATCCGCCTCTCCGGACGAGCGGCCGCCGCCCCAGTTCTGGGTGTCGAAGCGGATGAGGTCCCTCGCGAGCTGCACGGTGCGGGTCGTCTGGTCGGTCACCAGCCAAGGCTAGCCGCCGCCGTCGGTCATCCCTGCCCGCTGGGCCGTGCTAGAGTCATCTCTCGGTCCACCAAGTGGTCCGACACCTTGCGCGGGTGGCGGAAATGGCAGACGCGCTAGCTTGAGGTGCTAGTGCCCGTATTAGGGCGTGGGGGTTCAAGTCCCCCCTCGCGCACAGACAGAGGCCCGGAGCTCATCGCTCCGGGCCTCTGCCCGTTCCTGCCGGCGGATGCGCGCGCGGATGCGGGCCATGGTGCCGCCCAGGCGGCCGGGCTACGGTGCTCCCATGGCATCCGTCTTCGACTCCATCCGCAGGACCGGCTTCCGCCGCGGCCCCTCCCGCCTCCTCGCCGGCATCTGCGGCGGCATCGCCGCGCAGCTGCGCGTCAACGTCTGGATCGTCCGGCTCGTCATGCTCGTGCTGTTCGCGCTGCCGGTGCTCGGCTGGGGCCTGTACCTCGTGGTCTGGGCGCTCACGCCCAACCAGTCGGGGTCGATCCCGCTCGAGCGGTGGCTCGGCCGCCGCTGAGCCACGCCGCCCGGCGGCGCTAGTCGCCGCCGGAGGGCCCGGTGTCGTCGCGCTTGCGCTCGCGCCGCAGCATGCTCGCCGGGGCGACCGCCGCTGCGCCGAAGCGATCGTGCACGGCGTCCATCGCGCGCTCCGCGCTCCCCCACGTGGCCGTGTCGTCCCACAGGAGGCCGTGGTCGGCGGCGTCCTGCACCGAGCTCGCGCGCACGCCGAGGAGCCGCACGGGCGGCAGCCCGCCGAGCGCGTCGAGCAACGACCACGCCGTCTCGACCAGCACGCGCGTCACATCCGTCGGCTCGGGCAGCGTGCGGGAGCGCGTGATGGTGCGGAAGTCGTGGAAGCGCACCGTGAGCGTCACGGTGCGCGCCTGCACGCCGGCGTCGCGCAGCCGCCGGCCGACGCCGGTCGCGAGCCGCAGGATCTCGCCCTGGAGCTCGGCCTGCGCGGTCACGTCGTGCGAGAACGTGTGGTTGTGCCCGAAGGTCTTCTCGTGCGGGCGCTCGCGCACCTCTCGCGGATCGCGCGCCCAGGCGAGGTCGTGCAGGTGCCTGCCGGTCGCCTCGCCGAACCAGGCCATGAGCCGCTCGAGCGGCGTCGCCGCGACGTCGCCGACCGTGTGCAGTCCGTAGCGGGCGAGCCGCTCCTGCTGCTTCGGTCCGACGCCCCACAGCGCCGACACGGGCTGCGGGTGCAGGAAGCCGAGCACGGCGTCGTCGGGCACGACGAGCAGCCCGTCGGGCTTGGCGCGCGAGGAGGCGAGCTTGGCGATGTGCTTCGTGCCCGCGGCGCCGACGGAGGCGACGAGGCCGGTCTCGGCGCGCACGCGCTCGCGCAGCGCGGCGCCGATGCGGTTCGCACCGCCGGAGAGCCGCCGCAGGCCCGCGATGCCGACGAACGCCTCGTCGATGCCGAGCCGCTCGACCTCGGGAGAGACGTCGTCGAGGATGCCCATCACCTGGCTCGAGAGGCGCTGGTACAGCCGGAAGTCGGGCTCGAGGATGATCGCGCGCGGGCACAGCTGGCGGGCGCGGGCCATCGGCATCGCCGAGTGCACGCCGTACCTGCGGGCCTCGTAGGTCGCGGCCGTGACGACGGAGCGGCTCGAGTCGTGGCCGATCACCACCGGGAGGCCGACGAGGTCGGGGCGGGCGAGCAGCGACGCGGAGGCGAAGAACGCGTCGAGGTCGACGTGGAGGATCGTCGCGGTCGTGTCGTCGACCTCGGGCCCCGACACGAGGCGGTTCGAGCCGTCCTGCTTGCTCACTCCCCCATCGTCCCACGCGCCGCCCACGCGGCCTGCGGCGAGCGGCGGGAGCAGGCAGGATGGGAGGCATGCAGCACGCCGGCATGGAGCATCCGTACACCCGCTACGTCGCCCTCGGCGACAGCTTCACGGAGGGCGTCGGCGACGAGGAGCCCGACCTGCCCAACGGCGTGCGCGGCTGGGCGGACCGCGTCGCCGAGGAGCTCGCGCGCACCCGCCCCGACTTCGCCTACGCCAACCTCGCGATCCGCGGGCGGCTGCTCGGGCAGATCGTCGACGAGCAGCTCGAGCCCGCCATCGCGCTCGAGCCCGACCTCGTCACCATCTCGGCCGGCGGCAACGACCTCATCCGGCCCGGCGGCGACCCCGACCTGCTCGCAGCCCGGCTCGACGAGGTCGTGGGGCGCCTGCGCGCGACCGGCGCCGAGGTCGTGCTCTTCAACGGCCCCGACATCGCGATGACGCCCGTGCTGCGCTCCATCCGCGGCAAGGTCGGCATCTACAACGCCAACCTCTTCGGCGTCGCCGCGAAGCACGGCGCGGTCGTCGCCGACATGTGGTCGGCCCGGCACCTGCAGCAGCCGCAGATGTGGGCGCCCGACCGGCTCCACTTCTCCCCCTACGGCCACCACGCGATCGCGATGCTCGTGCTCGACGCGCTCGGCGTGCACCACGACCTCACCGCCACGGAGCCCGAGCCGCTGCCGGCGCGCAACTGGCAGCGCATGCGCCTCGACGACCTGCACTGGGCGCGCGAGCACCTCGCGCCGTGGGTCGTGCGGCGGCTGCGCGGGCAGTCGTCGGGCGACGCGATCCTGCCGAAGCGGCCGGTGCCGGGGCCCGTGCGGCCGGCCGAGCCGATCGACGGCTGAGGCGACGCGTCGCCGGGGCGACGGCTGCCTCAGTCGAAGTACCAGCCCACGACGTCGACCGGATGCGTGAGGCGCCACGCGAGGTCGGGTGCGGCGAGCATGCCGTCGGCCCGCACCGGCGTGCTCGACGTCTCGCCGTCGTGGTCGGTGAGCGACGCCTGCCCCACCTCGGAGCGCGGGGCGCCCGGCTCGACCGCGCCCGCCTCGGCGGTCGCGGTCGGCTGCTGCGCGCCGAAGACGTCGGCGTCGAGGTCGCTGAGGGTCGACGCGGTCGTGGTCGCGCCCCAGGGCGCCCGGAACTCGGCGACGACGGTGCCGGCGGGCACGATCGTGCGCCGCTGGAAGTCGTCCCAGAGGCTGTCGAGCAGGGTGAGCATCGCCTCGTCGGTCTCGTCGGCGGCGATCGTGCCCATCACGACCGCGACGATCCGGCGCGGCTCGTCGTCGACGACGCGCTCGGCCGTGACGAAGAGGTTGCGCCCCCAGACCTTGAGCGTGCCGGTCTTGCCGCCGTCGACGAAGCCCTCGCCGAGGATGCGGTTGGTGCTCGGCGCGATGCCGATGCCCGGGATCGCCACCTCCTCGAGCTGCAGCGTGGCGAGCACGACCGGGTCGGCGACGGCGAGCAGCCCGATGCGGGTGAGGTCGGCGGCGCTCGAGACGCTCCGGGCCGAGAGCCCGATGGGATCGGCGAGCGACGTCTGCTCGAGCCCGTGCCGCTCGGCCCACGTGGCCGACGCATCCAGGAACGCGTCGATCGAGCCGAAGCCCCAGTTCGCGAGCGACCACGCGGCGTTGCCGGCCGAGTCGACGAGCGCCCACTCCATGAGGTCGCGCTGCGTGACGACCATGCCGTCGTAGACGGGCGCGATGGGCGCGTTGTCGGCGAGCGCCTCGCCGAGCGCGACGAGGTCGGGCCGGCCGAGCGTGATCTCGGCGCCGCGGTCGTCGCCCTCGATCGGGTGCGCGTCGAGCACGACGAGCACGGTGACGAGCTTCGTGATGCTCGCCATCGGGTGCGCCTGGTCGCTGCCCCACGCCTCGGCGGCGCCGTCGACGCCGACGACGGCGTAGCCGGCGGCTCGCGCCGTCTCGGGCCACGCGACCGACGCGGCGCCGGGCTCCGCGGCCTCGATCGGCACGGGCGTCGCGGCGACGGCGGGCGGGGGCGCGAAGGCGAGCGCGACGCCGAGGATCGCGGCCGCCGCCAGCAGCGCGACGACGAGCGCGCGCACGAGCACGACGAGCGGATGCGGCCGGCTGGCCCGTTGGGAGGCGGCGGTGACCGCGCGGTGCGTCATCGCAGCGCCCACATCGCCACCGCCGCGGAGGCCGCGACGTTGAGCGAGTCGACGCCGTGGTGCATCGGGATGCGCACGACCCGGTCGGCGGCGGCGATCGCGCGCCGCGACAGGCCGGGCCCCTCGGAGCCGAAGACGAGCGCGACCCGGTCGGCGGGCGCGAGCGCGTACTCGGCGAGGTCGACCGCGTCGTCGGCGAGCGCCATCGCCACCACCTCGAAGCCGGCCTCGCGGAAGACCGGCATCGCGGTCTCGAGCGCGTCGATGCGGGTCCATGGCACCTGGAGCACCGTGCCCATCGAGACGCGCACGCTGCGGCGGTACAGCGGGTCGGCGCACGTGCCCGTGACGAGCACCGCGTCGGCGCCGATGCCGGCGACGGAGCGGAACGCGGCGCCCACGTTCGTGTGGTCGACGAGGCCGTCGAGCACGACGACGCGACGCGCGCTCGCGAGCAGCGCCGACGCATCCGGCAGCACGGGCCGCTGCATCGCGGCGAGCGCGCCGCGGTGCAGGTGGAACCCGGTGAGCCGCTCGAGCACGGGCTCCTCGCCGACGAACACCGGCACGTCGCGGTCGGCGACGAGCTCCTCGACCTCCGGCAGCCAGCGCGGCGCGACGAGCACCGAGCGCGGCTCGTGGCCGGCGCGGAGCGCGCGGGCGAGCACGGTCTGCGACTCGGCGATGTAGAGGCCCCGCTCGGGCTCCGTGCGGCGACGGAGCGCGACGTCGGTGAGCCCCACGTAGTCGTGCAGGCGGGGGTCGTCGAGGGAGTCGATCGCGATGACCTGCATGTGCCGCCGACCTCCTCCGCCGGTCGCCAAGCCTACCGGCGACTACGGTGGGCACCGTGCTCGACACCGCCATCGACCTCCTCCGCGGCCGCCGCATCGCGGTGCTCACGGGCGCGGGCATCTCGACCGACTCCGGCATCCCCGACTACCGGGGCGAGGGCGCTCCGCGCCGCACGCCGATGGTGTTCGACACCTTCCTGAGCAGCGAGGATGCCCGCCGGCGCTACTGGGCCGGCAGCCACCTGGGCTGGCGCAGCTTCGCGTCGGTGCACCCGAACGACGGCCACCGGGCGCTCGCGCACATGGAGGAGGCGGGCCTCATCACCGGCATCGCCACCCAGAACGTCGACGACCTGCACGAGCGGGCCGGCTCGGCCAACGTCACGCACGTGCACGGGCGGCTGCACACCGTGTCGTGCCTGCGCTGCGGGCGCACCTTCGACCGGCACCGCATCGCCGACGAGATCGAGCGGCTGAACCCCTGGATCGCGATGCCCGAGCAGGTGCGGCTGCAGCCCGACGGCGACGTCGAGATCGACGCGTCGCAGGAGTTCGAGGTGCCGTCGTGCCCCGTGTGCGGCGGCATGCTGAAGCCCGACGTCGTCTTCTTCGGCGAGACCGTGCCGCCGCAGGTGTTCGCCGAGGCGCGCGACATCATCGCCGCGGGCGACGCGGTGCTCGTCGCCGGCTCGTCGCTCGTGGTGAACTCCGGCACGCGGCTGCTCGAGGTCGCCCGCCGCGCCGACGTGCCCATCGTGATCGTGAACCGCGGCGAGACGCGCTGGGACGCGCGCTCCGCCGTGCGCGTCGAGGGCGGCACGAGCGAGACGCTGTCGGCGATCGCCGACGCCCTCATCGCACCTTTTTAACGCCTCGCCTCGGCCGCGATCCGCTCCAGGAACGCGCCCAGCCGCACCGCCGACTCGCGCCAGGTGTGCTTCGCGGCCTGGGCGAGCGAGGCGCGCGAGACGGCCGCCCACTCCCCCTCGATCGCCCGCACGGCGCGGGCGAGCGCATCCGCGTCCCCGACCGGGAAGAAGCGCGCGGCGTCGCCGCCGATCTCGCGGAAGATCTCGGTGTCGGCGATCACCGCGGGCACGCCGAGGCTCATCGCCTCGAGCACCGGGATGCCGAAGCCCTCGTCGCGGGACGCGTGCACGAAGGCGGTGGCGCTGCGCAGCAGGTCGGCGTAGTCGGCGTCCGAGATGCCGTCGTGGAAGACGAGGGATGCGCCGGGCGCGAGCGCGGTCAGGCGCGCGCGGGTCGCGGGGTCGACGCGGCTGCACAGGTGCAGCTCGTGCCCGGGCAGCAGCGCGGCCGCCCGCACGAGCGTCTCGACGTCCTTGTAGGGCATGAACGAGCCCATGTAGACGAGCCGCCGCGTGGGCGGCAGCTCGTGCGCGACGGGCGCCCCGAGCGACGAGGGCGCGTTGCCGACGACCGCGACGGGCCGCCGCGTGAGGCGGTGGCGCTCGAGCAGCCGGCGGGTCGTCTCGGAGATCGTGACGACGCCGTCGACGGCGTTCAGCAGCATCCGCTGCGGCGCGAACGACAGGTGGTAGAGCCGCCACAGCCCGCGCACGAGCGGCGACTGGTCGCGCGGCGGCGTGCGGTGGCGGTAGTAGATGAGGTCGTGCACGGTCGTCACGAGCGGCCAGGCGCGCCCGACCGAGCCGATCGTCTGCATGGGCGAGAACGCGATGTCGGCGGGCACGCGCCGCAGCCGCCAGGCCGTGAGCGGCTCGAGCACGCCGGCCGGCGACGGCCCCAGCAGGTGCGGCAGCGCCGGCAGCATGCGCAGCTGGCGCTCGTCGCTCACGAGCATCGTCACGTCGTGGTCGCGGGCGAGCTCGCGCACGAGCTCGGCCGAGTAGCGGGAGATGCCGTCGTGGTGCTCGAGGCGCACGTAGCGGCAGTCGAAGAGGATGCGCACGCGGCTACCGCGCCTCGGCGAGGAAGCGGCGGATGATCGCGGCGGCCTCGCGGGGCTGCTCGTAGTGCACGAGGTGGCCGACGCCGTGCAGCACCGACAGCCGCGCGTCCCGGAAGCGGGTGCGGAGCCGGTGCTGCTCGGCGATGGGGGTGATGTCGTCGCGGTCGGCGGCGATCAGCTGCACCGGCTGCGGGATGCGGTGCGCGACCTCGCCGACCGTGTGGCGGATCGAGGCGTCGAAGGCCTCGAGCACCGAGCGGCGCGAGGCGTAGCGCGAGAAGTAGCGGTCGTGCTGGTCGTGGATCCAGCGCTTCAGCCGGCGGTCGCGCGTCTTCGCCATGAAGGCGCTCATGCCGCGCACGATCGGCGGCGCGCCGAGCAGCGCGAGCCCCGCGCGCTCGGGGAGCGCCGCGGCGGCGCGGTAGTAGCCGAGGGCGAGGAGCGACCCGAGTCGCTCGCCGCCCTCGAGCGCGGGCGTCGCGATGGGGTTGACGAGCACGATGCGGGGCGCCTCGATGCCGCCGGCCGCGGCGTGCGCGACCACGATGGAGCCGAAGGAGTGGCCGAGCACCGCGGCGCCGGGCGCCACGACGGCGACGAGCGCACGCAGCCACGCGGCGTACGCGTCGATCGTGGCGTGCGGGAGCGCCTCCGACTCCCCGAACCCGGGCAGGTCGGGCACGATCGTGCGCATGCCCGGCAGGTGGGCGACGATCGGCTCGAGCCCGTGGTGGTCGCCGCGGAACCCGTGCACGAGCACGAGCGGCGGGGCCGCGGGGTCGCCGTACTCGAAGACCGCGGTGCGCGTGCCGTCGACCACCGCGTCGTACCGGCGCTGCGGCAGCGCGTCGAGCAGCGCGGCGTACGGGGACTCGATCGGCACCCGCCGAGCCTACCGGCGGGTGTGGGCGGCCGCGGCTACCGTGGGCGCATGGTCGGAACGAACGTGCAGCAGCTCCCCCTCCCGGTCGAGCGGGCGACGGCCGAGCCGGTCGCGGCCGGGCAGCCGGTCGCGGCTGCGCCGCAGCTCCACCGCCCGATCCTCGCCGTGAGCCCCCACGCACCCGACCGCTGGATCGACCGCCTGGTGGTCTTCGACCTCGAGACGACCGGCGTCGACCCGTCCGAGGCGCGCATCGTCACCGCGTACGTCGGCGTGCTGGATGCGTCGGGCGCGGTCGTCGAGGAGCGCTCCTGGATCGTCGACCCCGGCATCGAGATCCCCGAGGGATCGGTCGCCGTGCACGGCATCACCACCGAGCGCGCCCGCGCCGAGGGTGCCCAGGCGGCGGGCGCGGTGTGCGAGATCCGCGACGTGCTGGCCGGCTACTGGGCGCAGGGGCTCGCGGTGTGCGCGTTCAACGCCGCCTACGACATCTCGCTGCTCGACGCCGAGTGCCGCAGGCACGGCCACGAGCCGCTCGCCGCGATGCCGGTGATCGACCCGATGGTGCTCGACAAGCAGCTCGACCGGTTCCGCCGCGGCAAGCGCACGCTCACCGTCGCGAGCGAGGTGTACGGCGTCGAGCTGCTCGACGCGCACGACGCGAGCGCCGACGCGATCGCCGCCGGCCGCATCGCGCAGGCGATGGCGATGCGGTTCCCTGAGCTGCGCATCGACCCGATCTCGCTGCACGAGCTGACAGCCGGCTGGGCCGACGAGCAGGCCGCGGGCTTCGAGGAGTACCGCCGCCGCACCGACCCCTCCTTCAGCGCGGGGCGCGGCTGGCCGCTGCGGTCCTGAGCGCCTCCGGCGTTCGGGGCTGACGCCCCAGCCCGCGGTCCTGCCGCCCCGCCGGCACGGCTCCTGGAGCACCCGACCATGTCAGTGGCCGGGTGTTGTCTTGCTGCATGGAGGGCTTCGGCATCGACGCGGAGGAGTACATCGCCGCCGTGCGCGCGGGCGCCATCGACCCGCAGGGCGCGACGGCGCTCGAGCTCGAGGCATCGCTCGAGGCGTTCGACCGCGAGTGGCGGGAGCGGCTCCTCGCGCTCTCCGATGCCGAGGTCGACGAGCTCGCGCGCTCCGGCTCGCCGCTGCCGCCCATGACGACGGCGGTCGAGGGCGCGGCCGAGCAGCAGCTGCGCCTCGACGCCGAGTTCGCGGGCCGCATGCGCGGGCTCGAGCAGCAGTCGGCACGCATCGAGGGCGAGCGCCGGGCGCTCATGGCCGAGCACCTGCAGCGCGCGCTCGACGACGGGCGCGACTCCGGCGTCGCGATCCGCGAGCTCGCTTCGCTCGCGGCGGTCGAGCTGCGCGTGTCGCACCGCGGGCTCGAGCGCCGCATGACCGAGGCATGGCAGCTCGTGCGCGAGCTGCCGGCGGCGCACGAGGCCGCCGCCGCGGGTCGCATCACCGTCGGCCACCTGCGGGTGATCGAGGCCGAGACGCGCGCGGTCCGGCTCGACCCCGCGATCGAGCCCCACGAGCGCGAGGCGGTCGAGGCCGAGCTCGTGCGCATCGCCGAGACCACGACTCCCGGTCGGCTCCGCGCTCGCGCGAAGCGCGCGGTGCAGCGGGTGCTGACGGCGCCCCTCCAGCAGCGGCACGACGTCGCGCGCGAGCGGCGGGCGGTCGAGCTCCACGACCGCGGCGACGGCATGTGCGACCTCGTCGCGCACATCCCCGCCGCGCTCGGCGCTGGCATCCTCGACCGCCTCACGCAGGCGGCGCGCGGCAAGCCGAAGGACGACCCGCGCACGGCCGACCAGTTCCGGGCCGACGCGCTGTGCGAGGTGCTGCTCGTGGGCGTCGTCCCCGACGACGCGCACGGCGTCTCGCCGCTGCGCGCCCACGTCGCGATCACGATCCCGGCCACCGAGCTGCTGCGCGACGAGGGCACGCCGGGGCTGCCGTTCCCGGCTGCGCTCGACGGGCGGATCCTCGTCGACCGCGCCACCGCCCGGTGGCTCGCCGGCGGCGCGAGCGCCTGGGAGCGCCTGTTCACCGACCCGGTCACGGGCGTGGCCAGCACGGTCGACACCTACCGCCCGAGCGCCGCGCAGCGGAGGTGGCTGCTCGCGCGCGACGGCGGCTGCCGATTCCCGCTCTGCGCGGCCGCCGGCATGCGCGCCGACCTCGACCACACCCTCGACTGGGCCCAGGGCGGCGCCACGAGCCTCGACAACCTGGCCACGCTGTGCCGCGGAGATCACGTGCTGAAGCACGCCTCCGGCTGGCGCATGCGCCAGCTCGGCCACGGCGTCATCGAGTGGACGACACCGCTCGGCGCGACGCTCGTCGACGAGCCCGTGCCCGTCGGACCGACGTTCGCCGATCTGCGGGCCGCAGCGCCGCCCGGCGAGCCGGCCCCGCCGTCGCCGGACGACTGGTGGAGCGCGCGAATCGAGCCGGATCCGGAGCTGCTGCGCTACGTGCGCGGGCAGTCGACAGGCATGGCCTGGGAGCGCGGCCTCGCTCCGCCGCGCGGGTCATGAGGGCACCCGGGGCACGACGAAGGGCGACCCGCCGCGCGGGTCATGAGTGCACCGCGGGCACGACGAAGGGCGACGAGCCGAAGCCCGTCGCCCTGCGTGTCAGGCGCTGCGCGCCCGAGGTCTCGCGGCTGCGATCAGCCGCCGAAGCCCTTGTAGCGGTTCTTGAACTTCTCGACGCGGCCGGCCGAGTCCATGATGCGCTGCTTGCCCGTGTAGAACGGGTGCGAGGCGCTCGAGATCTCGACGTCGATGACGGGGTACGTCTCGCCGTCTAGCTCGATCGTCTTGTCGCTGGTGATCGTCGAGCGCGTGAGGAACGTCTCGCCCGAGGCGAGGTCGCGGAACACGATCGGCTGGTAGTCGGGGTGGATCTCGGTCTTCATGGTCGTCCTTGGTGTCGCTCGAGCGCGGAAAGTCCTTCGGCCAACGTGCGGGCCGACTGACGAGTGTATCAGGTGGTCGGGGTGCGGGCGAGCCTCAGCGCGTCGCGCGAGCGGCCCACCGGCCACCCTCGTGGGCGATCTCGAGCGGGAGCCCGAAGGTCTCGGTGAGGTGCGCATCCGTCAGCACGTCCTCGAGCGGACCGGCCGCGACGACGCGGCCCTCGCGCAGCAGCATGCCGTGCGTGAAGCCCGGCGGGATCTCCTCGACGTGGTGCGTGACCATGATGATCGCGGGCGCCAGCGGGCTCGACGCGTACTCCTCGAGCGACTGCAGCAGCGACTCGCGCGCACCGAGGTCGAGGCTGCCCGCCGGCTCGTCGAGCAGCATGAGCTCGGGGTCGGTCATCACCGCTCGCGCGATCTGCACGCGCTTGCGCTCGCCGTCGGAGAGCGTGCCGAAGGTGCGGGTCGAGAGGCCCGTGAGGTCCCACGCGTCCATCACCTCGGCCGCGCGCTCGAGGTCGAACGACTCGTAGCGCTCGCGCCAGCGGCCCGTCACCGCGTAGGCGGCCGTCAGCACGACGTCGCCGACGCGCTCGGTCGCGGGGATCTGTCGCGCGAGCCCCGTGGCTGCGAGCCCGATGCGGGTGCGCAGCTCGAAGACGTCGACGCCGCCGACCCGCTCCCCCAGCACGTGCGCCGTGCCGGAGGTCGGATGCGCCGTGGCGGCCGCGATCTGCAGGATCGTCGACTTGCCGGCGCCGTTCGGCCCCAGGATCACCCAGCGGTCGGCCTCGTCGACCGTCCAGGAGAGCTGATCGAGGATGCGGTTGCCGCCACGGACGAACGAGACGTCGTGGAGCTCGAGGACGCTGGCCATAGGAGCGAGCCTACCGAGCGCGCTCGGCGATCACCGCCGCGTAGACCTCGCGCGTCTGCTCGGCGATGCGCCCCCAGTCGAAGTGCTCGGCGGCGCGCCGGCGGCCCGCCTCGCCCATGCGGCGCGCGGCCTCGGGGTCGGCGACCATGCGGGTGAGCGCATCCGCCAGGTCGGCGACATAGCGATCGGGATCCGTGGGCGTGCCGGTGCCGTCCTGCACCTGGTCGATCGGCACGAGGAAGCCGGTGACGCCGTCGTCGATGACCTCGGGGATGCCGCCGGTCGCCGACCCGACGACGGGTGCCCCGCACGCCATCGCCTCGAGGTTCACGATGCCGAGCGGCTCGTAGACGCTCGGGCAGACGAAGGTCGTCGCGTGCGTGAGCAGCACCCGCAGGTCGTCGCGCGGGAGCACCTCGTCGATCCACACGACGCCCTCGCGGGTCTGCTGCAGCTCCTGCACCAGGCCCTTCACCTCGGCCATGATCTCGGGCGTGTCGGGCGCGCCGGCGCACAGGATCAGCTGCACGTCCTCCGGCAGCGCCGCGGCGGCGCGCAGCAGGTGCGGCAGCCCCTTCTGGCGCGTGATGCGCCCGACGAAGACGACCGAGGGCCGATCCGGGTCGAGGCCCAGCTCGCGGGCGCGGTCGGCGTCGACGTTCGGCGCCCAGCCCTCGAGGTCGATGCCGTTGTAGATCGTGACGACCTTCTCCGGGTCGAGCGCGGGATAGGAGCGCAGGATGTCGGCGCGCATGCCGTTCGACACCGCGATCACGCGGTCGGCCGCCTCGTACGCCCGGCGCTCGATGTCGCTCGAGATGCGGTAGCCGCCGCCGAGCTGCTCGGCCTTCCACGGCCGCAGCGGCTCGAGCGAGTGCGCGCTCACCACGTGCGGGATCCCGTGCAGCTCCTGCGCGAGCCTGCCCGCCTCGTTCGCGTACCAGGTGTGCGAGTGCACGAGGTCGGAGCCGGCGACCGCATCCGCGATCTGCAGGTCGACCGCGAGCGTCTGCAGCGCCCCGTTCGCGTCGGCGAGCTCGGCCGGCACGTCGTAGGCGGTCGTGTCCGCCTCGTCGCGCGGCTGCCCGAAGCAGCGCACCTGCACCTCGATCGAGCGCCGCAGCGCCTTCACGAGCTCGGTGACGTGCACGCCGGCGCCTCCGTAGATGGCCGGCGGGTACTCCTTGGTGACCAGGTCGACGCGCATGGCATCACAGTACGCGAGCGGGCCCGTGCGGCGGCGCGCTCCCTGGTGGCGACCAGGGCGGGCGCATAGGGTGACGACATGGACAAGAAGGTCTTCGGGATCGTGCTCGCCGGCGGCGAAGGGAAGCGGCTGATGCCGCTGACGGCGGACCGCGCCAAGCCCGCGGTGCCGTTCGGCGGCGCGTACCGCCTGATCGACTTCGCGATCTCGAACCTCATCAACTCGAGCCTGCGGCAGATCGTCGTGCTGACGCAGTACAAGTCGCACTCGCTCGACCGCCACGTCTCGCAGGTGTGGCGCATGTCGTCGATGCTGAACTCCTATGTCACCTCGGTGCCCGCCCAGCAGCGCACCGGCAAGCACTGGTTCGCCGGCTCCGCCGACGCGATCTTCCAGTCGCTCAACCTCATCGCCGACGAGAAGCCCGACATCGTCGTCGTGGTCGGCGCCGATCACGTCTACCGCATGGACTTCCGCGACATGATCGACGCGCACATCGCCTCCGGCGCGCGCGCCACCGTCGCCGGCATCCGCCAGCCGCTCGAGCTCGCCAACCAGTTCGGCGTCATCGAGGAGGACGCCGACCGGCCCGGCATCATCCGCGCCTTCCACGAGAAGCCCGCCGACGCATCCGGCCTCGTCGTCGCCCCGGGCGAGGTGCTCGCCTCGATGGGCAACTACGTCTTCGACGCCGACGCGCTCGTCGAGGCCGTCACGGCCGACAACGAGCTCGAGGGCTCGAACCACGACATGGGCGGCGACATCGTGCCCTGGTTCGTCGAGCGCGGCGAGGCCGCCATGTACGACCTGAAGAACAACACCGTGCCGGGCGCGACCGAGCGCGACAAGTACTACTGGCGCGACGTCGGCACGATCGAGTCGTTCTTCGACGCGCACATGGACCTCATCTCGGCGCTGCCGATCTTCAACCTCTACAACCGCGAGTGGCCCATCTACACGCAGACCGTGAACGCGCCGCCCGCGAAGTTCACCAGGGATGCGTGGGGTCGCGCCGCCGACGTCAACGAGGCGATCGTCGGCGCGGGATCCGTCGTGCAGGGCGCGTCGATCGTGCGCAGCGTCGTCTCCCCCTGGTGCGTCGTCGACGCCGGCGCGACCGTCTCCGACGCGATCCTGTTCGACCAGGTGCGCGTGGGCGCCGGCGCCGTCGTGCGCCGCGCGATCATCGACAAGGAGGTCGAGATCGGTCCGGGCGTGCAGGTGGGCGTCGACCACGACGCCGACCGCGCCCGCGGCTTCTCGGTCTCCGCCTCCGGCATCGTCACGGTGCCCAAGGGCCAGAAGATCCATCAGTGACCGGGGCGCAGCTGCTCGTCGTCACCGATGTCGATTCGACCCTCATCCGCGATGAGGTGATCGAGCTGCTCGCGCGCGCCGTCGGACCGGCCGCCGAGCGCCACGTCGCCGAGGTCACCGAGCGCGCGATGCTCGGCGAGCTCGACTTCGCCGCCTCGCTCGCCGAGCGCCTCAGCATCCTCCGCGGCCTGCCCGCGTCGGTCGTCGACGAGGCGCGCGCCCAGGTCACCGTCACCGACGGCGTGCCCGAGCTCATCGCCGCCGTCCACGAGCGCGGCGGCGTCGTCGCGGCGGTCTCGGGCGGCTTCCACGAGGTGCTCGACCCGATCGCCGCCGACCTGGGCATCGACCACGCGCGCGCCAACCGGCTCGAGGTGCGCGACGGGCTCCTGACCGGCCGCTCGAGCGGCCCCGTCATCGACGGCGCCGCCAAGCGCGACACGCTCGAGTCGCTGCGCCTCAACTACGGCGTGCCGCGCGAGCGCACGATGGCCGTCGGCGACGGCGCGAACGACCTGCTGATGATGGGTGCCGCGGGCGTCTCGGTCGCCTTCTGCGCGAAGCCCGCCGTGCGCGCGCAGGCCTCGGCGATCGTCGAGGAGCCCGACTTCCGCCTGCTCATCCCGCTGCTCCCCGCTTGAGGCGCACCGTGCCCGGCCAGCGCATCGCGATCGTCTCAGACATGCACGGCAACCTCGGCGCCTTCGAGGCGGTGCTCGCCGATGCGCGCGAGCGGGGCGCGGATGCGGTGTGGTGCGGCGGCGACCTCGTCGGCAAGGGCCCGCGCGGCCGCGCCGTCGTGGAGCTGGCGCGCGAGGCGTGCGACGTCGTCGTGCGCGGCAACTGGGACGAGGCGGTCGCCGACCCCTCGGCCGCGCCGTGGTCGGCGCCCGAGTGGTACCGCGACGAGGTGGGGCCCGAGGGCGTCGCGTGGCTCGGCGCCCTGCCGTTCCACCACGACGCGCAGCTCGCCGGGCACCGCGTGCGGCTCTTCCACGCGTCGTCGACGTCGGTGCACCACCGGGTGCGCTGGGGCGCCGACGACGCGACCTTCGACGCGATGTTCCGGGCGACGGATGCGACGGGCCCGGTCGGCGACGCCGACGTCGTCGTGTACGGCGACCTGCACGACCAGTGGCTCGACGTCCGCCGCGGCCGGCGGCTCCTCAACACCGGCAGCGCCGGCAACGCGCTCGACGGCGACCCGACCGCCGCCTACGTGCTCCTCGACGACGACGGGCCCGGCCGGCTGTCCGTGCGCTTCGTCCGCGTGCCCTACGACGTCGACGCCGAGATCGACGTGGCGCGCGACATGCGCAGCCCGTTCCTCGAGCACTGGATCGAGGAGCTCCGCACCGGGCAGTACCAGCGCCGGATCTGACGCTCCGCCACGAGGCGAGGACTCCCCCGCTCCCGGTCTCGGATCGAGGAGCCATCGTCCTCGATCCGCAACCGATCCTCGATCCGTGCGGCGTCAGTCCTCGAGCAGCGCCCGCAGCCGCTCGAGGTCGGCGGCCACGGCCCGCGCGTCCGCCTCGAACGCATCCGCCGACATGCCGGGCAGCCGGCGCAGGGTGAAGACCACCTCGGCGCCGAGCGGATGCGCGAGCACGCGGAGCGGGTTGTGCACCACCGCGCCGCCCGGCAGGGTCACGTCGTGGTCGAGCACGCCGAGGTCGTTCGGCGGCGCGAAGCGCACCCGCACCTCGCCCATCGGCGAGTCGACGACGAGCGCGTCGCCCTCGCGGCGGAGGGCGCCGGAGGCGAGGCCCGCCGCCCACTGCGGCAGCCGCTCCGGGTCGCCCGCGACCGCGGCGACCTCGCGCCGGTCGCGCCGGATCACGACGGAGAGGTGCCGGCTCTCCATCGCCCGGCCGCTGTCCATCGCGGCGTCAGTGCCCCATGCCGAGGCCGCCGTCGACGGGGATGACCGCGCCCGAGATGTAGGCGGCCTCGTCGCCCGCGAGCCACCGCACCACGCCGGCGACCTCGGCGGGGCTGCCGTACCGGCCGGCCGGGATCGCCTTCCGGTACTCGGCCTGCGTCTGCTCGTCGAGCTCGGCGGTCATGTCGGTCTCGATGAAGCCGGGCGCGACGACGTTCGCGGTGATGCCGCGGGCGCCCAGCTCGCGCGTGATCGACCGCGCGATGCCGACGAGGCCGGCCTTCGACGCGGCGTAGTTGACCTGGCCGGGGCCGCCGTAGAGCCCGACGACGCTCGAGATCAGCACGATGCGGCCCCACTTCGCGCGCAGCATGCCCTTCGAGGCGCGCTGCACGACGCGGAACGCGCCGCCCAGGTTGGTGTCGACGACGTCGGTGAAGTCCTGCTCGCTCATCCGCATGAGCAGCGTGTCGCGGGTGATGCCGGCGTTCGCGACCACGACCTCGACGGGGCCGAGCTCGGCCTCGACCCGCGTGAACGCCGCGTCGATCGAGGCGGCGTCGGTCACGTCGGCGGCGACCGCCAGCGCCCCCTCCGGCCCGGAGCCGTCGCGCGAGGTGATCGCGACGCGGTGCCCGGCGTCGAGGAAGGACTGGGCGATGGCGCGGCCGATGCCGCGGTTGCCGCCGGTGACGAGCACGGTGCGAGAGGTCATGCGAGCCAGCCTACGTCGCAGGGCGTGCGCATAGCGGCCGCGCGTAGACTGCCCAGAGCCATGCGAGCTCGATCCGCGTCGATCACCGACCTCCCGATCTCCCCTGACGAGGATCGTCAGAGGCGCTTCCGCACGTACCTCATCCTCATGCTCGTGCGCGTCGCGTGCCTCGGCATCTTCTTCGTGGTGCCCGACTGGTGGAAGCTGATCCCCGCGTTCTTCGCCGTGTTCATCCCCTACTTCGCCGTCGTCATCGCCAACCAGGTCGGCAGCACCGGGCCCGAGGTCGGCCGCGTCGCGCCGAACGCGCTGCCGCCGGGTCCGTCCGGCGGCTCCCCGACCGGCAGCACCGGCACCTCCGGCCCGTCCCCGGACGAGCGCCCGTGAGCCTGCTGTCGATGCTCGGCGGCGGCACGGCGACGCCGTGCTCCGCGGCCGGCTGCGCCGCCGACGCGGTGCACGCGGTGCACTGGCGCAACCCCCGCATCCACCCCGTCGACCGCGTGAAGACCTGGGCTGCGTGCGACGAGCACCGCGCGCAGCTCGAGGCGTGGCTCGCGTCGCGCGGCTTCCCGGTCGCGGTGACGCCCTTCGGCGAGAGCGTGGAGCGGGTCGCCTGATGCTCCGCCTGCTCCGCCAGCCGCGCTGGCTCGGCTACCTCGCGCTGGCGACCGCCTTCGCCATCGCGTGCAGCGCCTTCGGCGTCTGGCAGTGGAACCGCCGCGAGGAGGCGCTCGCCGCCATCGAGCGGCTCGAGTCGAACTACGACCGGCAGCCCGTGCCGGTGGCGGATGCGCTCCCCCAGCCGGGCGCGTTCGACCCCGACCGGCAGTGGACGCCGGTGCTGCTCGAGGGCGAGTACCTGACGGAGGAGCAGCTCCTGCTGCGCGGCCGCTGGCGCGGCGGCCAGGTGGGCTTCGACGTCATCGCGCCGTTCCGCACGGCCGACGGCACCGTCTTCGTCGTCGACCGCGGCTGGATCGACCAGGCCGAGGGCGCCGAGGAGCCCGTCAGCGCGCCGGCGACCCCCGAGGGCCCGACGACGGTCGTGGCGCGGCTGCGCCCCAACGAGGGCGACATCGCGGGCCGCGGCGCGCCCGAGGGGCAGATCGCGTCGGTGAACCTGCCGGCCATCGCCGAGGGGCTCGGCGCGCCGACCTACACCGGGGCGTACGGCCTGCTCGTGAGCGAGGGCGGCGCCGCGCCCGGCGACGTCGCGATCGCCGCGCGGCCCGTGCTCGACGAGGGCCCGCACCTGTCGTACACGCTGCAGTGGTTCGTCTTCGCGCTCGGCGGCTACGCGGCCGTCGCGTGGGGCCTGCGCGAGGAGCTGCGCGGCGCCGCGGCGACGCCCCGGCCCGAGCGCGTGCGGCGCACGGACGCCGACGTCGAGGACGACATCCTCGACCGGGGCTAGCGAGCGGTCGCTAGCGGGCGTCGGCGTCCGGGTCGTCGCGCCGCACGACCGGGATCGCCTCGGTGCGCAGCGCCGGCACCCGCCAGTGCAGCAGCTCGCTCGCGATGCGCAGCCCGCACACGAGCAGGGCGATCAGGCCCAGCACGAGCCAGTTGCCGACGCCGAGCTCGACCGCGGCCGCCGCGGCGCTCGAGCCGACGAGCGCGGGCAGGAGGTAGAGCCGCGACTCGCGGCGGAACACGGCCGGGATCTCGTTCGCGAGGGCGTCGCGCAGGATGCCGCCGCCGATGCCCGTGAGCATGCCGACGAACGCCGCCCCCACCGGTCCGACGCCGAAGTCGATCGCCTTCCTCGCGCCCTCGACGGCGAAGATGCCGAGCCCGATCGCGTCGAACACCAGCACCGGGCGGTCGAGGCGCTCGATCCACCGGTGGAGGACGAAGACCACGAGCGCGCCCGCGAGGGCGACCGCGAGCATCCACCAGTCCACGAGCGCCGCGACCGGCGTCGCGCCGATGAGCAGGTCGCGGATCATGCCGCCGCCGGTCGCGGTGACGACCGCGAGGCCCGCCATGCCGACGACGTCCATGCGCTTCTGCACGGCGAGCAGCGCGCCCGAGATGGCGAACGCCAGGATGCCGACCGCCGAGAAGCCGTCGCGCAGGACGGCGAGCCAGCCGGTCGGCTCCTCCACCGCTACGCCAGCCCGATGAGGTCGAGGTACTCCGGGCTCCAGAGGTCCTCGGTGCCGTCGGGCATGATGAGCACCCGCTCGGGGTCGAGCGCCTCGACGGCGCCCTCGTCGTGGCTGACGAGGATGACCGCGCCCTCGTAGGCGCCGAGCGCGCCGAGGATCTCCTCGCGGCTCGCGGGGTCGAGGTTGTTCGTCGGCTCGTCGAGCAGCAGGAGGTTGGCGCTCGAGACGACGAGCATCGCGAGCGACAGGCGGGTCTTCTCGCCGCCCGAGAGCACGCGTGCGGGCTTGTCGGCGTCGTCGCCCGTGAAGAGGAAGGAGCCGAGCACGCGCCGCGCCTCGGTCGAGGTGATGTCGGGCGATGCCGAGAGCATGTTCGCGAGCACCGAGCGCTCGACGTCGAGCGTCTCGTGCTCCTGCGCGTAGTAGCCGACGCGCAGGCCGTGGCCGCGCTCGATCTCGCCCGTGTCGCTCTCGGAGACGCCGGCGAGGATGCGCAGCAGCGTCGTCTTGCCGGCGCCGTTGAGGCCCAGGATCACGACGCGCGAGCCGCGGTCCACCGCGAGGTCGACGGCCGTGAAGATCTCGAGCGACCCGTACGACTTCGACAGGTCGCGCGCCATGATGGGCGTCTTCCCGACCGGCGCCGGCTTCGGGAAGCGCAGCTTGGCCACCCGGTCGACGGCACGGACGTCCTCGAGCCCGGAGCGCATCCGCTCGGCCCGCTTCGCCATCTGCTTCGACGCGACGGCCTTCGTGGCCTTCGCGCCCATCTTCGCCGCCTGCAGCTCGAGCTGGCTCGCCTGCTTCTCGACGTTCGCGCGCTCGCGCTTGCGGCGCTCGGCGTCGGCCTCGCGCTGGCGCAGGTACAGCTTCCACGACATGTTGTAGATGTCGATCACCTGGCGGTTCGCGTCGAGGTAGAAGACGCGGTTCACCGTCTCCTCGACGAGCTGCACGTCGTGGCTGATGATGAGCAGCCCGCCCTGGTAGCCCTTCAGGAACTCGCGCAGCCACACCACCGAGTCGGCGTCGAGGTGGTTGGTGGGCTCGTCGAGCAGCATCGTGTCGGCGCCCGAGAAGAGGATGCGCGCGAGCTCGATGCGGCGGCGCTGGCCGCCCGAGAGCGTCTCGAGCGGCTGGTCGAGGATGCGGTCGGGCAGCTGCAGGTTCGAGGCGATCGCGGCACCCTCGGCCTCGGCCGCGTAGCCGCCGAGCGCCAGGAAGCGGTCCTCGAGGCGGCTGTAGCGGCGCATCGCGTCGTCGGCGACGCTGCCGCCCTCCCCCATCTGCTCGGTCGCCAGGCGCATGCCCTCGACGAGCTCGCCGAGCCCGCGGGCGTCGAGGATGCGGCGGCGGGCCGTCTGCTTCGGGTCGCCCGAGCGCGGGTCCTGCGGCAGGTAGCCGATCTCGCCCGAGCGCTCGACGGTGCCGGAGAAGGTGTGGCCGTCGCGGTCGTCGCTGATGCCGGCGAGCACCTTCGTCATGGTGGTCTTGCCGGCGCCGTTGCGGCCCACGAGCCCGATCTTGTCGCCCGCGGAGATGCGGAAGGAGACGTCGGTCATCAGGGTGCGCGGGCCCACGGAGAGCTCGAATTCGCGCACGTCGATCATGTCGGTCCTGTCGGGGTGGGGGTCGCGGGCGGCACGCCCAGCCCTCCATGCTACCCGCCGAGCGGCCCGGCGTCAGCGCCAGCGGTGCAGGAGCGAGCCGATCTCGTCGGTGAGCGCCGCCTGCAGCCGGGGCCCGAAGGTCACGCGCCGCACGCCCGCCGCGCGGGTCGACGCGAGGTCGCCGAACACCGAGCCGTCGATCGGATGCGCGGTGACGTTCACGGGCAGGGTCACGCACTCGAGGATGCTCGTGACGGCCTCCGGGCTCGGCGGCTTCACGGGGTAGAGCGAGCGCGCGCCCGCCTGCTCGGCGAGCAGGCAGCGCTCGATCGCCTGCTCGAGCGGGTCGGCGCCGTGCAGCTCCGGACGGGCGAACGCGTCGGTGCGCGCGTTGATCACCACGTCGACGCCGGCGGCGTCAGCCGCGGCGCGCAGGCCCGCGACGTAGTCGGCGTGCTCCTGCGGCTCGCGCATCCGGTCCTCGCCGTGCACGGTGTCCTCCACGTTGAGGCCGACGGCGCCCGCCTCGAGCAGGCGGTCGATCAGCTCGGCGGGCGGCGCCCCGTAGCCCGACTCGAGGTCGGCGCTGACGGGCACGTCGACGGCGGCGGCGATGCGCGCGATGGACTCGAGCGCCTCTGCGAGCGACATCCCCTCGCCGTCCGCCTGCCCGCGCGACTCGGCGACGGGATGGCTGCCGATCGACAGCGCGGCGAAGCCGGCGTCGACGACGGCGCGCGCCGACCACGCGTCCCAGACGGTGGGGAGCACGACGAGCTCGTCGTGCATCGACAGCAGCGTGGAGGCCTTGCGTGCGAGATCGCTCATGCGGCGATGCTAGGCGGGCCGCCTGGGATGCCGCCCGGGCATCCGCGTCGTCCTAGGCTGTCGCCATGACTGCAGCCCCCGCCCTCTCGCGCCGCACCGTGCTCGCCGACGCCCTCGTCGGGCAGCGCACCCTGGTCAAGGACCTGCTCCTCGTCGTCGCCGGCATCGCCGTCGTCGCCGCGCTCGCGCAGGTCGAGATCCCGATGTGGCCCGTGCCGATCACCGGCCAGACGCTCGGCGTCATGCTCGTCGCCGCGTCGCTCGGCTTCCGCCGCGGCGTCGCCGCGCTCGCCGGCTACCTGGGCCTCGGCCTCGCCGGCGCCCCCGTCTTCGCCGGCTTCACCGGCAGCATCGCCGCCGTCGGCACGCCGAGCTTCGGCTACATCATCGGCTTCGTCGCGACCGCCGCGGTCGTCGGCTGGCTCGCCGAGCGGCGCTGGGACCGCCGCCCGCTGCTCGCCATCGCGCTCTTCGGCCTCGCGAGCCTCATCCCGTTCGTGTTCGGCATCCCCTACATGGCCGCCGTGCTCGCCGCGCTCGGCACGCCCGTCGACCTGCCGACGGCGCTCGCCTTCGGGTTCACGCCGTTCATCGTCGGCGGCATCGTCAAGTGGGCGATCGCCGCGGCGGCGATGCCCGCCGCGTGGGCCGGCGTCCGCGCCCTCGACCGCGCGGCCGACTGACCGCATCCGCTCCCCGGACGACGAGGGTCCGCACCGCGACGGTGCGGACCCTCCGTCGTCGGAACGCCGGCCGGCGGCGGATGGGGCGCGCAGCGCGTAGCGTTGCAGTCATGACCGACGCGCAGCCCACTCCCGAGCCCGACACCGACGGCGAGCGCACCACGTTCGCGAGCCTCGGACTGCCGGCAGACATCCTCCGAGCGCTCGACGACGTCGGCTACGAGACGCCCTCGGCGATCCAGGCCGAGACGATCCCGCTGCTGCTCGGCGGCCGCGACCTCATCGGCCTCGCGTCGACCGGCACGGGCAAGACCGCGGCGTTCGCGCTGCCGGTGCTCGCGGCCATCGACGTCGAGCGGCGCAGCCCCCAGGCGCTCGTGCTGACGCCCACGCGCGAGCTCGCCGTGCAGGTCTGCGAGGCCTTCGAGCGCTACGCCGCGCACCTCGGCGGCGTGCACGTGCTGCCGATCTACGGCGGGCAGGGCTACGGCGTCCAGCTGTCGGCGCTCCGCCGCGGCGTCCACGTCGTCGTCGGCACGCCGGGCCGCATCATGGACCACCTCGCGAAGGGCACGCTCGACCTGTCGGGCCTCACCCACGTCGTGCTCGACGAGGCCGACGAGATGCTGCGGATGGGCTTCGCGGAGGACGTCGACCAGATCCTGCAGGCGACGCCCGCCGAGAAGCAGGTCGCGCTGTTCTCGGCGACGATGCCGCGGCAGATCCGCGCGATCTCGCAGCAGCACCTGCGCGAGCCCGCCGAGATCACCGTGCGCGGGAGCGCGGCGACGTCGCCGAGCATCACGCAGCGCGCGCTCATGGTCTCCTACCAGCAGAAGCTCGAGGCGCTCACGCGCGTGCTCGAGGTCGAGCCGTTCGAGGCGGCGATCGTCTTCACGCGCACCCGCAACGAGACCGAGACCGTGGCCGAGCGGCTGCGCGCCCGCGGCTACGCCGCCGCTGCGATCTCGGGCGACGTCGCCCAGCCGCAGCGCGAGAAGACCATCGAGCAGCTGCGCTCGGGCGACCTCGACGTGCTCGTCGCGACGGACGTCGCCGCGCGCGGGCTCGATGTCGAGCGCATCAGCCACGTCATCAACTACGACCTGCCGATCGACACCGAGTCGTACGTGCACCGCATCGGCCGCACCGGCCGCGCGGGCCGCACCGGCGACGCGATCAGCTTCGTGACCGCCCGTGAGCGGAGGATGCTGAGCGCGATCGAGAAGGCGACGCGCGGCACGGTCGCCGTCATGCCGATGCCGAGCGCCGGCGAGGTGAACGCGACGCGCCTGACGCGCTTCGATGACGCGATCACCGCCGCGCTCGCCGAGACCGATCGCATCGATCGCTTCCGCGAGATCGTCGCGCACTACGTCGAGCACCACGACGTGCCGCAGGAGGACGTCGCGGCGGCCCTCGCCGTCGTCGCGCAGGGCGACGCGCCGCTGCTGCTCGACGAGCAGGCGGACCGCGCGCTCCAGGCGTCGCGCGCCGACCGAGGCGAGCGGCCCGCGCGCGGCGACCGCCCGGAGCGCATGGGCGACGGCCAGGCCGGCGAGCGGCGCGCCCGCCGCGGCCCCTCCGACGCGACCACGTACCGCCTCGCCGTCGGCAGCCGCAAGGGCGTCGAGCCGCGCCAGATCGTCGGCGCGCTCGCCAACGAGGGCGGGCTCGGCCGCGACGACTTCGGCCGCATCCAGATCCGCTGGGACTTCACGCTCGTCGAGCTGCCCGAGCTCGACCGCTCGCAGCTCGAGCGGCTCTCGAAGACCCGCATCTCGGGCGTGCCCATCGACATCCGCGTCGACACGGGCGCGCGGGAGCAGCGCGGCGAGCGCCGCGGCCGCGACGACCGCGGCGGGCGCGACCGCGACGAGCGGCCCGCGCGCAAGCCGCGGCACGAGGGCCGGCCCTGAGCGGGCGCGCCCGCGGGGCTTCCGCCTAGGCTGGATCGGTGACCCGGAAGCCAGCGCCCCACCCCTCGCCGCGCAGGCACGCGAGCCTCGAGGTGCTGCGCGCGGAGGCGCTCGACGAGCGCTCGGTGCTCGTCGAGGAGCGGCTGCGCGCGGGCGAGGACCCGTGGGAGTTCATGTCCGAGCTGCCGAGCGTCGACGAGATCGTGGTGCTGCTGCTGCGCTCCGAGCGCATCCTGCCGCCCGGCGCCGTGCGCCCCGACCACGACGTGAGCGACCAGGTGCTGCGCCGCATCGTGGAGGACTATCCGCCGCTCGCGCCGACCGTCTGGTCGATGCTCTCGGTCGTCGAGACCGAGCGCGCCTGGGCGCCGCGGGTGCGCCGGGCGGGCTGAGGCGTCGCCACATCCGCCCCTGCAGACCCCCCCCGGAACGCCGATTGGTCACGTTTCGTCGCGGGCACCGGCGTGCCGTGACGAAACGTGACCAATCAACGGTCATCTGACCTCTGGTCAGATCGTGAACCCCAGCTCGCTCGCTTGCGCTCGCGACGGCGTTGGGGCGGACGATCCACCGGATCGTCCGCGATCTGACCTCTGGTCAGATCGTGAACCCCAACGCCCGCATCATCTCTCGGCCGTCCTCGGTGATCCGCTCCGGACCCCACGGCGGCATCCACACCCAGTTGATGCGGAACCGCTCCACGACGCCGTCGAGCTTCTCGGCGATCTCGGTCTCGATCACGTCGGTCAGCGGGCAGCCGGCCGAGGTGAGCGTCATCGAGATCACGAGCGCGTCCTGCTCGTCGTCCCACGCGAGGTCGTAGACGAGGCCCAGGTCGACGATGTTGACGTCGAGCTCCGGGTCGACGACGTCCTTCAGAGCATCCGTGACCTGGTCGAACTTCGTGGCGTCGACCTCGACCAGCGCCATCAGACGCCGGCCTTCAGGTAGCGGTCGTAGCCCTCCTCCTCGAGCCGGTCGGCCAGCTCGTGGCCGCCCTGCTCGGCGATGCGGCCGTTCACGAACACGTGCACGTGGTCGGGCTTGATGTAGCGGAGGATGCGCGTGTAGTGCGTGATGAGGAGCACGCCGAGGCCGGTCTCGGCCTTGATGCGGTTGACGCCCTCCGACACGATGCGCAGCGCGTCGACGTCGAGGCCGGAGTCGGTCTCGTCGAGCACGGCGAAGCGGGGGCGCAGGAGCTCCATCTGCAGGATCTCGTGGCGCTTCTTCTCGCCGCCCGAGAAGCCCTCGTTCACGTTGCGCTCGCCGAAGGAGGAGTCCATGCGCAGCGACTCCATCGCCTTCCGCACGTCGCCGATCCACTCGCGCACGCGCGGCGCCTCGCCCGACACGGCCGTCTTCGCCGTGCGGAGGAAGTTCGACACGGTCACGCCCGGGATCTCCACCGGGTACTGCATGGCGAGGAACAGGCCCGCGCGGGCGCGCTCGTCGACGCTCATCGCCAGCACGTCCTCGCCGTCGAGCGTGATCGAGCCGCCGTCGACGGTGTAGCGGGGGTGACCGGCGATCGTGTACGCCAGGGTCGACTTGCCGGAGCCGTTCGGCCCCATCACCGCGTGGATCTCGTCGGAGCTGATCGACAGGTCGACGCCCCGCAGGATCTCCTTCTTGCCCTGCTCGGTCTCGATCGAGACCCGCAGGTCCTTGATGTCCAGCACGCTCATCGCGCTTCCTTCCTTCGCGGCGTCACGCCGCGTCACAGCTGTGTCAGTCGTTGATCAGAGGGTTCTGCACGTCGACGAGCACGTCGTCGCCGTCGATCGTCACCGGGAACACCGGCACCGGCTCGAAGGCCGGCAGGTTCTTCGGCGTGCCCGTGCGCAGCTCGAACTGCGAGCCGTGCGCCCAGCACTCGATCGTGTCGCCCTCGACGAAGCCCTCCGACAGCGAGATCTCGCCGTGGGTGCAGGTGTCGCCGATCGCGTGGATGTCGCCGGCCGAGTCCTTGACGATCGCGACGGCGATGCCGTCGAGCTCGACCATCACGGCCGACCTGACGGAGACGTCGTCGACGCCGCACGCGCGCTGCGCGGTCATGCCCCAGCCCTCGTCGCGGGCGCGAGGCCGGCGCCGCGGCGCAGCTCCTCGTCGATCGCCTCGGCGAGGCGCTCCTCGATCTCGGCCACGCCGATCTTCTGCACGATCTCCATGAGGAAGCCGATGACGACGAGGCGTCGCGCCTCCTCCTCCTCGATGCCGCGGGACTGCAGGTAGAACAGCTGCTCGTCGTCGAAGCGGCCGGTGGCCGACGCGTGGCCGGCTCCGGCGATGTCGCCCGTCTCGATCTCGAGGTTGGGGATGCTGTCGGCGCGCGTGCCGTCGGAGAGCACGAGGTTCTGGTTCTTCTCGTAGCTGTCGGTGCCGGTCGCGCCGGAGCCGATCAGCACGTCGCCGATCCAGACGGAGCGAGCGCCCGTGCCCTGCAGCGCGCCCTTGTAGAGCACGTCGCCGCGGGTCTCGACGCCCTCGTGGAAGAGGTAGACCTGGCTCTCGAGGTGCTGGCCCGCGTCGGCGAACGACAGGCCGTAGAGCTCGCCCTCCGCGCGGTGGCCGGCGAGGCGCACCGAGGGGTTCACCCGCACGACGCCGCCGCCGAACGAGACCACCATGTGCTTGAGGCAGCCGCCGTCGGCGACGACCGCCTGGTGGGCCGACGCGTGCACCGCGTCGTCGTCCCAGTCCTGCACGCTGATGACGGTCAGCCGGGCACCGGCGCGCACGAGGATCTCGACGTTCTGCGCGTACCGGGCGCTGCCCGAGTGGTGCAGCACGACGGTGCCGATCGAGCCGGGCTGCGCCTCGATCACGATGTGCGCGTTCGCGTGCCGGTCGGCGCCGAGGCCGTGCAGGCGGGCGACGATCGGCTCGGCGACCTCCTGCCCCTCGGGCAGGCGGATGTGCAGCGCGTTCGGGCAGCGCTTCCAGGCGATCGCGCTCACGACGTCCTCGGGGCGGAAGATCTCTCCCCGCGGCGCCGCGTCGTGTCCGGTCGACTCGACGAGCAGGCCGCGCTCGGCGATGCCGTCGACGTCGTACGCGATGCCGGGCTCGTCGCCGGCCTCGGTCTCCTCGTCGACGAACAGCGGTGCGAGCCGGCGCACGTCGGAGAGCTTCCAGTTGACCTCGCGACCCGTGGGCGCGCCGAAGTCGGCCGGGTCGAACGACGTCGGCCGCTCGGACCGGGTCTGGATGGGCCGGGCGGGCTCGGCCTCGGTGCGCAGGGCAGCGGGGGTCGTGTCAGTCGCGGTCATCAGCCGACGGATCCTTCCATGCTCATCTCGATGAGCTTGTTGAGCTCGAGCGCGTACTCCATCGGCAGCTCGCGGGCGATCGGCTCGATGAAGCCGCGGACGATCATGGCCATCGCCTCGTCCTCCGCCATGCCTCGCGACATGAGGTAGAACAGCTGCTCCTCGCTGACCTTCGAGACCGTCGCCTCGTGCCCGAGCACCACGTCGTCGACGCGGATGTCGATGGCCGGGTAGGTGTCGGAGCGCGAGATGGTGTCGACGAGCAGCGCGTCGCAGCGCACCGTGTTGGCGGAGTGGTGGGCGTTCGCGTCGACCCGCACCTCCCCGCGGTAGCCGGCACGGCCGCCGCCGCGGGCGATCGACTTCGAGACGATCGACGACGTCGTGTACGGCGCCATGTGGATCATCTTCGCGCCGGCGTCCTGGTGCTGGCCGGGGCCCGCGAAGGCCACCGACAGCGTCTCGCCCTTGGCGCGCTCGCCGACCAGGTAGATCGACGGGTACTTCATCGTCACCTTGGAGCCGATGTTGCCGTCGATCCACTCCATCGTCGCGCCCTCCTCGGCGATGGCGCGCTTCGTGACGAGGTTGTAGACGTTGTTCGACCAGTTCTGGATCGTCGTGTAGCGCACGCGGGCGTTCTTCTTCACGATGATCTCGACCACGGCCGAGTGCAGCGAGTCGGACGAGTAGATCGGGGCCGTGCAGCCCTCGATGTAGTGCACGTACGAGCCCTCGTCGGCGATGATGAGCGTGCGCTCGAACTGGCCCATGTTCTCGGTGTTGATCCGGAAGTAGGCCTGCAGCGGGATCTCGACGTGGACGCCCTTGGGCACGTAGACGAACGAGCCGCCCGACCACACCGCCGTGTTGAGCGCGGCGAACTTGTTGTCGCCGGCCGGGATCACGGTGCCGAAGTGCTCCTCGAAGAACTCCGGGTGCTCGCGCAGCGCCGTGTCGGTGTCCATGAAGATGACGCCCTGCGCCTCCAGCTCCTCCTGGATCTGGTGGTACACGACCTCCGACTCGTACTGCGCCGCGACGCCGGCGACGAGGCGCGAGCGCTCCGCCTCCGGGATGCCGAGGCGGTCGTAGGTGTTGCGGATGTCCTCGGGGAGGTCCTCCCAGGACTGCGCCTGGCGCTCCGTGGAGCGCACGAAGTACTTGATGTTGTCGAAGTCGATGCCGGAGATGTCGGCACCCCACGTCGGCATCGGCTTGCGCTCGAACAGCTGCAGCCCCTTGAGGCGGCGCTCGAGCATCCAGTCGGACTCGCTCTTGAGCTCGGAGATCTCGCGGACCACCTGCTCGCTCAGCCCTCGCTTGGCGATGGCACCCGCCTCGTCGGAGTCGTGCCAGCCGAATTCGTACTGTCCCAGGCTCTCGAGCTCGGGCCGGTCGATCAGGACGTCGGACATCGCTCCCCCTTCCATCCGTCGTGTGCAACCCGGCGGTGCTCCTCGGCATTCCGCGCGACCACCCGAACCGCGGCGCTCGGCCATACTTGAAGGGCCTTCGCACATGCCTCGCCGCTGGAGCGGCGCAGGGGTTCGGAGCCGATGGGCTCCCCTCGATCCTATCGCGAACGGCATGAGAGGTGCATCTTGCTCGAGCGCTCCCGCGCCCTGGTCGTCGCTGCATGGGCCACCCTGGTCTCGCAGATCGTCATCGTCGGCACCGGCGGTGCCGTGCGCCTGACCGGATCCGGCCTCGGCTGCTCCGAGTGGCCCAACTGCACGCCGGAGTCCTTCACGCCCGTGCCCGAGCAGGGCATCCACGGCATCATCGAGTTCACGAACCGGGTGTGGGGCGGCATCGTGGTGCTGATCGCCGTCGTGATGGTCGTGCTCGCGGTGCGCAGCCGCGCCGGCCGCGCGATCGTCGCGCTCGCCGCGCTCGTGCTGGGGCTGACGGTCGCGCAGGCGCTCATCGGCGCGGTGGTGGTCTGGATGGCGCTGCGCCCCGACACCGTCGGCGTGCACTTCTTCCTCTCGGTGATCCTCGTGGCGCTCTCGGCGGTGCTCGTGTGGCGCGTCGTCGTCGGGGCGCCCGGGCCGCGAATCGCGCCCCGCTGGCAGTCGGCGCTCGTGCACGCGATGACCTTCGCGCTCGCGGTCGTCGTCTTCGTCGGCGTGCTCACGACCGGCTCCGGCCCGCACGCGGGCGACGGCGGCGCGGCCCGCAACGGCCTCGACCCTGCGGTGATGCAGCACGTGCACGCGTGGCCCGGGTACGCGCTCCTCGCGCTCGTGCTCGCGGTCGTCGCGGTCGCGGCGAAGCGCGGGCCGCGCGCCCACCTGCGCTGGGCGGTCGCGCTCCTCGGCGTCATCCTCGTGCAGATCCTGGTGGGGGTCGTGCAGTCGAACCTCGGCCTGCCGATCCTGCTCGTCGGCATCCACATGGTGCTGTCGGTGATCGCGACCGCCATCGGCGCCGCGGTGGTGCTGTCGCTGCGGCCGCAGCCGGCGCGAGCGCTCCGCGAGCCGGTCGCGGCGGCCGCGGCATGAGCGGGCGTCCGGTCGACGGCGCGATCGGCGCCGTCGGGCACGGCGCGCGCCTCGGCGTGCTCGACATCGGCTCGAACACCGTGCACCTGCTGATCGTCGACGTGCGGCTCGGCGGGCGCCCCGTGCCGCAGCGCTCGCACAAGCTGACCCTGCGGCTCATGCGCTACCTCGACGAGGACGGGGCGATCAGCGACGAGGGCGTCGACGCGCTCGTCGCCGCGATCGGCGAGTGCGCCGAGATCGCCAGGAGCGAGCACCTCGACGACTTCGTCGTGATGGCGACGAGCGCCCTGCGCGAGGCCGCGAACGGCGAGGAGGTCGTGGCGCGGATCGAGCGCGAGGCCGACGTCTCGCTCGACATCCTCTCGGGCGCCGATGAGGCGAGGCTGACGTTCCTCGCGGTGCGCCGCTGGTTCGGCTGGTCGGCGGGGCGGATCCTGCTGCTCGACATCGGCGGCGGCTCGCTCGAGGTCGCGGTCGGCGACGACGAGGAGCCCGCGATCGCGCTGTCGGTGCCGCTCGGCGCGGGCCGGAGCACCGTCGGGTTCTTCCACGCCGACCCGCCCGCGATCGCCGATCAGCGCGCGCTGCGGCTCTACGCCAAGGCGGTGCTCGACGACGCGGTCGCGCAGGTGCGGCCCTACGGCAAGCCGGACCACGTCATCGGCTCGTCGAAGACCATCCGCTCGCTCGCCCGGCTCGCGGGCAACCTCATGCCGGGCGTCGGCGACGCCGATCGCGCCGTGCTCACGCGCGGCCAGCTCGACGACTGGGTGCCGCGGCTCGCGAAGATGGACGCGCGGTCGCGCGCGGCGCTGCCCGGCATCACCCCCGAGCGCACCTTCCAGATCGTCGCCGGCGGCATCGTGCTCTCCGAGGCGATGCGCGCGTTCGGCGTCAAGCAGCTCGACGTGAGCCCGTGGGCGCTGCGCGAGGGGCGGCTGCTGCAGATGCTCGACCGGGTGTAGCCCGGCCGGGCCGGCTCAGAACGGCAGCAGCGGGTCGACGCCGACCGCGAGGAAGATGAGCGTCAGGTAGGTGTTCGAGGCGTGGAACACCCGCATCGCGCGGATCTCGCGCTCGCCCGCGATCGCGCGGCCGTAGAGCGCGTGCGCCTCGCCGACGAACCAGGCGCCGGCGATCACCGCGACCGCGGCGTAGAGCAGCCCCATGCCCGCGACCGGGATGAGCAGCAGCGTGCACGCGAGCGACGCCCACGCGTAGAGGATGACCTGGATGCCGACCATCGGCCGGCCGCGGACGACGGCGAGCATCGGCACGTCGGCCGCCTCGTAGTCGTCGCGGTACTTCATCGACAGCGGCCAGTAGTGCGCGGGCGTCCAGAGGAACACGAGCGCGAAGAGGATCCAGGCGGGCCAGTCGAGCGAGCCCGTCACCCCGGCCCAGCCGATCACGACGGGGAAGCACCCGGCGATGCCGCCCCAGACGATGTTCTGCTCGGTGCGGCGCTTCAGCAGCATCGTGTAGACGAGCACGTAGAAGGCGATCGCAGCGATCGAGAGCCCGGCGGCGAGCCAGTTGGCGAAGAAGCCCAGCACGAGCGTCGAGACGACCGCGAGGGTCCACGCGAACACGTGCGCCTCGGCGACCGAGAGCGCGCCGGTGACGAGCGGCCGCTGCTTCGTGCGGTGCATGACGCGGTCGATGTCGCGGTCGATGATCATGTTGAACGCGTTCGCGCTGCCGGCCGAGAGGAAGCCGCCGAGCAGGGTCGCGAGCAGCGCGCCGATCGGCGGCACGCCGCCGGCGGCCAGGAACATCGTCGGCAGCGCCGTCACGAGCAGCAGCTCGATCACGCGCGGCTTCGTGAGCGCGACGTAGGCCGATGCCTTGCGGGCGAGCCGCGAGCGGCCCCGCTCCCCCGTCGCAGCCTCCGCCGCGGGCGTCGACACGCCGTGCGAGGTGGCGTTCGACATGCGGCTGCTTCCGTTCCGGAGAGTGGGGGCGCGGCCCCGAGGGCCGACCACCATCCTATCCGACGCGGGGCGTCGCAGTGCGGGAGTGGACCCGGGCGCGGATGTGCCTGCTCACTATGCTGGACGGGTCGCATCCGTCCGCACCGCAGCGGCTCCGCGCCGCCCGAACAAGGAGCCTCATTGGCATTCGCATGGACCCCCACCGACCAGCAGGCCGTGGACACGGCTCGAGTGCTCGCGGCTGACGCCGTCGAGAAGGTCGGCAACGGCCACCCCGGCACGGCGATGAGCCTCGCGCCCGTCGCGCACCTGCTCTTCCAGAAGGTCATGGACCGCGACCCGGCGGACGAGCGCTGGCTCGGCCGCGACCGCTTCATCCTCTCCGTCGGCCACTCGTCGCTGACGCAGTACATCCAGCTCTACCTGACGGGCTCGGGCCTCGAGAAGCACGACATCGAGTCGCTGCGCACGTGGGGCTCCCTCACGCCCGGCCACCCCGAGTACGGGCACACGAAGGGCGTCGAGATCACCACCGGCCCGCTCGGCCAGGGCCTCGCCTCGGCCGTGGGCTTCGCCTACGCGCAGCGCTTCGAGCGCGAGCTGCTCGACCCGGGCACGCCCGAGGGCGAGAGCCCGTTCGACCACTACACCTACGTGATCGCCGGCGACGGCGACCTGCAGGAGGGCGTCACGAGCGAGGCCGGCTCGCTCGCGGGCCACCACCAGCTCGGCCGCCTGATCGCGATCTACGACTCCAACGCCATCTCGATCGAGGACGACGTCGACATCGCCTTCACCGAGGACGTCAAGGGCCGCTACGAGGCCTATGGCTGGCAGGTGCTCGAGGTCTCGTGGCGCCAGGGCGACGACCCCACCTCGGCCGAGTACGTCGAGGACGTCGAGGCGCTGCATGCGGCGATCCTCGAGGCGCAGGGCGAGACCGCCAAGCCCAGCCTCATCATCCTGAAGACGATCATCGGCTGGCCGGCCCCGAAGAAGCAGGGCACGGGCAAGATCCACGGCTCCAAGCTCGGCGCCGAGGAGGTCGCGGCCGTCAAGGAGGTGCTCGGCTTCGACCCCGAGCAGTCGTTCCAGGTCGACGACGCGGTCATCGAGTACACGCGCGGCAACGCCGCGGAGCGCGCCGCCGCGGCGCGCGGCGCGTGGCAGGAGCGCTTCGACGCGTGGGCGAGCGCCAACCCCGAGCGCAAGGCGCTGCTCGACCGGCTGCTCTCGGGCGCGCTGCCCGACGGCGTCGAGGAGGCCCTCCCCGTGTTCGAGGCCGGCACCGAGGTGTCGACCCGGGCCGCGTCCGGCAAGGTGCTGAACGCGCTCGCCGACGTGATCCCCGAGCTCTGGGGCGGCTCGGCCGACCTCGCCGAGTCGAACAACACCACGCTCGAGGGCAAGGGCTCGTTCGCGCCGGCGCAGCACGCGACCGACGCGTGGCCCAACGCCTCCGCGAGCGGCCGCACGATGCACTTCGGCATCCGCGAGCACGCCATGGCGTCGATCCTGAACGGCATCGTGCTGCACGGCCCGACCCGGCCCTACGGCGGCACCTTCCTCATCTTCAGCGACTACCAGCGCCCGGCGCTGCGCCTCGCCGCGCTCATGGGCGTGCACCCCATCCACGTCTGGACGCACGACTCGGTGGCGCTCGGCGAGGACGGCCCGACGCACCAGCCGATCGAGCAGCTCGCGACGCTCCGCGCGATCCCCGGCTTCGAGGTCGTGCGCCCCTCCGACGCGAACGAGACCGCGTGGGCGTGGAAGACGATCCTCGAGCGCCGCGACCGCCCGGTCGGCATCGCGCTCACGCGCCAGAACCTGCCCGTGCTCGAGCGCGGTGACGGTGCGGCAGAGGGCGACACGCTCGCCCACGCGTCGAACGTCGCGAAGGGCGCGTACGTGCTCGCCGAGGCGGCCGGCGGCGAGCCGCAGGTGCTGCTCATCGCGACCGGCTCCGAGGTGCAGCTCGCGCTCGCCGCGCGCGAGCAGCTGCAGGCCGACGGCGTGCCCGCCCGGGTCGTCGCCGCGCCGTCGCTCGAGTGGTTCGCCGAGCAGTCGGCCGAGTACCGCGAGTCGGTGCTGCCGTCCGCGGTGCGCGCCCGGGTGTCGGTCGAGGCCGGCTCCGCCCTCACGTGGCACGGCATCGTCGGCGACGCCGGCCGCACGGTCGCGATCGACCACTTCGGCGCGAGCGCCGACTGGCAGACCCTGTTCCGCGAGTTCGGCTTCACGGCGGAGGCCGTGGTCGAGGCCGCTCGCGCATCCATCGACGCAGCCCGCTGAGCGGGCGAGGAGGCACACCCATGAACGAGAACACCAAGGCGCTCAGCGACGCTGGCGTCAGCATCTGGCTCGACGACCTCTCGAGCGAGCGGCTCACGAGCGGCTCGCTCGCGGCGCTCATCGAGGAGCGCAACGTCGTCGGCGTCACGACCAACCCGACGATCTTCGCCAACGCGATCGCCGCCGGCGACAGCTACGAGGCCGCGGTCGTCGAGCAGGCCGGCCGCGGCGCCGGCGTCGACGAGGTCATCACGGCGCTCACCACGAAGGACGTGGCCGACGCGTGCGACCTGTTCGCCCCCGTCTACGAGGCGACGGGCGGCCGCGACGGCCGCGTGTCGATCGAGGTGGAGCCCGGGCTCGCCCGCGACACCGAGGGCACGATCGCCCAGGCGAAGCAGCTCCACGAGCGGGTCGGGCGCGAGAACGTGCTCATCAAGATCCCGGCGACCCGCGAGGGCCTCGAGGCGATCGCCGCGACGATCGGCGCGGGCATCAGCGTCAACGTCACGCTGATCTTCTCGCTCGACCGCTACCGCGACGTCATGAACGCCTACCTCACGGGCCTCGAGCGCGCCCAGCAGGCGGGCCACGACCTGTCGAGGATCCACTCGGTCGCATCGTTCTTCGTCTCGCGCGTCGACACCGAGATCGACAAGCGCCTCGACGCGATCGGCACCGAGGAGGCCGCCGCGCTCAAGGGCAAGGCGGGCCTCGCCAACGCGCGCCTCGCCTACCGCGCGTGGCAGGAGACGTTCGCGACCGAGCGCGCGCTCACGCTGCTCGAGGCGGGCGCCAACACGCAGCGGCCGCTGTGGGCCTCGACGGGCGTCAAGGACCCGTCGCTGCCCGACACGCTCTACGTGACCGAGCTCGTCGCCCCGCAGACGGTCAACACCATGCCCGAGAAGACGCTCGAGGCGCTCGCCGACCACGGCACGATCACGGGCGACACCGTGACGGGCCGCGCCGACGAGTCGAGCGCGCTGCTCGACGAGCTCGAGCGGGTCGGCGTCTCGTACGTCGAGGTCGTCGAGCTGCTCGAGACCGAGGGGCTCGAGAAGTTCGACGCCTCGTGGGCCGAGCTCGTCCAGACCGTGCAGGGCCACCTCGACCAGGCGGGAGCGGGGCGATGACCTTCACGATCACCGCCTCCGGCGCCGCGCTCGAGGCCATCGAGCGCATCGTGCCGCAGCTCGTCGTCGACGGCGTGGCCGGCCGCCTCGTCTCGGGCGATGCCACGCTCTGGGGCGAGGCCGCCGAGCCCGAGGCGTCGATCCGGCTCGGATGGGTCGAGGCCGCCGCGTCGACGCGCGGGCTCGTCGACGACATCGAGGCGCTCCGCAAGCAGCTGCGCCAGCACGGCGTCGACCGCATCGCGCTCGCCGGCATGGGCGGCTCGTCGCTCGCGCCGGAGGTCATCACGCGCACCGCGGGCGTCAACCTCACCGTGCTCGACTCCACGGAGCCCGGCCAGGTGCGCCGCGCGCTCCGCGACGGCCTGCAGCGCACCGCGCTCGTCGTGTCGTCGAAGTCGGGCTCGACGCTCGAGACCGACAGCCAGCGGCGGGCGTTCGAGGCCGCGTACCGCGACGCCGGGATCGACCCGACCGAGCGCATCATCGTGGTCACCGACCCCGGCTCCCCGCTCGACCAGGACGCCCGGCGCGCCGGCTACCGGGTCTTCAACGCCGACCCGAACGTCGGCGGCCGCTACTCGGCGCTCACGGCCTTCGGCATCGTGCCGTCGGGGCTCGCGGGCGTCGACGTGCGCGAGCTGCTCGACGAGGCCGTCGCGGCCCTGCCCGAGATCAGCGAGGACGCCGACGACAACCCCGGCCTGATGCTCGCGGCGGCGATCGCGGGCACCCGGCCGCTGCGCGACAAGCTCGGCATCGTCGCCGACGGCACGCACATCGTGGGCCTCGGCGACTGGGCCGAGCAGCTCATCGCCGAGTCGACCGGCAAGGACGGCGTGGGCATCCTGCCCGTCGTGCTCGAGAAGTCGGCGCCCGAGCTCTCGGCCGACCTGCCCGACCTGCAGGTCGTGCGCCTCGTCGGCTCCGCCCGCGAGGCGAGCCACGTGGAGCACGGCGAGGTCGAGGTCGCCGGCACGCTCGGCGCGCAGCTGCTCGTGTGGGAGTTCGCGACCGCGGTCGCCGGGCGCCTGCTCGGCATCAACCCCTTCGACCAGCCCGACGTCGAGTCGGCGAAGGTCGCCGCCCGCGGCCTGCTCGACGCGCTCGAGCCGCAGCGCCCCGCCGACGTCGTCGACGCGGGCATCGAGGTGCGCGGCACCGCGGGCGTCGTGCGCGACTCCCTCGAGGCATCCGTCGACGCGCTGCTCGCGCAGCTCGGCGAGGGCGGCTACGTCGCGGTGCACGCGTACCTCGACCGCATCGGCCAGCCGCGCTTCGAGCGGCTCCGCGCTGCCCTGGCGGCGCGCACGGGGCGCCCGGTCACCTTCGGGTGGGGGCCGCGCTTCCTGCACTCGACCGGCCAGTACCACAAGGGCGGCACGCCGAACGGCGTCTTCCTGCAGCTGCTCGGCCAGCCGCACGAGGACCTCGACATCCCCGGCAGGCCCTTCACGTTCGGCCAGTTGCTGCAGGCGCAGGCCTCCGGCGACGCGAGCGTGCTCGCCGAGCACGGCCGGCCCGTGCTCTCGCTCACGCTCAGCGACCTCGACGAGGGGCTCGACCGGCTCCTCGCCCTGGCAGGCCGATGACGGACACCGAGGTCGGGGCCGCGCACGCGGCCCCGACCGGCGTCGGCCCGGCACGCGGCGCCGGCGGCGCGGTGCAGCCGGTGCCGATCGGGCCCGGCGCCAACCCGCTGCGCGACCCGTCCGACCAGCGCCTCACGCGCATCCCCGGCCCCAACGCGATGACGTTCTTCGGCGTCACCGGCGACCTCGCGCGGAAGAAGCTGCTGCCCGCCGTCTACGACCTCGCCAACCGCGGCCTGCTGCCGCCCGGCTTCGGGCTCGTGGGGTTCGGCCGCCGCGACTGGACGCACGAGCAGTTCGCCGACGTCGTCCGCGAGGCGGTGCAGCAGCACGCGCGCACCGCGTTCCGCGAGTCGGTCTGGCGCCAGCTCTCCGAGGGCATCCGCTTCGTGCAGGGCGACTTCGACGACGACGCGGCCTTCGACCGCCTCGCCGAGGTGCTCGACGAGCTCGACCGCACGCGCGGCACCATGGGCAACCACGCCTTCTACCTCTCGATCCCGCCGAACGCCTTCCCGCTCGTCACGCAGCAGCTGAAGCGCTCCGGCCTCGCCGAGGACGACGGCGACCGCTGGCGCCGCGTCGTCATCGAGAAGCCCTTCGGGCACGACCTCGCCTCCGCGCGCGAGCTGAACGCCGTCGTCGAGTCGGTGTTCCCGCCCGACAGCGTCTTCCGCATCGACCACTACCTCGGCAAGGAGACGGTGCAGAACATCCTCGCGCTGCGCTTCGCCAACGCGCTGTGGGAGCCGATCTGGAACGCCAACCACATCGACCACGTGCAGATCACGATGGCCGAGGACATCGGCGTCGGCGGCCGCGCCGGCTACTACGACGGCATCGGCGCCGCGCGCGACGTCATCCAGAACCACCTGCTGCAGCTGTTCGCGCTCACCGCCATGGAGGAGCCGGTCTCGTTCGACGCCGCCGACCTGCGGGTCGAGAAGGAGAAGGTGCTGCGCGCCGCGCGTGTGCCGCTCCCACTCGACGAGTCGACCGCGCGCGGCCAGTACGCCGCGGGCTGGCACGGCGGCGCGCTCGTGAAGGGCTTTCTCGAGGAGGAGGGCATGCGCCCCGACTCCGGCACCGAGACCTACGCGGCCGTGCGGCTCGAGGTCGACACCCGCCGCTGGGCGGGCGTGCCCTTCTACCTGCGCGCCGGCAAGCGCCTCGGCCGCCGCGTCACCGAGATCGCGATCGTCTTCAAGCGCGCCTCGCAGTACCTCTTCGACGCATCCGACATGCGCACGATGAGCGAGAACGCGCTCGTCATCCGCGTGCAGCCGGACGAGGGCGTCTCGATGCGCTTCGGCTCGAAGGTGCCGGGCCCCGGCATGCACGTGCGCGACGTGACCATGGACTTCGGCTACGGGCACGCGTTCACCGAGGAGAGCCCCGAGGCGTACGAGCGGCTCATCCTCGACGTGCTGCTGGGCGACCCGCCCCTGTTCCCCCGCCACGAGGAGGTCGAGCTCTCCTGGAAGATCCTCGACCCGATCGAGGAGCACTGGGAGGCGCAGGGCGGCCCCGTGGAGCAGTACCAGCCGGGCTCGTGGGGCCCGCGCAGCGCGCACGAGCTCCTCGCGCGCGACGGACGGCACTGGAGGCGACCGTGATCATCCGACTCTCCCGCACGAACACCGCAGAGGTGCAGCGACGGATGCTCGAGATCCGCGACGAGGGCGGCGTGGTCGCGCTCGGGCGGGTGCTGACGCTCGTCATCCACACGCAGATCGGAGGCGAGGAGGAGGCGATCCGCGCCGCCAACGCCGCCTCCCGCGAGCACCCCATGCGCGTCATCGTCGTCTCGCGGAACCCCGACCACGTCAACGCCGGCGAGGAGCCGCGCCTCGACGCCGAGCTGCGCGTGGGCGCCGACGCCGGCGCGAGCGAGGTCGTGCTGCTGCAGTGCTACGGCGAGCTCGGCTCGCACCTGCTCGGCATCGTGCAGGGCCTGCTGCTGCCCGACGCGCCCGTCGTCGCCTGGTGGCCGAGCTTCATGCCCGAGACGCCCTCCGCGGCGCAGCTCGGCCAGATCTCGCAGCGCCGCATCACCGACTCCGGCAGGCAGGCGGACCCGCACGCGGCGATCCTGTCGCTCGCCGGCTGCTACACGCCCGGCGACACCGACCTCGCGTGGACGCGGCTGACGAACTGGCGCGCGCATCTCGCGGCGCTGCTCGACCAGCCGCCCTTCGAGCCGGTGCACGGCGGCCGCGTCTCGGGCGACCTCGGCAACCCGAGCGTGCACCTCATGGCCGCGTGGCTGCACCTGCGCCTCGGCGTGCCGATCGAGAAGGTCGAAGCGGGCGAGACCCCGACCGGCTCGAGCGGCCTGCACGCGGTCGAGCTGCAGCGCGACAGCGGCGACTCCTCGCTCACGCGCCTGCGCGACTCGGTGGGCGTGCTGCGGCAGCCGGGGCAGCCCGAGCACCACGTCGCGCTCTCGACCCGCGGGCTCGAGGACCAGCTCGCGGAGGAGCTCCGCAAGCTCGCACCCGACGACATGTACCGCCAGGTGCTGCTGTCGACGCTGGAGCACGCGGCATGAGCGTCGTCGTGCACGAGGGACGCGCCGCGCTCGTCGCGGCCACCGCCGACCGCCTGGTCGCGCTCCTGGCCGAGCTCGTCGAGGCCCAGGGGCGCGCGACCGTCGCGCTCACCGGCGGCAGTGTCGGCATCGAGCTGCTCGCGGCGCTCGTCGACCGCGAGGTCGACTGGTCGCGCATGCACCTGACGTGGAGCGACGAGCGGTTCGTCGCCGCCGACTCCCCCGACCGCAACGCGCGGCAGGCGCGCGAGGCGCTGCTCGACCGCGTGCCGATCCCCGCGGGCAACGTGCACGAGCTGCCCGCGGCGGGCTCCGCGTCCCTCGACGAGGCCGCCGCGGCCGCGACGGCGATGCTGGCCGAGCTCGGCACCGTCGACCTGACGCTGCTGGGCATGGGCCCGGATGCGCATGTGGCGTCGCTCTTCCCCGGCCTGCCGGGCGTGGCGCAGCCGGGCACCGGCGTGATCGCGGTGCGCGACTCCCCCAAGCCCCCGCCCGAGCGGCTGAGCTTCACGGTCGGCGCGATCGGCGCATCCGATCGCGTCTGGCTCGTCGTCGCCGGCGCCGACAAGGCCGAGGCGGTCGCGCTCGCACGCTCGGGCGCCTCGCCCGACGCCGCTCCGGCGGCCGCGGCGCACGGCCGGGTCGAGACGCTCTGGCTGCTCGACGACGAAGCGGCCGCCCTGCTGGAGCAGGACGGCCGCTAGGCAGGTCGGTCGCGGGTCAGCCGCGACCCTCGGCGGAGCGCAGCTTCTGCAGCGCCTCGTCGAGCAGCTGCACGGCCTCCTCGGGCGTGCGGCGCTCCTTCACGTAGGCGAGGTGCGTCTTGTACGGCTCGTTCTTCGAGAGCTGCGGCGGGTGCTCCTTGTCGCGGCCGGCGGGCAGGCCCGTCGACGGCGAGTCGATCACCTCGGGGATCTCGTCCTCGGGCAGGTCGGCCGCGAAGTAGCGGACCGTCTCGTTGCCCATCGCGTCCCAGTACGAGACCGCCACGCGCTCGGCGTGGAAGCCGCGGTCCTGCTCGCCCATGGGGCCCGCGCCGACGCGCGAGCCGCGGATCGCGCTGCCACCGGAGGCCATCAGATGCCCGCGATCTTGGTGATGAGGCCGAGCACCACGATCGACGCGAGCCAGGCGAGGCTGACCACGACGGTGATGGTGTTGAGGTTGCGCTCCGCGACGCCCGACGAGCCGAGCGACGAGCCGACGCCGCCGCCGAACATGTCGGACAGGCCGCCTCCGCGGCCCTTGTGCAGCAGGATGAACAGCGTCAGCAGCACAGACGTGATGCCGAGGATCACCTGCATGATGATCTGGAGAATCTCCACTAGCCCTCTTTCCGAATCCTCGACCGAGGTCGATGCCGTGGCGCAGGCCACGGGAAGTCCAACGAGCATCCTACCGCAGGGATTCCCGGCGGCCGGGTGCCGCGGAGGCGGCTCAGGTGCCGATGTGGTGCTGGAAGCGGCTGATGGCCGCGAACTCCGCCGCGTCGAGGCTCGCCCCGCCGACGAGCGCGCCGTCGATGTCGGGCTCGCGCATGAAGCCGGCGATGTTGCCCGACTTCACGCTGCCGCCGTAGAGGATGCGGGTCGCCGCCGCCGCCTCGTCGCCGCGCACCTCGGCGAGCGCCTGGCGCAGCGCCTGGCACACCTGCTGCGCCTGGTCGGCCGTGGCCGCCTGGCCCGAGCCGATCGCCCAGACGGGCTCGTACGCGACGACGATCTCGCCGGCCGCGGGCAGCTCGGCGAGCACGTCGCGCAGCTGCTGCACGGGCACCGCCGATGCGCCGTGCTGCTCGAGGTCCTCAGCCGTCTCGCCGACGCAGATCACCGGCGTGACGCCGTGGCGGAGCGCCGCGGCGGCCTTCCGGCCGACGATCGCGTCGGTCTCGCCGTGGTCCTGGCGGCGCTCGGAGTGGCCGACGATCGCGTAGGCGCAGTCGAGCTTCGCGAGCATCGCGGCGGACACCTCGCCCGTGTGGGCGCCCGCGTCGTGCTCCGAGACGTCCTGGGCGCCGTGCCGCAGCTCGAAGCGCTCGGCCGAGATGAGCGTCTGCACGCTGCGCAGGCCGGTGAAGGGCGGGAAGACCGCCACCTCGACCGCCGCGTGGTCGTGCTTCGCGTCCTGCAGCGTCCAGGCGAGCTTCTGCACGAGCGCGATCGCCTGCAGGTGGTCCTGGTGCATCTTCCAGTTGCCCGCGATCAGCGGGGTGCGGCTCGTGGTCATGGCCATTCCTCTCGTCACCAGCCCAGTGCTTCCAGGCCCGGCAGCCGGGCGCCCTCGAGGAACTCGAGGCTCGCGCCGCCGCCGGTGGAGATGTGCCCGAAGTCGTCGTCGGCGAAGCCGAGCTGGCGCACCGCGGCGGCGGAGTCGCCGCCGCCGACGACCGCGAGGCCGTCCACCTCGGTGAGCGCCTGGGCGACGGCCTTCGTGCCGGCCGCGAACGCCTCCATCTCGAACACGCCCATCGGGCCGTTCCAGAAGACGGTGCGCGCACCGCGGATGGCGTCGGCGAAGGCCGCGGCGGAGTCGGGCCCGATGTCGAGCCCGATGCCCGAGGCGCCGAAGCGGGACTGCTCGATCGCGTCGGACGCGACGGTCTCGTGCGCCGAGTCGGCGGCGAAGGACTCGGCGACGACGACGTCGGTCGGCAGCAGCAGCTCGACCCCCAGCTCCTCGGCCTGCGCGATGTAGCCGCGCACGCGCTCGAGCTGCTCCTCCTCGAGGAGGCTCGCGGCGACGCCGTGGCCCTGCGCGGCGAGGAACGTGAAGAGCATCCCGCCGCCGATGAGCAGGCGGTCGACGCGCGGCAGCAGGTGCTCGATGACGCCGAGCTTGTCGCTCACCTTCGAGCCGCCGAGCACGACCGCGTACGGCCGCTCGGGCGACTCGGTCAGGCGCGAGAGCACGTCGAGCTCGCGCTCGACGAGCAGGCCGGCGGCGCTCGGGAGCGCCTGGGCGAGCTCGAAGACGCTCGCCTGCTCGCGGTGCACGACGCCGAAGCCGTCGGAGACGAACGCGTCGGCCCCGGTCGCGAGCTCGGCGGCGAGGGCCGCGCGCTCGGCGGCGTCCTTGCTGGTCTCCCGCGGGTCGAAGCGCAGGTTCTCGAGCAGCGCGAGCTGCCCGTCCTGCAGGGCGATCCGCACGCGCTGCGCATCCTCGCCCACCGTGTCGGCGGCGAAGGCGACCGGCGAGCCGAGCAGCTCCTCCAGCCGCCGCGCCACCGGCGCGAGCGAGTACTTCGCCTCCGGCGCGCCCTTCGGGCGGCCGAGGTGCGAGATCGCCACGACCCTCGCGCCCTGCTCGAGCAGGGCGCGGAGGGTCGGCAGCGATGCGACGATGCGCCCCTCGTCGGTGATCTCGCCGTCCTGCAGCGGCACGTTGAAGTCGCACCGGATGAGGACGGTCCTGCCGGCGAGGTCGCCGAGGGTGTCGAGCGTGCGGATCGCCATGCGGATCAGAGCTTCGAGCCCACGTGCTCGGCGAGGTCGACGAGGCGGCAGGAGTAGCCCCACTCGTTGTCGTACCACGACGAGATCTTGACCTGGTCGCCCATCACCTTGGTGAGGCCGGAGTCGAAGATCGACGAGAACGGGTTGCCGACGATGTCGCTCGAGACGATCTCGTCCTCGGTGTACTGCAGGTAGCCCTTGAGCGGGCCCGACTCGGCGGCGGCCTTGTAGGCGGCGTTGATCTCGTCGACGGTGAGGCCGTCGCGGGTCTGCACCGTCAGGTCGGTGATCGAGCCGGTCGGCGTCGGCACGCGCAGCGCGTAGCCGTCGAGCAGGCCGTTGAGCTCCGGCAGCACGAGGCCGATGGCCTTCGCGGCGCCGGTCGAGGTCGGGATGATCGAGAGCGCTGCGGCGCGGGCGCGGCGCAGGTCGCTGTGCGGGCCGTCCTGCAGGTTCTGGTCGGCCGTGTAGGCGTGCACCGTCGTCATGAGGCCGCGCTCGATGCCGAACGACTCGTGGAAGACCTTCGCGAGCGGCGCGAGGCAGTTCGTCGTGCACGACGCGTTCGAGATGACGTGGTCGTTCTCGGGGTCGTACTGCTCGTGGTTGACGCCCATCACGAACGTGGGCGCGGGGCCCTTCGCGGGAGCGGAGAGGATGACCTTCTTCGCGCCGGCCGTCAGGTGCGCGGAGGCCTCCTCGACCTTCGTGAAGCGGCCGGTCGACTCGATGACGACGTCGACGTCGAGCTCGCCCCAGGGCAGCTTCGACGGATCCTTCTCGGCGAAGGCGCGGAAGTCGTCGTCGCCGACGCGGATGTGGCTCTCGTCGAAGCTCACCGGCGCGTCGATCGGCCCGGAGACCGAGTCGTACTTCAGCAGGTGGGCGAGGGTCTTGTTGTCGGTCAGATCGTTGACCGCGACGACGTCGATGTCAGCGCCCTGGGCAAGCGCTGCACGGACGAAGTTGCGGCCGATCCGGCCGAAGCCGTTGATGGCGACCTTCAGAGTCATGGGATGGGTTTCCTGACTGTCGGGGTGGAGAAGAGGCCCCGGGCGACGTGCCCGGGGCCCCGGTCACATGGTGACGTTTCGGGTCAGCGGACGATGAGTCCCGCGGTCTTCGCCTTGGCGGCGTCGAACCGGGCCTGGGCGTCCTGCCAGTTGACGATGTTCCAGAACGCCTTGACGTAGTCGGCCTTGACGTTGAGGTAGTCGAGGTAGAAGGCGTGCTCCCACATGTCGAGCATGAGGATCGGGTGCGCGCCGACCGGCACGTTGCCCTGCTGGTCGAAGAGCTGGAAGACGTTGAGTCGCGAGGCGATCGAGTCCCACGCGAGCACCGACCAGCCGGAGCCCTGGATGCCCGTGGCGTTCGCGGTGAAGTGCGCCTGGAACTTCGAGAAGTCGCCGAAGAACTCGCCGATCGCGGCCTGCAGCTCGCCCTCGGGCTCGCCGCCGCCGTCGCCGGAGAGGTTGTTCCAGAACACGGTGTGGTTCGTGTGCCCGCCGAGGTTGAACGCGAGGTCCTTCTCGAGCTTGTTGACGTTCGTCAGGTCGTCCGCGTCGCGCGCGGCCTGCAGCTTCTCGAGCGCGGTGTTCGCGCCGTCGACGTACGCCTTGTGGTGCTTGTCGTGGTGGAGCTCCATGATCTTCGCGGAGATGTGGGGCTCGAGTGCCGCGTAGTCGTAGGGCAGATCGGGAAGGGTGTAGACGGCCATGGGGCTCTCCTCTCTTGCGCGCGTCGCGCGCCGATTGGTCGGTCTCGATCCTATCCACGGCCCCTGCACGAGTCAGGAGCGCGGATGCCGGGCGTCACACGTCGATGTCCTCCGGCACGGCGGCCTCGGTGTCGGGGATGCCGCGGTCCTGCGCGGCGCGGTCGGCCATCGCGAGCAGGCGTCGGATGCGGCCCGCCACGGCGTCCTTCGTCATCGTCGGGGTGGCGAGGTGGCCGAGCTCGTCGAGGCTCGCGTCGCGGTGCTCGACGCGCAGCCTGCCGGCGTAGGCGAGGTGCTCGGGCACGTCGGGGCCGAGGATCTCGAGCGCGCGCTCGATCCGCGCGCACGCCGCGACGGCCGCCTGCGCGCTCCGGCGCAGGTTGGCGTCGTCGAAGTTCACGAGCCGGTTGGCGGTGGCGCGCACCTCGCGCCGCTGCCGCAGCTCGGCCCACGCCTGCACGGTCTCGTGGGCGCCCATGGTGGTGAGCATGCGCGAGATCGGCTCGCCCTCGCGGATGACGACGCGGTGCGTGCCGCGCACCTCGCGCGACTTCGCGGGCACGCCGAGCCTGCCGGCGGCACCGACGAGCGCCATCGCCGCCTCGTTGCCCGGGCAGGCCACCTCGAGCGCCGCGGAGCGCCCCGGGTCCGAGAGCGTGCCCTGGGCGAGGAAGGCGCCGCGCCAGACGCCCGCGAGGTCCTCGAGCGAGCCGGTGGTGACCTTGTTGGGCAGGCCGCGGACGGGCTTGCGCCGCGCATCCATCAGCCCCGTCTGCCGCGCGAGGGTCTCGCCCTCGGCGATGACCCGCACGAGGTAGGCGCCGCTCGAGCGGCTCGACGATGAGGACGAGATGCGGGCGATCTCGGCCTTCACGCCGTAGAGCTCGAGGATGCTGCGCGCGAGCCTCGCGGCGGCGGCGGCGGAGTCGAGCTCGCTCTCGACCGCGACGCGGTTCGAGATGACGTGCAGGCCGCCGGCGAAGCGCAGGAGGGTCGCGACCTCTGCCGCCTTCGTCTGGGGTCGCGTCACGCGCACCCGCGCGAGCTCCTCCTTGACGTCGTCGGTCAATGCCACGCCTGCTCCCTTCGTCATTCGCGCCCCAGGTCTCGATGCTTCACGGCCACGCGCAGCCCGGGCGTGCCCGACAGCCGCGAGGCCAGGTGCTCGGCCATCGCCACCGAGCGGTGCTTGCCGCCGGTGCAACCGACGCCCAGCACGGCGTGCAGCTTGTTCTCGCGCGCGAAGCCGGCCAGCACCGGCCGCAGCGCCTCGAGGTAGCGATCGGCGAACTCCGCCGCGCCCTCCTGCTCGAGCACGTAGTCGGCCACGAGCTGCTCGGTGCCGTCGTGGCCCCGCAGCTCGGGCTTCCAGAACGGGTTCGGCAGGAACCGCATGTCGGCGATCAGGTCGGCGTCGACGGGGATGCCGTACTTGAAGCCGAAGCTCATCACCGTCAGCGTCACCTCGAGCTCGCCGCCGGGCGCGAAGCGCTCCCCCACCCGGCGCGTCAGCTGGTGGGGGTTGAGGCCGGTCGTGTCGAGCAGGTCGTCGGCCATGCCGCGCAGCGCCTCGAGGCGCGTGCGCTCCATGCGGATGCCGTCGAGGATCGTGCCGTCGCCCTGCAGCGGGTGGGGCCGGCGCACCTGCTCGTAGCGGCGCACGAGCTCGGCGTCGCTCGCCTCGAGGAAGAGCACCCGCACGGAGTGCTCGGCGCGCAGCATCTCGACGAAGCGCTTCGCGTCGTCGAAGAGGGCGCCGCCGCGCACGTCGACGACGATCGCGAGGCGGGACTCGGTGGATGCGCTGGTGGCGGCGGTGCGCACGAGCGCGCGGAGCATGGTGGGCGGCAGGTTGTCGACCACGAACCAGCCGAGGTCCTCGAGCGCATTGGCGACCGTGGTGCGACCCGCGCCGGACATGCCGGTGATGATCACGATCTCTCTTGCGTTCACGGTTCCGATTCCTGTCGCTGGGGTTCGGCGACCATCGTATCGGCGCTGAGCGCTCGCGCCACGGCCAGCGCGAGCGCCGGCCCGACCCCCGCCACCTCCTGCAGCTGCTCGGGGCTCGCCGCGCGCACGCGCTTCGCCGAGCCGAAGTGCTTGAGCAGCGCGCGCACGCGCAACGGCCCGAGCCCAGGGATGCCGCTCAGCTGCGACTCGATCGCGCTCGAGCGCTTCTGCCGCTGGTAGCCGATCGCGACGCGGTGCGCCTCGTCGCGGAGGCGCTGCACGAGGTAGAGCGCCTCGCTCGAGCGCGGCAGGATCACCGGGAACTCCTCGTCGGGCAGCCACAGCTCCTCGAGCCGCTTGGCGATGCCGGCGAGCGCGACGCCCCGCACGCCCGCCTCGTCGAGCGCGCGCTTCGCCGCCTGCACCTGTGGACGGCCGCCGTCGACGAGCAGCAGCTGCGGCGTGTAGGCGAACCGCGACCCGGTGTCCTCCGGGTCGCCCTCGACGAGGTAGCGCGCGCGGCGCGTGATGATCTGGTGGATCGAGTCGGTGTCGTCGGTCGTCTGCGCGATCGCGAACTTGCGGTACTGGTCCTTGCGCGGCAGCCCGTCCTCGAACACCACCATCGACGCGACGACGCCGGTGCCGCCGAGGTGCGAGACGTCGAAGCACTCGATGCGCAGCGGCGCCTCGCTCATGCCGAGCGCCTCCTGCAGGTCGGCGAGCGCCTGCGAGCGGGTGACGTAGTCGCTCGTGCGCTTCGTGCGGGCCACCTGCAGCGCGTGGGCCGCGTTGACCGCCGCGGAGTCGGCGAGCCGGCGCTTCTCGCCGCGCTGCGCGACGCGCACCGCGACGCGCCCGCCGAGCCCCTGGTCGGCGCGGCGGTCGGTGAGCCACGCCTCGAGCTCGTGCACGCTCTCGGGCTGCTTCGGGAAGAGCACCTCGCGCGCGGGCGGGTCGCCCGTCTCGTAGGCGATGCGCAGCACCTGGGTGGCGAGCTCGCCCTCGGTGAGGTCGATCTCGGTGTCGACCACCCACGACTTCGTGCCGCGGATGCGGCCGCCCCGGACCGCGAACAGGTGCACGGCCGCGCTCAGCTCGTCGTGCACGAGGCCGAAGACGTCGGCGTCGACCTTGTCGGAGAGCACGACGCTCGTGCGCGCCAGCACCGTCTCGAGCGCCGAGAGCTGGTCGCGCAGGCGCGCGGCCCGCTCGAACTCGAGCCGCGCGCTCGCGCGCTGCATCTGCTCCCGCACCCGGTCGACGAACTCCTGGTCGCCGCCGTTCATGAAGGCGACGAGGTCGTTGGCCGTCGCACGATGCTCCTCGAGCGTGACGCGCCCGACGCACGGCGCCGAGCACTTGCCGATGTCGCCCAGCAGGCACGGCCGGCCGGTGCGCTCGGCCCGGTCGTAGACCGACTGGCTGCACGAGCGCATCGGGAAGGCCTTCAGCAGCAGGTCGAGCGTCTCGCGGATCGCCCAGACCTTCGTGTAGGGCCCGAAGTAGCGCGCCCCGCGGATGCCGCGGTTGCGCGTGATGAGCGCCCGCGGCACGTCGTCGCGCATCGTCACGGCGAGGTACGGGTACGACTTGTCGTCGCGGAACTGCACGTTGAAGGGCGGCTCGTACTCCTTGATCCAGGTGAACTCGAGCTGCAGCGCCTCGAACTCGCTCGCGACGATCGTCCACTCGACGCGCACGGCCGTCAGCACCATCCGGCGGGTGCGCTCGTGCAGCGTCTCGAGCGGCTGGAAGTAGTTCGCGAGCCGCTGCCGCAGGTTCTTCGCCTTGCCGACGTAGAGCACGCGCTCGTGCTCGTCGCGGAAGCGGTACACGCCGGGCGCGGTGGGGATCGTGCCGGGCGCCGGCTTGTACGCGACCGTGCGCGAGCCGGGGGCGCGGCTCATCGCACTCCCGCGCCCAGGATCTCCTTCAGGAAGCCGCCCGTGTGGCTGGCCTCGACCTCCGCCACCTCCTCGGGGGTGCCGGTCGCCACGATGGTGCCGCCCCCGGAGCCGCCCTCGGGACCGAGGTCGATGATCCAGTCGGCGCTCTTGATCACGTCGAGCGAGTGCTCGATCGTGAGCACCGTGTTGCCCTTCTCGACCAGGCCGTCGAGCACCTCGAGCAGCTTCCGCACGTCGTCGAAGTGCAGGCCCGTGGTGGGCTCGTCGAGCACGTAGATGGCGCGGCCGGAGGTGCGGCGCTGCAGCTCGGTCGCGAGCTTCACGCGCTGCGCCTCGCCGCCGGAGAGCGTCGTCGCCGACTGCCCGAGCCGCACGTAGCCGAGGCCGACGTCGACCAGGGTCTTCAGGTAGCGGTGGATCGACGAGATCGGCTGGAAGAACTCGGCGGCCTCCTCGATCGGCATCGCCAGCACGTCGGCGATCGACTTGCCCTTGTAGTGCACCGAGAGCGTGTCGCGGTTGTAGCGAGCGCCGTGGCACACCTCGCACTCGACGTAGACGTCGGGCAGGAAGTTCATCTCGATCTTGAGCGTGCCGTCGCCCTGGCACGCCTCGCAGCGGCCGCCCTTGACGTTGAAGGAGAAGCGGCCGGCGAGGTAGCCGCGGGCCTTCGCCTCGGAGGTCTCGGCGAACAGGTTGCGGATCTTGTCGAACACGCCCGTGTAGGTCGCGGGGTTGGAGCGCGGCGTGCGGCCGATCGGCCCCTGGTCGACGTGGATCGCCTTGTCGAGGTGGCCGAGCCCGGTGACGCGCGTGTGCTTCGCGGGCACCTGGCGCGCGCCGTTGAGCGCGTTGGCGAGCACCTTGTAGAGGATGTCGTTGACGAGCGTCGACTTGCCGGAGCCGGAGACGCCCGTGACGGCGACGAACACGCCGAGCGGGATGTCGACGTCGATGCCCTGCAGGTTGTTGGCCCGCGCGCCCTCGATGCGCAGCTTGCGGCCGGGGTCGAGCGGCCGGCGGCGCTCGGGCACCGGGATCGACTCGCGCCCGGCGAGGTAGGCGCCGGTGAGCGACGTCGGGTGCTCGAGCAGCGACTCGTAGGTGCCCGAGTGCACCACCTCGCCGCCGCGCTCGCCCGCGCCCGGGCCGATGTCGACCACCCAGTCGGCGGTGCGGATGGTGTCCTCGTCGTGCTCGACGACGATGAGCGTGTTGCCGAGGTCGCGGAGCGTCTCGAGCGTGCCGATGAGCTTGCGGTTGTCGCGCTGGTGCAGGCCGATCGAGGGCTCGTCGAGCACGTACAGCACACCGGTGAGGCCGGCGCCGATCTGCGTGGCGAGGCGGATGCGCTGGGCCTCGCCGCCTGAGAGCGTCGCGGCCGCGCGCGAGAGCGACAGGTAGCCGAGCCCGACGCGGATGAGGAAGTCGAGCCGCGCGCGGATCTCGCGCAACACCGCGGCCGCGATGTGCGCCTCGCGCTCGTCGAGCTCGAGGCCGTGCATGTACGCGTGCGCGTCGTCGAGGCTCATGTCGGCGACGGTGGCGATCGAGCTGCCGTGCACGAGCACGCCCAGCACCTCGGGGCGCAGGCGCGCGCCGCCGCACTCGGGGCACGGCACCTCGCGCAGGAACTCGCCGTGCTTCGACCGCGCCCAGTCGCTGTCGGCCTCGGTGTGCTTGCGCTGGATGTAGGGCATGACGCCCTCGTAGCCCGACGCGTACTTCAGCTGCCGGCCGTAGCGGTTGCGCCACTGGACCATGACGTTGCCCTCGGTGCCGTGCAGGATGACGTGGCGCACGTCGCTGTCGAGGTCGCGCCAGGGGGTGTCGAGCGAGAAGCCCATCTCGCGCGCGAGGCCGCCGAGCAGCCGCTCGAAGTAGGTGTAGAGCCCCTTGCCCGACTGCGTCCACGGCAGGATCGCGCCCTCGCGCAGCGACAGCGCCTCGTCGGCGATCACGAGGTCGGCGTCGGCGGCCATGCGCGTGCCGATGCCGGTGCACTCGGGGCACGCGCCGAACGGGGCGTTGAACGAGAAGGTGCGCGGCTCGATCTCGGTGAGCGCGACGGGGTGCCGGTTCGGGCACGAGAGCTTCTCGCTGAAGGTGCGGCGCCGGCCCTCGTCGTCCTCCTCGAGGTCGACGTAGTCGATCGTCGCGAGCCCGTCGGCGAGCCGCAGGGCGGTCTCGAGCGAGTCGGTGAGGCGCGTCAGCATGCCGGGCTCGGCCACCAGCCGGTCGACGACCACGGCGATGTCGTGCTTCTGCTGCTTCTTGAGCGCCGGCGCGTCGGCGAGCTGCACGAGCTCGCCGTCGATCACGGCGCGCGAGTAGCCGGTGGCGACGAGGTTGCGCACCAGGTCGACGAACTCGCCCTTCTTCTGCTGGACGACCGGCGCGAGGATCTGGAAGCGCGTGCGCTCGGGCAGCTCCATGAGCTCGTCGGCGATCTGCTGCACCGTCTGGCGCTGGATGCGCTCGCCGCAGACGGGGCAGTGCGGCACGCCGATGCGCGCCCACAGCAGGCGCATGTAGTCGAACACCTCGGTGATGGTGCCGACCGTCGAGCGCGGGTTGCGGTTGGTCGACTTCTGGTCGATCGACACCGCCGGGCTCAGCCCCTCGATGAAGTCGACGTCGGGCCGGTCGACCTGGCCGAGGAACTGGCGCGCGTAGGCCGACAGCGACTCGACGTAGCGGCGCTGCCCCTCGGCGAAGATGGTGTCGAACGCGAGCGACGACTTGCCGGAGCCGGAGAGCCCCGTGAACACCACCAGCGCGTCGCGCGGGATGCGCAGATCGACGTCCTTGAGGTTGTGCTCGCGCGCGCCGCGCACGTGCAGCTCGGAGGTGTTCGTGGTCCTGGTCGTCACCCGACGAGTCTACGAGCGGCCACCCACACGGCGGCCCGTGTTCGCGCTCGGCTCATCCCCCGACGGCGTCCCTGCTCACCCCTCGATGCGCCCGATCGGCTCGTCGAGGGCCACCGACGCGCCCTCCTCGGCGAGGCGCCGCAGCGTGCCCGCGCGGTGCGCGGCGACGCGCGTCTCCATCTTCATCGCGTCGACGACGGCGACGGCCTGGCCGGACTCCACCGCAGCCCCGTCCTCCACGAGCCATCGCACGAGCGTGCCCGGCACGGGCGCCGTCACCGCCGAGGCGTCCGCGGCCGGCGCGGCGGGCTCCGCGGCCGACGCCGAGCCGCCGGGCGCCGCGAGCAGCCCGTCGGGCAGCCCGAGCACGACGCGGCGGCCGTCGACCTCGATCGCCACGCGGCGCAGCCGGGCGCCGGGGGCGGGCGCGGGCCGCAGCTGGGGCTCGAGGCGCGGCATGAGGTCGGCCTCGATCCACTGCGTCGAGACCGCGAAGCCCTCGGTCGAGAAGGCGGGCTCGTCGAGCACCGCCTCGGCGAACGGCGCCACGGTCGCGACGCCCACCACCTCGAGCTCGCGGAGCGCCCGGCGCATGCGCACGAGGGCGGCGTCGCGGTCGGGCGCGTGCACGATGAGCTTCGCCGCGAGCGAGTCGAACGCCGCCTCGACGCGGTCGCCGGCCTCGACGCCCGCGTCCCAGCGCACGCCGGGGCCCGCCGGCGCCCGCAGCGCCTCGACGAGGCCCGGGCTGGGGAGGAACCCGCGACCCGGGTCCTCGGCGTTCAGCCGCAGCTCGATCGCGTGGCCCGACGGCGCGGGCGTCTCGCGGATCGACGGGCCGAGCCCTTCGGCGATGCGCAGCTGCTCGCGCACGAGGTCGACCCCGGTGACGGCCTCGGTGACCGGATGCTCGACCTGCAGCCGGGTGTTCACCTCGAGGAACGAGATGGTGCCGTCGGCTCCCAGGAGGAACTCGACCGTGCCCGCGCCGCGGTAGTCGACGGCAGCGCAGATCGCGCGCGACGCGTCGTGGATGCGGGCCCGCTGCGCGTCGGTGAGACCGGGCGCGGGCGCCTCCTCGATGAGCTTCTGGCTGCGCCGCTGCAGCGAGCAGTCGCGGTCGCCGACGACGACCACGCCGCCCGCGCCGTCGCCGAGCACCTGCGCCTCGACGTGCCGCGGCCGCTCGAGGTAGCGCTCGATGAAGCACTCCCCGCGGCCGAACGCCGCGATCGCCTCGCGCGTGGCCGAGCCGAACGCATCCGCGACCTCGTCGATGGTGCGCGCGACCTTCAGGCCGCGGCCGCCGCCGCCGAACGCCGCCTTCACGACCACCGGCAGCCCGTGCTCGCGCGCGAACGCGACCGCCTCGTCGGCGTCGGCCAGCGGCCGGTCGGTGCCGGCCGCGAGCGGCGCGCCCGCCTCCTGCGCGATGCGGCGCGCCGTGACCTTGTCGCCGAGCGCGTCGATGCTCTCGGGCGTCGGCCCGATCCACGTGAGGCCCGCCTCCTCGACGGCGCGCGCGAACGCGGCGCTCTCGGAGAGGAAGCCGTAGCCCGGGTGCACCGCGTCGGCGCCGGCGGTGCGGGCGGCCGCGAGCAGCGCGTCGATGCTGAGGTACGTCTCGGCGGCGGTCGTGCCCTCGAGCGCGACGGCCTCGTCGGCGTGCCGCACGTGCATCGCGTCGACGTCCTGGTCGGCGTACACGGCGACCGAGCGGTAGCCGGCCTCGGCGCAGGCGCGCGCGATGCGCACGGCGATCTCGCCGCGATTGGCGATCAGGATCTTCTCCACGTCGTCCTCCTGGTCAGTGGGGCGGCGCCGCGATGCGGAACCGGATGCGGGCGCCCGGCGGCAGCTGCCCGGCGAGGTCGAGGTCGCGGTCGACGACCGCGCCGATGATCGGGTAGCCGCCCGTGAGCGGGTGGTCGGGCAGGAAGAGCACCGGCTGGCCGTCGGGCGGCACCTGGATGGCGCCGGTCACCGCGCCCTCGCTCTCGAGCTCGCCCTCGCGGGAGCGCTCGAGCGGCGTCGCGCCCTCGAGGCGCACGCCCACCCGGTCGGAGCGCGGCGTCACGAGCCACTCCTGCTCGACGAGCGCCGCGAGGGCGTCGTCGGCGAACCAGTCGGTGCGCGGGCCCAGCACGATGCCGAGCTCGACGACGTCGCCCGGGCGGGGCAGGCGGATGCGGGGGGCCCGGGTGCGCTCGACCGCTGCGGTGCCGCCGGCCGGGCCGTGCAGGGGCAGCGCGTCCCCCGCTGCGAGCGGCGCGGGGCCGAGCCCGGCGAGCGTGTCGGTCGCGAGGCTGCCGAGCACCGGTTCGAGGGCGATGCCGCCGCGGATGGCGATCATGGTGCGCAGGCCGTCGCGGAGGCCCCCGATGCGCAGCTCGTCGCCGTCGTCGACCGCGACGGCACGCTCGGGCTCGACGGCGTGCGGGCCGTGCGGCGTCTCGAGCGACGCGTCGGCGTGGGCGCCGGCGAGCGCGGCCACGGCGGGGCCGCGGAACCGCAGCACCGCTCCCCCGCCGGCGAGCTCGAGCCCGGCGGTGCCGGGCGGGTTGCCGACGGCGCGGTTCGCCTCCCGCAGCGCGCCGCGGTCGGCGGCGCCGGAGGCCGAGACGCCCTGGGCCGCGAGGCCGGGCCGGCCGAGGTCCTGCACGAGCAGCTGCACGCCGGGCCGCACGACCTCGACCGCGTGGGCGGCCGTGACGGCGTCGCGCTGCGGCGCCGCGGGTGCGGCGAGCTCGCGGTCGACGCGCTCGAAGCGCACCGCCGTGCCGGGCGCGAGCAGCGCGGGCGGGTCGCGGTCGAGGTCCCACATCTGCGCGTCGGTGCGGCCGATCAGCTGCCAGCCGCCCGGGCTCTCCTTCGGGTAGACGCCCGAGAAGCGGCCCGCGAGGGCCACGGAGCCGGCGGGGATGCGCGTGCGGGGCGACGGACGGCGCGGCACGTCGAAGAGCGGGTCGTCGCCGACGAGGTAGCCGAAGCCGGGCGCGAAGCCGGTGAAGGCGACGGTCCAGGTGGCCGCCTGGTGCCGAGCGACGAGCTCGTCCTCGCTCACGCCGAGCACCTGCGCGACCTCGGCGAGGTCCTCGCCGTCGTAGCGCACCGGGATCACGACGGAGCCGAGGCCCGCTGCGCGCGACTCCTCCGGGGCCACCGCGAGCAGCCGCTCCGAGAGCGCCCGGGCGTCGACGAGCGTGGGGTCGAAGCGCACGAGCACCGTGCGCGCGGCCGGCACGAGCTCGGTGACGCCGGGGAGCCGGGCGGCGACGAGCGCCGGCAGCAGCCGCATGGCCTCGTCGAGGTCGGCCGCCTCGAGCAGGAGCGCCGTGTCGGCGGCGGGCAGCACCCTCACCGCCGAGCCCCCTGCGCCGCGCTCACAGCGCGTACGCCGCGTCGGGCACGTCGGTGATGAGCATGTGGCCGGGCGCGTGCGTCAGCGCGAACGGCGGGCGCGAGGCCATGATCGCCGCCTGCGGCGTGACGCCGCAGGCCCAGAACACCGGCAGCTCGCCGTCGCGCAGCTCGGGCGCATCGCCGAAGTCGGGCGCGCCGAGGTCGGCGATCCCGAGCGACGCCGGGTCGCCGACGTGCACGGGCGCGCCGTGGACGGCCGGGAACCGGCCGGAGATCGCCACGGCGTCGGCGACGCGCGCGGCGGGGATCGGCCGCATCGACACCACGAGCTCGCCCCGCAGGCGACCCGCAGGCGCGCAGTCCACAGAGGTGCGGTACATCGGCACGTTGCGCCCGAGCTCCTGGTGGCGGATCGGGATGCCGGCGTCGGCGAGCCCCGCCTCGAAGGTGAAGGAGCAGCCGATCAGGAACGAGACGAGGTCCGGGTGCTCCTCCCACACGGCCGACGCATCCGTGGTCTCCTCCGCGAGCTCGCCGTCGCGCCAGATGCGGTAGGCGGGCAGGTCGGTGCGCAGGTCGCTGCCCGGCGCGAGGCTCGACTCGGTGCGGCCGGCCTCCAGCACCTCGAGCACGGGGCACGGCTTGGGGTTGCGCTGCGCGAACAGCAGGGTCTCGAACGCCCAGTCGGCCGGCACGGCGATGAGGTTCGCCTGCACGAGCCCGTGCGCGACGCCGCTCGTCGGGGCGACGGCGCCGCCGCGGTAGGCGGCGCGCGCCGCGCGCGCCTCGGCGAGCTGCGCCTCGGAGGCGCGCGCGCTCATCGCGCGCCCCCGGCGAACGGGGCGATCGTGACGCCCGCCGCCTCGAGCGCCGAGCGGGTGGCCTCGGCCATCGCGATCGCGCCCTCGCTGTCGCCGTGCACGCAGATCGACTCGGCCCGCACGGCGACGTCGGTGCCGTCGACGGCGCGCACGACGCCCTCCTGCGCGAGCCGCACCATCCTGGCCGCGACGAGCGCCGGGTCGTGCAGCACCGCGCCGGGCTCGGTGCGCGACACGAGCAGCCCCTCCGGCGTGTACGCGCGGTCGGCGAACGCCTCGGCCGCGGTGGCGATGCCGGCCCGCTCGGCGACGTCGAGCAGCACGCCGCCCGCGAGGCCGAGCAGCACGAGCGAGGGATCGATCGCGCGGATGGCGTTGACGACGTCCTGCGCCTGGCGCTCGTCGCGCGCGATCGCGTTGTAGAGCGCGCCGTGCGGCTTCACGTAGACCGTGCGCCCGCCGACCGCCGACGCGAGCGCCTGCAGCGCACCCAGCTGGTACTCGACCTCGGCCTGCAGGGTCGCCGAGTCGACGTCCATCGGCAGTCGGCCGAAGCCCTCGTAGTCGCGGTAGCCGGGGTGCGCGCCGATCGCGACGCCCTGCGCGACCGCGGCCGCGAGGGTGGCGCGGATGCCTTGGGGGCTGCCGGCGTGGAAGCCGCAGGAGACGTTCGCGCTCGTGACGACGCGCAGCATCGCCTCGTCGTCGCCGACGACCCGGTCGGGCACGTTCTCGCCCAGGTCGCTGTTGAGGTCGATCGTGGTCATGCCGCTCCTCCCGCTCAGACGCCGACGCCCAGGAAGGCGAAGATCGGCCCGATGGACATGATGCCCATGTAGAGGCTGAGCAGCGTCGCGAGCGTGCCGACGATCAGCAGCCAGCGCGGGTAGCGGTAGCCGCCGAGCACGTCGCGCTGCCGGAACCAGCCGATGTACATGAAGATCGCGAGGCCGATCGGCAGGATGAGCCCGTTGAAGCCGCCGACGAAGACCAGGATCGCCGCGGGCGCCGTGCCGATGAGGAGGTAGACGATGAGCGACACGACGATGAACGCGACCGTCGCGAGCTGCAGCGGCCAGCCCGAGGCGAGGCGCTTCGAGAAGACCGACATGAACGTCGCAGAGGTGAACGCCGCGCCGATCACCGAGGTGATCGCGGCAGCCCAGAAGATGAAGCCGAAGATGCGCAGGCCCGCGTCGCCGAGCACGACGCCGAACGCCTGGCCGGCCGGGTTGGCGGCCTGGCCCGAGAGGTCGAGGGTGACGCCCGACGCGACCACGCCGAGGATGGCGAGGAAGAGCACGTAGCGCATCACGCCGGTGACGAGGATGCCCTGCATCGATGCGCGGTGCACGCCCTGCACGTGGTCGGGGCCGACGAGGCCCGACTCGAGGTAGCGGTGCGCGCCGGCGTAGGTGATGTAGCCGCCGACCGTGCCGCCGACGATGGTCGTGATCGTGGCGAAGTTCAGCTCGTCCGGCACGAACGTCTGCCGCAGCGCGTCGCCCACCGGCGGCTGCGACGCGATCGCGACGGCGACGGTCATGACGATCATGCCGATGCCGAGCACCATGACGACGATGTCGACGACGCGGCCCGCGCGCTTGAAGAGGAAGATGCCGATCGCCAGGAGGCCCGTGAGCAGGCCGCCGATCTTCGGGTCGAGCCCCAGCAGGGCGTTGAGGCCGAGGCCGCCGCCCGCGATGTTGCCGATGTTGAAGGCGAGGCCGCCGATGATGATGAGCACGCCGAGCACGTGGCCCGAGTAGGGCAGGGCGCTGTTCGCGAGGTCGCCGGCGCGCTTGCCGGAGACGGTGATCATGCGCCAGATGTTCATCTGCACGGCGAAGTCGATGAGCACCGAGGCGAGGATCGCGAACGCGAACGCCGCGCCGAGCTGGGCGGTGAAGGTCGCGGTCTGCGTGATGAAGCCCGGGCCGATGGCCGAGGTCGCCATGAGGAAGATGGCGCCGAGGATCGGGCCCCTCCGGCTCTTCGCGAAGGCCTTGGCCCTCGTGCCCGCGTCGGCCTCGCCGGCGGTCGTGTGGTGTGCGTCGGTCATCGGATCCCCATCTCCGTCGAAGGGCTCTGCTGCGCGGGGCGCGCAGACCAGAGCGTAGCTTCCGTAGGACATCGTCGCAACGATTGTTGAACAATCCGGGTCCGGAATGTTTCGTCCTCGTTGCATCGCGCCGTAGCATCCGACTATGAGCGACCACGGGACGACCCTCGCCGACACCCTGCGCGAGCAGATCATCCAGGGCGCGTTCGCGCCCGGCGAGCGGCTCTCCGAGGCGTCCCTCGCCGACCGGCTCGACGTCTCCCGCAACACGCTCCGCGAGGCGTTCCGCGTGCTCGCCCAGCACGGGCTCGTCGAGCACGTGCCCCACCGCGGCGTCTCCGTCGCCTCCCCCACGACCGCCGACGTCATCGACATCTACCGCGCGCGCCGGCTCATCGAGGGCGGCGTGCTGCGCGAGGCGTCGGCGCTGCACCCCGGCGTGACCGCCATGCGCGCAGCGCTCGAACGGGCCGAGGATGCGCTGGGCCGGGCCGACTGGACGGTCGTGGGCAGCGCCAACATGGCGTTCCACGCGGCGCTCGTGTCGCTCGCCGACAGCCCCCGCCTGACGCGCGCGCACGACCAGCTCGCGGCGGAGCTGCGCCTCGCGTTCCTCGCGATCGACGACCCTGAGTCGCTGCACCGCCCGTTCGTGGCGAAGAACCGCACCGTGCTCGAGGCGCTCACCGACGAGGGGCCCGCCCGCGCCGCCGAGGAGCTCGAGCGCTACCTCGTCGACTCGGAGCGGCGCGTGCTGGGCGCATACTCGCGGATGGGGCGGCGGTGAGTTGAGCGGATAGCTCGCCCCCTCGGCCCGGGACGGGCCTCGGCGTGCGGCGAGGAGGCGGCCCGAAAGGGCCGCCTCTCTAGCTCGCCGCGCGCATCTGCCTCAGGTCGCGCTTCAGGTCGTGCAGCTCGTCGCGGATGCGTGCCGCGAGCTCGAACTTCAGCTCGCCCGCCGCCTCGGTCATCTGCGCCGTGAGGTCGGCGATGATCGCCTCCAGCTGCGCCGGCCCGTCGAGATCGGAGCGGTCGCGCGCGAGCCTCGGCGTCGGCGCACCGCGCTTGGTGCCGGCGAGCAGCTCGTCGGTGTCGGCCTGCTCGCGCGAGAGCACCTCGGTGATGTCGGCGATGCGGCGCCGCAGCGGCGTCGGGTCGATGCCGTGCTCGGTGTTGTACGCGACCTGCACCGCGCGCCGGCGGTCGGTCTCGTCGATCGCGAGGCGCATCGAGTCGGTGATGCGGTCGGCGTACATGTGCACCTCGCCCGACACGTTGCGGGCGGCGCGGCCGATGGTCTGGATGAGCGAGGTCGACGAGCGCAGGAACCCCTCCTTGTCGGCGTCGAGGATCGAGACGAGCGACACCTCCGGCAGGTCGAGACCCTCGCGCAGCAGGTTGATGCCGACGAGCACGTCGAACACGCCCTGCCGCAGCTGCGTCAGCAGCTCGACGCGCCGCAGCGTGTCGACGTCGGAGTGCAGGTAGCGCACCCGCACGCCCGCCTCCGTGAAGTACTCGGTGAGCTCCTCGGCCATCTTCTTCGTCAGCGTCGTCACGAGCACGCGCTCGTCGCGCTCGGCGCGCACGCGGATCTCCTCGAGCAGGTCGTCGATCTGGCCCTTCGTGGGCTTGACGACGAGCTTCGGGTCGACGAGGCCCGTCGGGCGGATGATCTGCTCGACGACCGTGTCGGCGAGGCCCATCTCGTACTTGCCCGGCGTCGCCGACAGGTAGACCTTCTGCGGCGTGCGCTCGAGGAACTCGTCGAACTTCAGCGGCCGGTTGTCGAGCGCGCTCGGGAGCCGGAAGCCGTGCTCGACGAGCGAGCGCTTGCGGCTCGCATCGCCCTCGTACATGGCGCCGATCTGCGGCACGGTGACGTGCGACTCGTCGATCACGACGAGGAAGTCGTCGGCGAAGTAGTCGAGCAGGCAGTGCGGCGGCTCCCCCGGCCCGCGTCCGTCGATGTGGCGCGAGTAGTTCTCGATGCCCGAGCAGAAGCCGATCTGCTCCATCATCTCGAGGTCGAACGTCGTGCGCATGCGCAGCCGCTGCGCCTCGAGCAGCTTGCCCTCGCGCTCGAGCTCCTTCAGGCGGCCGTCGAGCTCGTCGCGGATGCGCTCCATCGCCCGGTGCATGCGCTCGTTGCCGGCCACGTAGTGGCTGCCGGGGAAGATCGACACCGCGTCGTGCGTCTCGAGCACCTCGCCCGTGAGCGGGTGGAGCGTCGACAGCGCCTCGATCTCGTCGCCGAAGAGCTCGATGCGGATCGCGTGCTCCTCGTACATCGGGATGATCTCGATCGTGTCGCCGCGCACGCGGAAGGTGCCGCGCGTGAACGCGACGTCGTTGCGCTGGTACTGCATCGCGACGAACCGGCGCAGCAGCGCCTGGCGGTCGACGCGCATGCCGACCTGCAGCGCCACCATCGCCTCGAGGTACTCCTCGGGCGTGCCGAGGCCGTAGATGCAGGAGACGGTCGAGACGACGATGACGTCGCGCCGCGACAGCAGCGCGTTCGTCGCGGAGTGCCGCAGCCGCTCGACCTCGGCGTTGAGCGAGGAGTCCTTCTCGATGAAGGTGTCCGTCTGCGGGATGTACGCCTCGGGCTGGTAGTAGTCGTAGTACGAGACGAAGTACTCGACGGCGTTGTTGGGCAGCAGCTCGCGGAACTCGTTGGCGAGCTGCGCGGCGAGCGTCTTGTTGTGGGCGAGCACGAGGGTGGGCCGCTGCACCTGCTCGACGAGCCACGCGGTGGTCGCGCTCTTGCCGGTGCCCGTCGCGCCGAGCAGCACCACGTCGGTCTCGCCGCGCCCGAGCGCGTCGGCGAGCTCGCGGATGGCCTTGGGCTGGTCGCCGCTCGGCTGGTACTCGCTGATGACCTCGAACGGCCGCACGGCACGGGTCGGTTCCATGCCTCCAGCCTACGAGCGGCCGCCCACAGGCTCCTGCGAGAGCCGCCGCCACAGCGCATCGGTCTGCGCGACCGTCGCATCGAGGTCGCCGCCGGTGTCGATCACGACGTCGGCGATGGCGAGCCGGCGCTCGTCGCTCGCCTGCGACGCGACGCGAGCCCGCGCATCCGCCTCCGTCATGCCGCGCAGCGCCACGAGCCGCTGCACCCGGATGTCCTCGGGCGCGTGGGCGACGACGACGAGGTCCCAGGGGTCGTCGGGGCGCGCCTCCACGAGCAGCGGCACGTCGTAGACCACGACCGCCGCGGGGTCGGCCTCGAGCGCCGCGCGGAACCGGCGGCCCGACTCGGCCGAGACGGCCGGGTGCACGATCGCGTTCAGGCGGCGGCGGGCCGCGTCGTCGGCGAACACCACGGCGCCGAGCGCCGCGCGGTCGAGCGATCCGTCGGCGCGCAGCACCTGCGGGCCGAAGGCCTCCGCGATCGCGGCGAGCACGGGCTCCCCCGGCTGCTGCAGCTCGCGCACGACGGCATCCGCGTCGACGACGACCGCGCCGAGCTCGGCGAGGCGGCCGGCGATGGTGGACTTGCCGGAGGCGATGCCGCCGGTGAGCGCGACGAGGGGCATGGCAGCAGTCTCCCACGGCGTTTCCTGAGTCAACCTCAAGCGTTCCCTGCGCCGCGGCGTCCGCGCCTGCTGAGGCGCCCGCCGTAGCGTCACGAGCGTCCCAGGGAAGGAGGCGCCGTGATCGCCCTCCGACGCATCGCCATCGCGACGCTCGCGCTGCTCGCGGCCGCCGCCGCGGTCGCCGCCGTGCTCTGGGCAGCCGCGCTCGCCGGCCTCGCGCACCCCGTCGTGCTCGCGACCGGCGCCATGCAGCCCTCGTACGCGGCCGGCGACCTGCTCGTCACGACGCGCGTGCCCACCGCCGACCTCGCCGAGGGCGACGTCGTCAGCGTCCCGAGCGGCGGCACGCTCGTGCCCGAGCGGATCGTCGCCGTGGAGGCGCTCGCCCCGGGTTCGTGGAGCCTCACCACGGCGGCGGACGCCACCGAGCGCGTCTCGGAGCACCGCGTCGGCGCGGAGGCCTGGGCCCCGACGCTCCGCGTCCCCGGCATCGGCGCCGTCGCCGCCTCGGTGCTGGAGCCGAAGCTCGGCCTCCCCCTGCTCGCCGCGGTCGGGCTCCTGCTCGCCGTGGTCCTGTTCGCGAAGTCGCCGGCGGCGCCGCCGGCGCGCCGGCTCGTGTGAGCCGGGATCGACCCGCCCGACGAGGAGGTGGTCTCCGTGAGGACCGCAGAAGGTAGCATGACCGCTGTCGCACCCAAGAGCGCGATGCGAGACCTGGGAGGCCCCGTGGACGAGGACGTCGCCGTCGTCATCGAGGATGGCGAGGACATCCGCGAGCTGCTCGCGCAGGTCCTCACGCAGGGCGGGTTCACCGTCCACACCGCCGCCGACGGCGCCGCGGGCGTCGAGCTCGTGCGCGAGCACGACCCGATCGTCGTGACGATCGACGTCAACATGCCCAGCATCGACGGCTTCGAGACCGCGCGCCAGATCCGCAGCCTGACGACCGCCTACCTCGTGATGATCACCGCGCGCGGCGACGAGATCGACACGCTCGTGGGCCTCCAGACCGGTGCCGACGACTACATCGTGAAGCCCTTCCGGCCCCGCGAGCTGCGGGCCCGGATCGAGGCGATGATGCGCCGTCCCCGTGCGATCGCGTCGACGCATCCGTCTCCCCCGCCGTCGGCGCCGCAGCCGCCGCAGGGCTGGGGCCAGGGCGTCTCCGACCACACCGGCCCCCACCAGGTGGCGCCGAGCCCCGCGCACGCGTCGTCGGCCCCCTGGGGCGAGGACGAGCCGGGCGTCGCCCCGCTCGTGCACCGCGGCCTGCGGCTCGAGCCGGGCGCGCGCGTCGTCGAGCTCGACGGCGCCGAGGTCGAGCTGACGCGCAGCGAGTTCGACATCCTGCGCATGCTGCTCGGCTCCGGCCGCCGCGTCGTCAGCAAGCTGCAGCTGGCCGGCATGCTGCGCGGCGAGCGCGGCGAGCCCGACCACTTCCTCAGCGAGCACGACGCACGCGCCATCGAGGTGCACGTCGCCAACCTGCGCCGCAAGCTCGGCGAGTCGCCCTCGGAGCCCCGCTGGATCGAGACCGTGCGCGGCGTCGGCTACCGCCGCACCGCCTGACCCAGCGCCTGATCGGTCTCGTCGTCCTCACCGGCGACCACGACCGTCACGTCGTCGCTCGCCATCGCGCGCCGCGCCGCCGAGCGCGCCGCCTCGATCAGCGCCTCGCGGTCGTAGCCGGTGATGCTCGTGAGGCTCACGCCCATGCCGATCGGCGGCACGACGGGCACGCCCGCCGTGCGCATCTGGTCGAGCATGGCGCGGTGCATGCGCGCGGCGAGCTGGCGCGCGTCGGCGGGCGACGAGGGCTGGAAGGCGAGCATCAGGATGCCGTGATCGTCGGTGCCGAGCGCCGCCGTCGTCGGCGACAGGCGGCGCACCGCGGCGCGGGCAGCCTGCCGCACGTGGTCGGCCTCGTCGGCGCCGAAGGCGGTGGCGATCCGCGAGAGCGCGTCGATGCGCACCACGAGCACGCCGAACAGCTCCGCGCGCCGGTTGGCGCGCATGAGCCGGCCGCCGAGCACCCGTGAGAACGACGGCGCGAGCAGCACGCCGTCGGGTGCGATCGCCATGAGCGTCGAATCCTCGGTGCCGCGCAGGCGCACCTGCTCGGCGCGGAGGACGGATGCGACGGTCACGGCGACGATCGACAGGCAGATCGTGGCCACCCCGGCCAGGCCGCTGCTCACCCACTCCTGGAACACCGGGTGCTCGGTGCCGAGCGTGACGGCGCTCACGAGCCGCACCGCCTGGAACACCGATGCGAGCGCGAGCACGACGCCGAGGCCGAGCGCGGTGCGGGTGCGGCGCATCGCGCCCCGCCGGAAGGTCTCGAACGCGCCGAGCGCGCCGAAGGCGGCGTTCGCGGCGAACATCACCCAGGCGCCCGACCAGGCGCCCTCGAGCGGCACGTCGATGAGCGCGGCGAGGAACACGAGCGCCACGGTGGCGCCCAGCACGTAGGCGGGACGCCGCGCGGCCCGGCCGTTGAAGACCCGGCAGCCGAGCCACAGCAGCCCGAGGCACGCGACCCAGGCGGCGTTGCCGATCGCGAGCGGCCACCAGCTGCCCTCGCTCACCGTGTAGACGATGAAGGCCTCGGTGGCGATCATGCCGCCGATGAAGCCGAGCGCCCAGACGCGGCCGGCGCGGTCGTCCTTGCGGACCATCGTCTCCAGCACGAACAGGCCGCCCGCGACGTGCACGACGAGCGCGGTGATGAGGCGGACGGTGTCCGGGTCGAGGGTCATGCCTGCACTCCGCTCCTGCGCAGGGGCAGGCGCACCACGAAGGTCGCGCCGCTCCCCGGCTCGCTCTGGACGGTGATCTCCCCGCCGTGCGCACGCACGAGGTCCCTGCTGATCGTGAGGCCGAGCCCGTTGCCCGGCGCCCGCGCCGTGGCGCCGCGGTAGCGGCGCTCGAACAGGTGCGGCAGCGCGTCCTCCGGGATGCCGGGCCCGTCGTCGCGCACCACGAGCCACGCGTGCTTGTCGTCGGAGGTGACCCCGACCTCGATGAGCCCGTCGCCCGTGTGGTAGTTGACCGCGTTGCCGACGAGGTTGTCGACCACCTGGCGGATGCGGATGGGGTCGATGTCGGCGTGGACCGGCTCGATGCCCGACGTGTCGACGACGATGTTGCGCGCCGCGGCGCGCGGCTCGAGCGCCTCGACCGACGCCACGACGACGGCCGAGAGGTCCTCGCGCACCGGGCGCACGTCGAACCGTCCCGGTCCGTCGGCGGTGGCGGCGAGGATGTCGCCGATGATCACGAGGAGGCGCGAGGCGTTGCGCTCGGCGATCTCGAGGCTGCGGCGCGCCTGCGGCCCGACGTCACCGCCGTCGAGCGCGAGGTCGAGGTGCCCGAGCACGCTCGTGAGCGGCGTGCGCAGCTCGTGCGAGACCGAGGCGACGAGCTCGTCGCGCATGTGCACCGCCGTCTGCTCCGCGGTGACGTCGCGCGTGACGAGGATCGCGCCCGCGTCGGCCCCGTCGACGTCGAGGAGCCGCCGGGCGGTCGACTGCAGCGCGCGGCGGCTCTCCCCCGGCGGGCCGATCCACGACAGCTCGTTCTCGAACGTCTCGCCGCGGCGCGCTCGGGCCGCCGGCGTCATGCCGGGCTCGATGGGAGTCACGCCGTCGGGCCCGAACATCTGCCCGCCCTCACCCACGGCCGTCAGGCGGGCGTTCGCGTCGTTCTCGATCGAGATGGAGCCGTCCGCGCCGATGCGCACGACGCCGAAGTCGACGGCGTCGAGCAGCTCGCTCACGGCATCCTCCTGCCGCCGGGCGCGCTCGACCGCGTGGTCGAGGTACTCCGCCTGCTCGTCGAGCAGCGCTCGCTGCGCCGCGGCCCGACGCGCGCCGACGAAGGCGATGACGGCCGCGGTCACGATCGCGATCGGGCCGAGGTAGATGTGCACGCGGTTCGGCAGGTCGTCGGAGAACAGCAGCGCCGTCCAGAACAGCAGCGAGGAGCCGCCGGCGCCGATCACGAGTCCCCGCCAGCCGCCGACCGTCGCGAGCCAGGTGGCCGGCACGAGCCACAGCAGCCATAGCTCGGACGCGGGATCGGCGATCTGCAGCATGTAGATGGCGACCAGATCGCCGATCGGGATGAGCGCGACCCACGCCGGGTGCACGCGGTTCCAGGGCACGACGAGCGCGGCGACCGTGAGCGCGAAGACGAGCAGCACGCCCGTGAAGAGCAGGTCGGCGTCGGAGACGCCGCCGAGCACGACCACCAGCCCGCACGCGACGAGCGTCGCGGCGGCGAGCAGCAGCTGGTTGACGGCGGTCGCGCGCTCGCGCGTGCGGTCGGGGCGCACCGTGCCGGTGCGCGCTGGGATGACCGCCGCGATCATGGGATGACGCTACCGCGCCGCGGCTCGCTTCGGCGCACGCCCGGGCCCCGCCGCTACGATCGGCGCGAGCGGCCGACCGGGTCGCGGCGAGGAGGCATCGTGCTGGAGTTCCTGACGGGGTCCGGGCTGGCGGCTGCGGCCGGCATGAACGCCTACATCCCGCTGCTCGCGGTCGGGGTGGCGGGCCGCTTCTTCCCGGATGCGATGCAGCTGCCCGACGGGTGGGTCTGGCTGTCGAACGGCTGGGTGCTCGGCATCATCGCGGTGCTGCTCGTCGTCGAGGTCGTCGCCGACAAGATCCCCGCGGTCGACAGCGTCAACGACGTCATCCAGACGATCGTGCGGCCCACGGCCGGCGGGCTCGTCTTCGGCTCGTCCTCGACCGCATCGACCGTCGCGGTCACCGACCCGGCGGAGTTCTTCTCGACCCACCAATGGGTGCCGATCCTCGTCGGCGCCGTGATCGCGCTGACGGTGCACGCGGGGAAGACGGCCCTCCGGCCCGCCGCGAACATCGCGACCGCCGGTGCGGCCGCGCCCGTCGTGTCGACGATCGAGGACGTCGGCGCGGTCGGCATGTCGCTGCTCGCGATCGTCGCCCCGCTGCTCGTCGTGGTCGCGCTGCTGCTCCTCGGCCTCTTCGGCTGGTCGGTGTGGCGGAGCGCGCGCAGGCGCCGCAACGCCGACCTGCGGCCGGCGACCGAGCGCATGGTCGACGGCTAGGCCGGCACCGCCTCGACGGCGTCCATGCGCCAGGCGCCCCGCCACCGCGCGACGCGGCCGTCGGCGCCCCGCTCCGCGACCGCGGTCTCGTGGCCGGAGCCCATGCCCGTCGCGGCGCGGATGCGCACCCGGTCGTCGTCGAGCGGCTCGAGCTCGTCCACCGCCGCCATCGGGTCGGCGGCCGTCGGCGAGACGCCGAGCAGGCGCCCGCCGAGCTCGACGACGTCGACGCGGCCCCAGACGCTCGCGAACGAGCCCTCGAACGAGCGGGCGCGCTCGACCGGGGCGTCGGTGCCCTCGAGCGCCGCGTGCACGAGCCGCGCGAGCCCGACCGCGAGCTCCTCCGCCGGGCCGTCGATCGCGTTCGTCAGCACGCTCACCACCACGTCGCGCTCCGCGTCGACGAGCGTGCGCGTCGCCTGTCCCGTCCAGGCGCCGCCGTGGCCCGCCCAGGTGCGCCCGTCGACCTCGCGCAGCATGAGGCCGAGGCCATAGCCGCCCGCGCCCCCGTCGCGACCGGTCGTCGACCAGTGCTGCTGCCGCATGCGCCTGCGGGCGGCCGCGCTCAGCAGCCGGTGGTCGGCGTCGACGACCGTCCGCAGCGCATCCGTCAGCTCCGCCGCCGTCGACACCGCGCCGGTCGCCGCTGCGAGGGCGCGCGCCGCGGGGCTGCCGAGCGCCGTGCGCTCGGTCGACGAGTGCAGCGCCGAGTGGCCGGTCACGAGCGGCGCGGCGCCGTCGTCGAGGTCGGCCGCGGTCGCGGCGAGGCCGAGCGGCTCGGCGAGCAGGCGCGCGAAGGCGTCGGCGTAGGGCACGCCGGTCGCGCCCTCGACGACGAGCCCGAGCAGCCCGAAGCCGACGTTGGAGTACTTGAACTCGACGGATGCGGGGATCCGCTCGACGCCGGACCTCGCGATCGCGAGCAGGCCGTCGTGGTCGGGGAACGGGCCCGCGAGGTGCCAGAAGCCCACGTCGTCGCCGTCGCGCACCGCTCCGCCGCCGTGCGAGAGCAGCTCCCGCACGAGCAGCCTGCCGGCGTCGGTGCCGCGGAGCGCCGGCGCGTGCTGCTGCGCCTCGTCGTCGAGGCGCAGGCGGCCCTCATCGACGAGCCGCATCGCGACGATCGCGGCGAGCGCCTTCGAGTGGGAGGCGATGCGGAAGCGGTGCGCGCTCGTGAGCGCCTCGCCCGTCGCCTCGTCCGCGACGCCGTGCGCCGTGTCGAGCACGAGCTCGCCCCCGATGCGCACCGCAGCCTGCACGCCGGGGATGCGCAGCCGCCAGCGGCGGTAGGCGAGCCAGCGGTCGGCGTACTCGAGGGCGTGCGGGATCGCGTCGTCGGCGGGCATGGCTCCGATCCTGGCATGCCCCGCAACGCGGAGCGGGCCGCATCCCGGAGGATGCGGCCCGCTCGTGGTGCGATCGACTACTCGCTCGAGCCCGTGAGCTTCTCGCGGAGCGCGGCGAGGGCCTCGTCGTCGGCGAGCGTGCCGGCGCTGGAGGACTCCTCGGAGCTGCCGCCGAACGACTGGGCGCCCGAGGGCACGTCGTTCGAGAGCACGGAGGCGTCGCGAGCAGCGGCGACCTGCGCCTTGTGCGCCTCCCAGCGCGTCTGCGCTGCGGCGTACTCGGCCTCCCAGGCCTCGCGCTGCGACTCGAAGCCTTCCTTCCACTCGTTCGTCTCGGGGTCGAAGCCCTCCGGGAACTTGTAGTTGCCCTGCTCGTCGTACTCGGCGAGCATGCCGTAGAGCGCCGGGTCGAAGTCGGTGCCCTCGGGGTCGACGCCCTCGTTCGCCTGCTTCAGCGAGAGCGAGATGCGGCGGCGCTCGAGGTCGATGTCGATGATCTTCACGAAGACCTCGTCGCCGACCGCGACGACCTGGTCAGCCGTCTCGACGTGGCGCGCCGACAGCTCGGAGATGTGCACGAGGCCCTCGATGCCGTCCGCGACGCGCACGAACGCGCCGAACGTGACGAGCTTCGTGACCTTGCCCGGAGCGACCTGGCCGATGGCGTGGGTGCGGGCGAAGATCTGCCACGGGTCCTCCTGCGTCGCCTTGAGCGACAGCGAGACGCGCTCGCGGTCGAGCTCGACGGTGAGGATCTCGACGGTGACCTCCTGGCCCACCTCGACGACCTCCGACGCGTGCTCGATGTGCTTCCACGAGAGCTCGGAGACGTGCACGAGGCCGTCGACGCCGCCGAGGTCGACGAAGGCGCCGAAGTTGACGATCGACGAGACGACGCCCTTGCGGACCTGGCCCTTCTGCAGCGACTGGAGGAACTGGCCGCGCGATGCGGACTGCGTCTCCTCGAGCAGCGCCCGGCGCGACAGGACCACGTTGTTGCGGTTCTTGTCGAGCTCGAGGATCTTGGCCTCGATCTCCTGGCCCAGGTACGGGGTGAGGTCGCGCACGCGGCGGAGCTCGATGAGCGAGGCCGGCAGGAAGCCGCGCAGGCCGATGTCGACGATGAGACCGCCCTTGACCACCTCGATGACGGTGCCGGTGACGACGCCGTCTTCGTCCTTGATGCGCTCGACGTCGCCCCAGGCGCGCTCGTACTGCGCGCGCTTCTTCGAGAGGATCAGGCGACCCTCCTTGTCCTCCTTCTGGAGGACGAGCGCCTCGACGGTGTCGCCGACCTCGACGACCTCCGTCGGGTCGACGTCGTGCTTGATGGAGAGCTCGCGCGAGGGGATGACGCCCTCGGTCTTGTAGCCGACGTCGAGCAGGACCTCGTCGCGGTCGATCTTGACGACGGTGCCCTCGATGAGGTCGCCGTCGTTGAAGAACTTCAGGGTCTTCTCAACGGCGGCCATGAAGTCATCGGTCGAGCCGATGTCGTTCACAGCGACCTGCTTGGGAGCCTTGGTCGTTGCAGTGGTCATAGAGTTCAAGGTGCCTTATTGGGGGATCTCGGGCCGACGGGCATGCGGATGCTCGGCGGCAGTTCGGATGGGTGATGCGTCACACGCGTGACCCAGCGATCCTACACGGGCGCCGCCACCCCCGACAACCCGCTCCGCGAAGCCGGGATGGCTATCCTCGGCGGGTGCTCATCGCAGACGGCTCCTCGCTCCGCATCGTCGTGGACCCCGAGCGGCGCCGCCCGGTCGCGCGCGTCTACCGCGTGCTCGCGATCGGCGCCGGCGTCACGGCAGCCTGGGCCGCGTTCTGGTTCGGCGGCGCGCTCGTGGGCGGCCTGACGGGCGTCGATCCGCTGGGCCTCGGCCGCTTCGCGCTGCTCGCGCTCGGCGGTGTCGGCATGGTCTGCGCAGCGCTGATCGCTGCGCTCGCCGTCTGGTCGGCGGGCGTCGTGCGCCACGTCGAGCGCCGCTTCCCGCTCGGCGCCACGCTCCTCGCCGTCGGCCCCGCAGGCGTCGAGGGGCCGGCCGGCCTCATGCCCTACGAGGCGCTGCAGCGCGTCGCGGTGCGCTGGCACGGCGTGCGGCTGCGACCCACGCTCACGCTCGGCGACGTCGCCGGCCGGGAGGTGGGCCGCGCCATCGGCCGCCGGACCGGGCTCGACGCGCACCGGTCGGTGCTGCTGCTGCCCCACGGCGCTCCCGAGGTCGCGCTGCACGCGGGCCCCTTCGCCGACGACCGGGAGTTCGCCCGCGTGGTCGACGCGCTCCGCTTCGAGCTCGGGCGGCGCGGCATGCGCCTCGACGCCGACGAGCGCTGAGCCCGGCTCAGTCGTGCGCGAGCGCCGACCGCACCATCATGGTGCCGATCGGCTCGGCGGCCGTGCCCGCCGCGAGCTCGGCGTCGAACAGCCCGCGGTCGGCGAGCGAGCGGAACGCGGCGTCGCGGTCGGCGGTGGCCGCGGCCAGCAGCGCCGGGTCGGCGCTCGCGCGCCAGCGCGCCATCGCCGCCTCGGTCTCTGCCTCGAGGGCGTCGAGCGCCTCGTCCCAGGCGTCCATGCGCCGCTCGTGCTCGCGCTCGGCGCGGCCGCCGCCGAGCAGGCGGGCGAGCATGCCGCGCTCCGGGGCCGCAGGCTCCTCCGCCTGCAGCCGCAGCGAGGCGGCGCGGGCCGTCTCGCACACGCGCATCGGCTCGCCCGCGTGCGGCCCGAGCGCGGCGCGCTCGAGCTGCGCGAGCTGGTCGAAGTGGTCGACCGGCTCGCGCAGCCCGGCTGCCGCGTCGCGTGCGCTCATGCCCCGCGCAGCACGGCCTCGCGCAGCGTGTCGAGCCCGACGCCGCCGATGTTCAGCACGCGCATGTGGAAGTGCTTGAGGTCGAACGCGTCGCCCTCGGCGTCCTTCGCGGCATCGCGGATCTGCTCGAAGATGCGCTGGCCGATCTTGTACGAGGGCGCCTGCCCAGGCCAGCCGAAGTAGCGGTTCACCTCGAACCGCACGAACGGCTCGTTCATGTTCACGTTCGAGCGCATGAACTCGAAGGCGTAGTCGAAGTCCCACTCGCCCGTGCCGTCAAGGCGCGGCTTGCCGAGGTGCACGCCGATGTCGAGCACGACGCGGGCCGCGCGCATCCGCTGCCCGTCGAGCATGCCGAGGCGGTCGGCCGGGTCGTCGAGGTAGCCGAGCGACTCCATCAGCCGCTCGGCGTACAGCGCCCAGCCCTCGGCGTGGCCGGAGGTGCCGGCGAACGCGCGGCGCCAGAGGTTCAGCTGCTTGCGGTTGTACGTCGCCTGCGCGATCTGCAGGTGGTGGCCCGGGACGCCCTCATGGTAGACGGTCGTCAGCTCGCGCCAGGTGTCGAACTCCGTGACGCCCTCGGGCACCGACCACCACATGCGGCCGGGGCGCGAGAAGTCGTCGGAGGGGCCCGTGTAGTAGATGCCGCCGGTCTGGGTCGGCGCGATCATGCACTCGAGCGCCGTGATGGGCTCGGCGATGTCGAAGTGGCTGCGCCCGAGCTCCTCGATCGCGCGGTCGCTCGTCGCCTGCATCCACGCCTTGAGCGCGTCGGTGCCGTGCAGCTTGCGGCTCGCATCCTGGTCGAGGAACGCGATCGCTTCCTGCACGGAGGCGCCCGGCTTGATCTCGTGCGCGATCGCCTCCTGCTCGGTGCGCATGCGCTCGAGCTCCTCGATGCCCCACGCGTAGGTCTCGTCGAGGTCGACCTCGGCGCCGAGGAAGCGGCGCGACATGAGCGAGTAGAACTCGCGGCCCACGGCGTCGACGGGGTTGGCGGATGCGGCGAGCTCGGAGCGCAGGAACTCGGCGAGCCGCGCGTGCGCCTCGGTCGCCTCGCCAGCCGCGGCCGCGAGGTCGCTGCGGAGCGACTCGGGCAGCTCCGACTCCCCCGCCTTCGCGGAGCCGGCGAACTCGTGGAAGAAGCCCTTCCCGGGCGCGTAGTCGGTGAACTGCTCGAGCACGTTGTCGATCTGGCGCGCGGCGGGCGTGTTGCCCGTCGCGATGCCGTTGCGCAGCGAGGCGATGTAGCCGTCGATCGCGGCCGGCACGTTGCGCATGCGCTCGGCGATCGTCGACCAGTCGTCCTCGGTCGCGGTCGACATCAGGTCGAAGATGTCGCGGATGCCCGAGGCCGGGCTCGCGAGGTTGTTCAGGTCGCGGTCGCCCCAGCCGGAGGCCTCGACGTCGAGCTCCAGCTGCAGCTCGCGCGACAGGTCGGTCTTGGTCACCCAGTCGACGTCGTCGGCGGGCTCGGCGGACTGGAGCGCGGCGAGCGTCTCGCGCGCGAGCTCGGCGTCGGCCCTGCGGCCCTCGGGCGAGTAGTCGCCGTAGCCGGCCTTGTCGCCCTCGAGGCCGACGTACACGTTGATCTCGGGGTTCAGCGCCGCCGCCCTGTGCACGTAGGCCTCGGCGATGCGGTCGATCTCGGTCTGCGGGCGCGACGGAGCGCCGGCGGTCTCGTCAGTCATGGCGACAGCCTAGTCAGACGAGGCGCCCCATCACCTCGCGCTCGAACAGCTCGATGCCGTCCTGCTCGAACGCGACCTCCGGCATGTAGGCGATGAGCGTGCCGAGGCCCGCCTCGCGCAGCGCGCCCACGTGGTCGAGCACCTGCTGCGGCGTGCCGACGACCGCGCCCTTCGTCGAGAAGCCGGTGCCGGCGTGCTCGGCGGGCATCGCCGAGTCGGCGCGCGCGTTCACCTCGTCGACGACGCGTCGCGCCTCCGCCTCGGTCTCCCGGACGACGATGTTGAGGTTCGAGGTCAGGCGCACCTCGGCGGGGTCGCGCCCCTCGCGCTCGAGGTGCCCGAGCAGCACGTCGCGCTTGCGGGCGAACTGCTCGGGGCTGCCGCCGAAGTTCGTCGCGTCGGCCCACTTCGCCGCGTAGCGCAGCGTGCGCTGCTCGCCGCCGCCGGCGATCCACGTGGGGATGCGCGGCCGGCCGTCGCGGCCGGTCTGCAGCGGCTGGGGGCGGCAGATCGCGCCGTCGACCGCGTACGTCTGCGACTCGATCGTCGCCTCGCCGTCGGCCCACAGGCGCTGGATGATCTGCACGCCGTCGCGGAGCGCCGAGATGCGGTCGCCGACGCCCGGGAAGCCGTAGCCGTACGCGCGCCACTCGTGCTCGTACCAGCCGGCGCCGATGCCGAACTCGAGCCGGCCGCCGGAGATGACGTCGACGGTCGCGGCGACCTTCGCGAGGTAGGCGGGGTTGCGGTAGCCCATGCACGTGCACATCTGGCCGAGCCGCACGCGGCTCGTCGTGGCGGCGAGCGCGGCCATGAGCGTCCAGGCCTCGTGCGTGGCCTCCTCGGTCGGCTGCGGCGTCGTGTGGAAGTGGTCGTAGACCCAGATCGAGTCCCACGCGCCGGCATCGGCGCGCTTCGCGACGTCGAGCATCCGCCCCCACTGGTCGGCGGGGTCGATGCCGACGAGGTCGAGCCGCCAGCCCTGCGGGACGAAGAGGCCGTACTGGAGTGCGTCGTGAGTCATGGCGCCAGCCTAGGCGCGCCGGCTGGGCTCTTCAGGCGGCGTGGGACCGGCGGGATTGACAGCGCGAGTCCGGCGGAGGATCGTGCGAGCCGCAGGAGCACGCGCTGCGGAGCGCCGCGCAGCCGTTGGGAGCCGCCCATGCAGACGACCGATGGCGTCGACGCCGCGGCATCGACCGGGCGCAGGCGCTCGCACGGCGTCGCGCACCAGCTCGGCGCGACGGCGGTCGGCGCGCTCGTCGGGCTCACCTGGGCAGCCTCGCTCCGGGCCTACATGGTCGAGCTCGTCGGCACGACCTCCGTCTTCACGTGGTGGACGGTCGGCGCGATCCTGCTGCCGGGGGCGATCGCCGGCGCGTGCATCGGGCTCGCGCATGCGCTCCACACCCGCAGTGCGGAGCGCGCGTGGCTGCTCGGGCTCGGGCCCCTCGCGTTCGCGGTGCTGCCCTTGCTCCAGCCCGGGGCGCTCGAGAGCCTGCTCACGCAGGGCCTGGGCGGCGGGGCGATCGGCGTCGCCGCCGCGCTCGTGCTCGGCGGCTTCGGGCTGGGCTCCATCGGCCCGCGCGCGGTGCGCGTCGCGTGCCTCGTGACCGCGCTGCTGCTCGTCGTCGGCATCGCGGCCACCGTGCCCCTCATCGGCGGCGGCAGCCACGCGCTCACGACGCCGCGCGGCGTGTGGACGACAATGCTCGTCGCCGGCCTGCTGCTGTGCGGCATCATCGGCACCGCGACCGCCCTCCGGCCGCGCGGCCGACCTCCGCGCTAGTGCGCGGCCGCGTCCCAGTTCGGCCCGACCCCGACCTGCACCTCGAGCGGCACCGACAGCTCAGCGGCACCGCCCATCTCGGCCCGCACGATGGCCTCGAGCGCCTCGCGCTCCCCCGTCGCCACCTCGAACACGAGCTCGTCGTGCACCTGCAGCAGCATGCGCGAGCCGAGCCCCTCGTCGATGATGCGCCGGTCGATCGCGATCATGGCCCGCTTGATGATGTCGGCGGCGGAGCCCTGGATCGGCGAGTTGAGCGCCTGCCGCTCGGCGTTCTCGCGCAGCACGCGGTTGGAGGAGGTGAGGTCGGGGAACGGTCGGCGGCGGCCGAAGATCGTCGTCGTGTAGCCGTCGTCCTTCGCCTGCATGACCACGCCGCGCAGGTAGTCACGGATGCCGCCGAAGCGCTGGAAGTAGTCGAGCATCAGCTGCTTCGCCTCGGCCTGCGAGATGCGCAGCTGCTTCGACAGCCCGAAGGCGCTCAGCCCGTAGGCGAGGCCGTAGCTCATCGCCTTGACCTTCACGCGCTGCAGCGCGGTGACCTCGCTGGGGTCGACGCCGAAGATGCGGCTGCCGACGAAGCGGTGCAGGTCCTCGCCGGACAGGAACGCCTCGATGAGCCCCTCGTCGCCGGAGAGGTGCGCCATGATGCGCATCTCGATCTGCGAGTAGTCGGCGGTGAGCATCGTCTCGAACTCCGGCCCGTGCACGAAGGCCGAGCGGATCTCGCGGCTCACCTCGGTGCGCACCGGGATGTTCTGCAGGTTCGGGTCGTTCGAGGACAGGCGGCCGGATGCGGAGCCGGTCTGGTCGTACCGGGTTCGTATGCGCCCGTCGTCCTGGATCGCCCGCAGCAGCGTCTCGATGATCTGCGCGAGCTTCGTCGTCTCGCGGTGCTGCAGGAGGAGCCCCAGGAACGGGTGCGGGTTGGTCTCCTGCAGGTCGGCGAGCGCCTGCGCGTCGGTCGAGTAGCCCGTCTTCGTCGCGCGCGTCTTGGGCATGTCGAGCTCCTCGAAGAGCACGGCCTGCAGCTGCTTCGGGCTGCCGAGGTTGACCTCGTGGCCGATCTCGGCATAGGCGGCCTCGGCGTGGCCCGCCGCCTGCTCGCGCATGCTGTCGAGGATGCGCTGCAGCACCGCGCGGTCCATCTGCACGCCCTGCTGCTCCATGCGCACGAGGGCGGGCATGAGCGGCAGCTCGATGTCGTCGAGCACGCCGAGCGTGCCCGGGTCGAGCCGCGGCCGCTGCGCGCGCGCCACCTCGCCCGTGAGCCACGCGACGGTGCCGAGCTCCTCCGGCTCGATCTCGGGCACCAGCTGGTTCGGGTCGGGCGCCGGGAGCGTCGCCCCGAGCAGCGCCTCGGTCTGCCAGTCGAGCTCGAAGGTCTTCGGCGGGGCGGTCGGCGTCGCGAGCCAGGCGGCCACGCGCGTGTCGTGCGCGGCGCCGCCGAGCGACAGCCCTGCGCGCTCGAGGAGCTTGATCGAGGCCTTCACGTCGTGGAGCGCCTTCGGGGCGTCCGACGCGAGCCAGGCCGCGAATCCGTCGTAGTCGGCCGTGCCCGCCTTGTACGGCACGTACGCGCTCGCGCCCTCGGTCGCGACGCCGAAGCCGGCGATGCCGCCCGCGCCGTCGCCGGCGATCGACACGGCGACCGTGCCGGCCGCGCGCGCGAGCCACAGGTCGAGCTCCTCGTCGACGAGCTTCTGCACCGCGGGCGCCTGCACCTGCGGCTCGAGCGCCGCGGCCGACTCGCCGCTGCCCTCCTGCTTGAGCACGCGGTCGAGCAGCGTGCGGAACTGCAGGCGCTGGAAGACGTCGCGGAGCTTCGCCTCGTCGACCTGGCCGCGCGTGAGCTCGTCGAGGCTGACGCCCAGCTCGACGTCGGTGAGCAGCTGGTTGAGGCGGCGGTTGCGCTCGGCGCGCTCGCGCTGCTCGCGCAGGTTGTTGCCGACGACGCCCTTGATCTCGTCGGCGTGCGCGAGCAGGTTCTCGACCGTGCCGTACTGCGTGATCCACTTGACGGCCGTCTTCTCGCCCACCTTGTCGATCCCGATGAGGTTGTCGCTCGTCTCGCCCACGAGCGCCGCGATCTCGGGGTACTGCGCGGGCTCGATGCCGTAGCGCTCGCGCACCGACTCGGGCGTGTAGTGCTTCAGCTCGGAGACGCCGCGCACCGACGGGTAGAGCAGCGTCACGTCGTCGTCGACGAGCTGGATCGTGTCGCGGTCGCCCGAGACCACGAACACGCGCATGCCGGCCTGCGCGCCCTGCACCGAGAGCGTCGCGAGGATGTCGTCGGCCTCGTAGTCCTCCTTCGAGAGGGTGCGCACGCCCATCGCGTGCAGCGCCTCCTCGAGCAGCGGCACCTGGCCCTTGAACTCCTTCGGCGTCTCGTCGCGCGTGCCCTTGTACTCGGCGTACTCGCGGGTGCGGAAGGAGAAGCGCGAGATGTCGAACGCGACCGCGAGGTGCGTCGGCCTGTGGTCCTGCAGCAGCTTGAGGAGCATCGACAGGAACCCGTGGATGGCGTTGGTGTGCTGCCCCTCCGAGTTGACGAAGTTCTCGAGCGGGAGGGCGAAGAACGCCCGGAACGCGAGTGAGTGGCCGTCGATGACCATGAGGGTAGGCTTCGTGTCCGACACGGCAGTCAGCCTAGCCCGCGTCACCGACACGGCCGCCGAGCACGGGAGACCCGCGTGACCCAGCCCATCCAGCCCGACGAGGCCGCGCAGCGACTGCTGCAGGAGCGCGAGGGCAGGCCGGGCGGCGAGCTCGCGGAGCGCATGGGCATCGAGTTCCTCGAGCTGTCGGCCGAGCGCTCGGTCGCGCGGATGCCGGCCGAGGGCAACCGGCAGCCGGTCGGCTTCGTGCACGGCGGCGCCTACTGCGTGATCGCCGAGACGCTCGGCTCGGTGAGCGCCAACATCCACGCCGGCCCCGGCCGGTACGCCGTGGGCGTCGACCTCAACGCGACGCACACCCGCTCGATCACGAGCGGCTGGGTGACGGCGGAGTGCACCGCGCTGCACCTCGGCCGGTCGATGACCGTGCACGAGATCGTCTGCCGCGACGAGGAGGGCAGGCGCGCCTCGACGATCCGCATCACGAACTTCGTGAAGGACCGCTGACCCCGCCCCGCCCTTGAGTGGCGCCTCCCGCGACTGAGTGGCGCCTCCCGCGATCGAGTGGCGCCTCCCGCGATCGAGTGGCGACTCCCGCGATCGAGAGGCGCCTCCCGTCATCGAGTGGCTGCTCCGGCGATCGAGTGGCGGCTCCCGCGATCGAGTAGCGCCTCCCGCGATCGAGTGCCGGCTCGCCGCGATCAGGCCGCCTCCCAGGAGGAGTACCGCCGGTGCGCAGCGACGATCGTGCGCAGCAGCGCCTCTCCGCCGTCGGCCAGGTCGTCGCGGGTGACCGTGATGATGCGCCAGCCCTCCGCGCGCAGCCTCGCGAGCCGGACGGCATCGCGGGCTCGCTGCTCCGGATCGTCGTGGTGCTCCCCGTCGTACTCGACGCCGAGCCGCAGGTGCGGCCAGCTGAGGTCGAGGCGCGCCACGAAGCAGCCTGCAGCATCGAGGACCTCGTGCTGGAGCACCGGCTCCGGCAGCGCTCGAAGGATCAGCAGCCGCACCAGCGACTCCCGCGGCGACTCCGCGCCGACGCGCACGAGCGCGAGCGCGCGTCGTGCGCGGTTCAAGCCGCGCGCGCCGGCATATCTGCGCAGCGCCTCCGTGAGCTCCTCGAGCGCCATCGGCTCGCGGCGCTTCGGCGACACCAGCCAGTCGCCGACGGCGACGAGCTCTTCGACGGTCAGGAGCGTCGCGAGGTGGACGAAGGCATCGGCTCGAGCCTCCACACGCATGCCGTCGACCTCCGTCGTCGCCGACTTCAGCCGATGGCCGACGACGCCGGGCCGGTGCATGCGGGCGCGTCCCGCCGGCGAGGCGAGGTGCACGCGCGCCTCCTGCTCGAAGCGAGCTGGGAGCGGCATCCCGTGGATGCGTGCGGCGGTGGTGTGCGAGAAGAACTGGTCGTCCTGTGCGAGCGCGCGCACGGCCTCGAGCAGCGCGCGGCCCTCGTCGCCGATCGCCGCGGTGATGCGGACGCCGCGCGCGGGTGCGGTGAAGGCCATCGACCGGAGCTCTGCGGCCGAGTAGCCGCGCTCGAGGCCGGTACGGACGGTGAAGCCGTGAGGGGTGTCCATGGCTCGCATGGTGACGCCCTCGAGCATCCGTTGCCGCCCCGGACGGTCCGGCTGTGGAGAACGGATGCGGTGGCGCGCCGGTCGGGGCGCCGCGCGATCGCAGGCGCCACTCGAACGCGCAAGGCGCCACTCGATCGCGCGAGGCGCCACTCGATCGCGCGAGGCGCCACTCGATCACGCGAGGCGCCACTCGATCACGCGGGGCGCCAATCGGTCGCGCGAGGCGCCACTCGATCGCGGGAGGCGCCACTCACACGGGGGCGGGCGCCGCGGGAAGGGCGCGGGCGGCGGGCGGCTACTTCTTGGGGGTGCCGAGCTGCTCGATGACGGCCTGGGCGACCTCGGCCATCGTCAGGCGGCGGTCCATGGACGCCTTCTGGATCCAGCGGAACGCCTCCGGCTCGGCCAGGCCCATGCGCTGGTTGAGCAGGCCCTTCGCGCGGTCGACGAGCTTGCGGGTCTCGAACCGGTCGGAGAGGTCGCTGACCTCGGCCTCGAGCGCGCGGATCTGGTCCCAGCGGGCGAGCGCGATCTCGATCGCCGGCAGCAGGTCGTTCTGCGTGAACGGCTTCACGACGTAGGCGAGCGCCCCGGCCTCGCCGGCGCGCTCGACGAGCTCCTTCTGGCTGAAGGCGGTGAGCAGCACGACGGGCGCGATCTTGGCGGCGCCGATGCGCTCGGCGGCGGTGATGCCGTCCATCTTCGGCATCTTCACGTCCATGACGACGAGGTCGGGCTCGAGCTCGGTGGCGAGCTCGACGGCGCGCTCGCCGTCGCCGGCCTCGCCGACGACCTCGAAGCCGGCGGCCTGCAGCGTCTCGACGATGTCGAGGCGGATGAGCGACTCGTCCTCGGCGACGAGCACCCGGCGTGCGGAGGATGCGGTCGGTGCGGCAGCCGCGTCGATCTGGGGCTCGGCGAAGAGGTCGTCGGTCATGAGCACTAGCCTAGTGTTCGGCCGACCGGGCGGATGCCCCGGCCCTCGCCGGTGTGGCGGAACAGGCAGACGCGGCGCACTCAAACTGCGCTTCCGCGAGGAGTGTGGGTTCGAGTCCCACCACCGGCACGAAGCCCGGCAGGTCCACTGGACCGGCCGGGCTTCGCGAGGTGCTAGCGGCTACGCCTCCGCGGGGTGCGGCACCGACTGGTGCACGACCTCGATGCGGCGCTTGCCGTGGTACGCCGGCACGGCGTCGGCGTGCACGTCGCCGACCCGGTGGATGCGCAGGTCGTTCGTCGAGCCGGAGGTGCCGGGCGGCATGCCCGAGATCACCACGACCTTGTCGCCGACCTGCGCGAGGCGCTTGCCGATGAGCACGTCGTCGACCTGCGCGATCATCTCGTCGGTGTGCGTCACGCGGTCGACCAGGTGCGTCTGCATGCCCCAGATCATCTGCATGCGCGACTCGATCTCGGGGTCGGGCGTGAAGCCGAACATCGGGATCGAGGTGCGCAGGCGCGACATGCGGCGCGCCGAGTCGCCCGACTCGGTGAAGACGACGATCGCCTTCGCCTCGACGAACTCCGCCACCTCGAGCGCGGCGAGCGTGATCGCGCCGCCCTGCGTGCGCGGCTTCGTGCCGAGCGGGGGGATGCGGCCGAGGCCGTCCTCCTCGGTCGCCTCGATGATGCGCGCCATCGTCTTGATCGTGACGATCGGGTGCTTGCCGACGCTCGTCTCGCCCGACAGCATCACCGCATCCGCGCCGTCGAGGATCGCGTTGGCGCAGTCGCTCGCCTCGGCGCGCGTCGGGCGGGGGCTCTCGATCATCGACTCGAGCACCTGGGTGGCGACGATGACCGGCTTCGCCCAGCGGCGGGCCAGCTCGACCGCGCGCTTCTGCACGAGCGGCACCTGCTCGAGCGGCAGCTCGACGCCGAGGTCGCCGCGGGCGACCATGATCGCGTCGAACGCGTCGATGATGTCGGCGAGGTTCTCGACCGCCTGCGGCTTCTCGATCTTCGCGACGACGGGCAGCTTCCTGCCCTCCTCCGCCATGATCTCGTGCACGCGCTCGATGTCCTTCGCGTCGCGCACGAAGGAGAGGGCGATGATGTCGGCGCCCAGCTGCAGCGCCCAGCGCAGGTCGTCCTCGTCCTTCTCGCTCAGCGCCGGCACGTTGACCGCGACGCCGGGCAGGTTGATGCCCTTGTTCGAGCTCACCGGCCCGCCGACGACGACCTCGGTGACGACGTCGTTGTCGGTGACCTCGACCGCGCGCAGCACGATGCGGCCGTCGTCGATCAGCAGCGGGTCGCCCGGCTGCACGTCGGCCGGAAGGCCCGTGAACGTGGTGCCGGCGCGCTGGCCGTCGCCCTCGACCTCGTCGGTGGTGATCGTGAACCGGTCGCCCTCGGCGAGGTCGTACGGGCCGCCGGGGATCTTGCCGAGGCGGATCTTCGGCCCCTGCAGGTCGACGAGGATGCCGACCGGGATCCCCAGCTCGTCGCTCGCCCTGCGGATGTCGGCGTACACCCCCTCGTGGACGGTGTGGTCTCCGTGGCTCAGGTTCATGCGCGCGACGTTGACGCCGGCCGCGATCGCGGCCTTCGTCTGCTCATAGCCGGCCAGTGCCGGGCCGAACGTCGCGACGATCTTGGCTCTTCTCATCGTCAGCTCGCTTTCATCGGCGCGCCGCCTGGGTGGGATCGGCGCGGACGTCTCCATACTCCCAGGTCGCCGCGCCGAGCGCGCCACACGGGCGGCTCGGCACGGCGCGGGTCACACTGCCGCGAAGGGGCGGTCGGTCGCGCGCACGGGCGACGGCAGCGCCGTCTCGCCCTCGAGGTAGGCGTCGACCGAGGCGGCGGCGGCGCGGCCCTCGGCGATCGCCCACACGATGAGCGAGGCGCCGCGGCCGGCGTCGCCGGCGACGAAGACGCCCGGCGTGCCGGTCGCGAAGTCGGCGCCGCGCTGCGGCACGCCGCGCTCGAACGGGACCTCGAGCGCCTCGCCGATCGACGCATCCGCCCCCGTGAAGCCGAGCGCGAGCAGCACGAGGTCAGCGGGGATCTCGCGCTCGGTGCCGGCCTTCGGGCGGCGCGTGCCGTCGACGATCTCGGTGTCTGCGACCTTGAGGGCGCGCACCTCGCCCGCGGCGTTCGCGAGGAACTCGACGGTCGAGACGAGGTAGCTGCGCTCGCCGCCCTCCTCGTGGCTCGACTGCTCCTCGAAGAGCGTCGGATGCACGGGCCACGGCTGGTGCTCGGGGCGCTCGCTCGGCGGCTGCACGCCGATCGCGAGGTTCGTCACCGACAGCGCGCCCTGCCGGTGCGCGGTGCCGATGCAGTCGGCGCCGGTGTCGCCGCCGCCGAGGACGACGACGTGCTTGCCGGATGCGGTGATCTGGTTGGCGGGGACGGTGCCGGCGACCGCGCGGTTCTGCTGCACCAGGTAGTCCATCGCGAGGTGCACGCCGTCGAGCTCGCGCCCGGGGATGGGCAGCTCGCGGGCGACGGGGGCGCCCGTGGCGACGACGATCGCGTCGAAGCGGTCGCGCAGCTGCTCCCACGTGATGTCGCGGCCGATCTCGACGCCCGCGCGGAAGCGCGTGCCCTCGGCCTGCATCTGGGCGAGCCGCGCCTCGAGCGTGCGCTTCTCGAGCTTGAAGTCGGGGATGCCGTAGCGCAGCAGGCCGCCGATGCGGTCGTCGCGCTCGTACACGGCGACCGTGTGGCCGGCGCGCGTGAGCTGCTGCGCCGCCGCGAGGCCCGCGGGGCCGGAGCCGACCACGGCGACCGTCTTGCCCGTGAGGCGCGCGGGCGGGTGCGGCTCGGTCCAGCCGTTCGCGAACGCCTCGTCGGCGATCGTCTGCTCGATCGACTTGATCGTCACCGCGGGCTGGTTGATGCCGAGCACGCACGACGACTCGCAGGGCGCCGGGCACAGGCGCCCGGTGAGCTCGGGGAAGTTGTTCGTCGCGTGGAGCCGGTCGCTCGCGGCGCGCCCCTCGCCGCGCCACGTGAGGTCGTTCCACTCGGGGATGAGGTTGCCGAGCGGGCAGCCCTGGTGGCAGAACGGCACGCCGCAGTCCATGCAGCGGCTCGCCTGGCGCCGCAGCACCGCCTTGTCGCCGGGCTCGCCGATCTCGCGCCAGTCGAGGATGCGCACGGGCACGGGCCGCTTCTTCGGGAGCTCGCGCTCCGTCACCTTCAGGAAGCCACGAGGGTCAGCCACCGGTCACCTCCAGGATCCGCCGCCAGATGTTGTCCGAGTCGGGGTCGACCCCCTGCGCCTGCGCGTCGAGGCGGATGGACTGCACCATCGCCCAGTCGCGCGGCACGATCTTCGAGATGCCGGCGAGGCCGGAGTCGAGCACCGCCTGCGCCACCGTCGAGCCGGTCAGCTCGACGTGCCGGGCGAGGATCGCGCGCAGCTCGATCTCGTCCTCCTCGCCCGGCTGCTCGACGCGCAGCTCGCCCTGGTGGAACGAGTCCTGGTTGAGCAGCCGCTCGTCGAGGTCGAGCACGTAGGCGACGCCGCCCGACATGCCGGCACCGACGTTGCGGCCGGTGGAGCCCAGGATGACCGCGGTGCCGCCGGTCATGTACTCGAGCGCGTGGTCGCCCGCGCCCTCGCAGACGGCGGTGGCACCGGAGTTGCGCACGAGGAACCGCTCGCCGACGATGCCGCGGAGGTAGAGCTCGCCGCTCGTGGCGCCGTACCCGATGACGTTGCCGGCGATCACGTTCTCCTCGGCGACGAGCGCCGCGTCCTCGGGCGGGCGCACGGTGATGAGGCCGCCGGAGAGGCCCTTGCCGACGTAGTCGTTCGCGTCGCCGACGAGGCGCAGCGCGATGCCGCGCGGCACGAAGGCGCCGAGCGACTGGCCGGCGGAGCCGCGGAGCGTCAGGTCGACGGTGCCGGGCTCGAGGCCCCGCGCGCCGGCCCGCAGCGTGACGGCGTTGCCGAGCATCGTGCCGACCGCGCGGTCGGTGTTGGCGATCTCGAGGTCGAGCTCGAGCCGCTCCCACGCGTCGATCGCGCGCTCGAGCTGCGCGAGCAGCCGGCTGTCGAGCTGCTCGTCGAGCTCGTGGTCCTGCGCGGTCGTGCGCCGGGGCGCGCCGTGCGCGCCGTCGGGCTGCGCGAGCACGGGCGCGAGGTCGAGCCCGTCGGCCTTCCAGTGCGCCACCGCCCGGTCGACCTGCAGCAGGTCGCCGCGGCCGATCGCCTCGTCGAGGGTGCGCAGGCCCAGCGACGCGAGGATCTCTCGCACCTCCTGCGCGATGAACTCGAAGAACTGCACCACGAACTCCGGCTTGCCCGTGAAGCGCTGCCGCAGCACGGGGTTCTGCGTCGCGACCCCCACCGGGCACGTGTCGAGGTGACAGACCCGCATCATGATGCAGCCCGAGACCACGAGCGGGGCGGTGGCGAAGCCGAACTCCTCTGCGCCGAGCAGCGCGCCGATGATGACATCGCGGCCGGTCTTCAGCTGGCCGTCGACCTGCACGCTGACGCGCTCCCGCAGGCCGTTGACCATGAGCGTGTGCTGCGTCTCGGCGAGGCCGATCTCCCACGGGGTGCCCGCGTGCTTCAGCGAGTTGAGCGGGCTCGCGCCCGTGCCGCCGTCGTGGCCGGAGACGAGCACGACATCCGCCTTCGCCTTCGCCACGCCCGCCGCGACCGCGCCGATGCCCGACTGCGACACGAGCTTGACGTGCACGCGCGAGCGCGGGTTGGAGCGCTTCAGGTCGAAGATGAGCTGCTTGAGGTCCTCGATCGAGTAGATGTCGTGGTGCGGCGGGGGCGAGATGAGGCCCACGCCCGGCGTCGCGTGCCGGGTCGAGGCGACCCACGGGTACACCTTGCCCGGCGGCAGCTGGCCGCCCTCGCCGGGCTTCGCGCCCTGCGCCATCTTGATCTGGATGTCGTCGGCGTGCGTGAGGTACATGCTCGTCACGCCGAAGCGGCCGGAGGCGACCTGCTTGATGGCGCTCCGCCGCTCGGGGTCGAGCAGTCGCTCCTCGGTCTCGCCGCCCTCGCCGGTGTTCGACTTCGCGCCGAGCCGGTTCATCGCGATCGCGAGCGTCTCGTGCGCCTCCTGCGAGATGGAGCCGTAGCTCATCGCGCCGGTCGAGAAGCGCTTCACGATCTCGGAGACCGGCTCGACCTCGTCGATCGGGATGGGCTGGGCCGCGTCGGTGCGGAGGCCGATGAGGCCGCGCAGCGTCTTGAGCTCTGCCGCCTGGTCGTCGACCATCCGCGTGTACTCGCGGAACACGTCGTAGCGGCCCGTGCGCGTCGAGTGCTGCAGCTTGAAGACCGTCTCGGGGTTGAACAGGTGCGGCGCGCCGTCGCGGCGCCACTGGTACTCGCCGCCGGTCGCGAGGCGCTCGTGGGCGAGCGGCGCGCGCTCGTCCGGGTAGGCGGAGCGGTGCCGCAGCCGGTTCTCCTCGGCGATGACGTCGAGGTCGACGCCGCCGAGCGGCGAGTGGGTGCCGGTGAAGTAGCGGTCGACGAGCTGCTGCGAGAGGCCGATCGCCTCGAACGCCTGCGCGCCGCCGTAGGAGCCGACGGTCGAGATGCCCATCTTCGACATGATCTTCGTGACGCCCTTGCCGAGCGCCTTGATGAGGTTGCGCACCGCGGTGTCGACGTCGGCGCCGAGCTGGCCGGTGAGGGCGAGCTGCTCGGCGGTCTCCATCGCGAGGTACGGGTTGACGGCGCTCGCGCCGTAGCCGATGAGCAGCGCCACGTGGTGCACCTCGCGCACGTCGCCGGCCTCGACGACGATGCCGGCCCGCATGCGGGTGGATGCGCGGATGAGGTGGTGGTGCACGGCGCTCGTCATGAGGAGCGTCGGGATGGGCGCGAGCTGGTCGGTCGAGTCGCGGTCGGAGAGCACGATGAACTGCGCGCCCTCGGCGATCGCCTCGTCGACCTCTCGGCACATCGCCTCGAGCCGCCGCTCCATCGCCTCGGGCCCGTCGTCGACGCGGTAGAGCCCCTTCACGACGACCGTGCGGCGGGAGCCCGGCGTGCGGTCGATCGAGCGGATCTTCGCCAGCTGGTCGTTGTCGATCACGGGGAAGTCGAGGATGATCTGGCTCGCGTGCGAGGGCGTGGCCGTGAGCAGGTTGCGCACGGGGCCGAGCCCCATCGACATGCTCGTCACGATCGACTCGCGCAGCGAGTCGAGCGGCGGGTTGGTCACCTGCGCGAACGCCTGCTTGAAGTAGTCGAACAGCAGCCGCGGTCGCTCGTCGAGCACGGCGATCGGGGTGTCGGAGCCCATCGCGCCGAGCGGCTCGGCGCCGGTCTTCGCCATCGGCGCGATGAGGATCCGCACCTCCTCCTCGGTGTAGCCGAAGGTGCGCTGGCGGCGGGTGACGGATGCGGCGGTGTGCGCGACGTGCTCGCGGTCGGGCAGGTCGGCGAGGTGGATGCGGCTCGATTCGAGCCACTCGCCCCACGGCTCCATCGCGGCGAGCTGCTGCTTGACCTCCTCGTCGGGCACGAAGCGGCCCGCCTCGGTGTCGATGAGGAACAGCCGGCCCGGCTGCAGGCGCCCGCGGCGCACGACGCGGCTCGGCTCGATCGGCAGCACGCCGGTCTCCGAGGCGAGCACGAACAGCCCGTCGGAGGTCTCGAGCCAGCGCCCGGGGCGCAGGCCGTTGCGGTCGAGGGTCGCACCGACGAGGCTGCCGTCGGTGAAGCTGATCGCCGCCGGCCCGTCCCACGGCTCCATGAGCAGCGAGTGGTACTCGGCGAAGTCGCGCAGCTCCTGCGGCATGTCGGGCTGGTTCTCCCACGCCTGCGGGACCATCATCATGATCGCGTGCGGGAGCGAGCGGCCGGCGAGCGTGAGCAGCTCGAGCACCTCGTCGAACGAGGCGGAGTCGCTCATGCCGGGCGTGACGATCGGCTTCAGCGGCCGCAGGTCGCCGAGCAGCTCGCTCGCGAGCTGCGACTCGCGCGCGCGCATCCAGTTGCGGTTGCCCTCGACCGTGTTGATCTCGCCGTTGTGCGCGATCATCCGCAGCGGCTGCGCGAGCGGCCACGACGGGAACGTGTTGGTCGAGTAGCGGGAGTGGACGATCGCGAGCTTCGTCTCGAAGCGCTCGTCGGACAGGTCGGGGTAGAACGGCTCCAGCTGGAGCGTCGTCACCATGCCCTTGTACGTGATGGTGCGGCTCGACAGCGACGGCAGGTACTCCCCCACCTCGCGCTCGACGCGCTTGCGCAGCCGCCACGCGAGCCGGTCGAGCTCGATGCCCGACACGGGCGAGCCGGCAGACGCGACGAAGACCTGCTCGATCGCGGGCATCGCGCTGCGCGCGAGCTTGCCGAGCGCGTCGGGCACGGTCGGCACCTCGCGCCAGCCGAGCACCCGCAGGCGCTCCTGGCCGGCGATCTCCTGCAGCTGCTCCTTCACGCGCGCGCGGTGGGCGTCGTCGAGCGGCAGGAAGGCGAGCCCGGCGGCGTACGCCCCCGCCTCGGGCAGCGGGAACGGCACCGAGGCCCGCAGGAACGCATCCGGCATCTGCGTCAGGATGCCGGCGCCGTCGCCGGTGCCCGCGTCGGAGCCGACCGCGCCGCGGTGCTCGAGGTTGCGCAGCGCGTCGAGCGCGAGCGCGACGATGTCGTGCCCGGCGGTGCCGCGGGTGGTCGCGACCATGGCGAGGCCGCACGAGTCGCGCTCATGGCGCGGGTCGTACATGCCCGTCGCCGCGGGCGCGCCCATCCCCTGGAACCGGTCTCCCCCGAACGGGGGCTCGCTGGATGCTCGCATGGTGCTCCTTCAGCTGCTGCTGCGGTGGGAGCGGGACGCCGTCGGCCCGCGGCGCGCGAGGAGCGCGCAGGACTACCTGGTGACGACCGCGGGATCTGCGGCGGGCTCGGCCTCGTCCTGGGTGCGGGACTCGGGGAGCTCGGTGTAGACATCCGAGTCTACGCCCTCCTGCGTGCCCGGCTCGCGCCCTGGCTGCCACGGCGAGGGCTCGAGGCCCGGGTGGCGTCGCGTCTGCACGATCCAGACGACGAGTCCGACCGCGATCGCGAGGAACGCCATCCACACGTTGGTGCGGATGCCGAGGATGAGCTCGGACGGGTCGACGCGGATCGTCTCGAACATCGAGCGGCCCACGCCGTACCAGATGAGGTAGAGCGCCACGAGGCGGCCCCACTGCACGTCGCGCCTGCGGTCGATCCACAGCAGCAGCGCCGCGCCGAGCACGTTCCAGACGATCTCGTAGGCGAAGGTCGGGTGGAAGAGCGTGCCCTCGGGCAGACCCACGGGGAACGCGGGGTTGGTCGCCTCGATCTCGAGGCCCCACGGCAGCGCGGTGGGCTGGCCGAAGAGCTCGTGGTTGAACCAGTTGCCGAGCCGGCCGAAGGCCTGCGCGAGCAGCAGCCCGGGCGCGAGCGCGTCGACGAACGTCGTGAACCGCAGGCCGGTCTGGCGGCAGCCGATCCAGATGCCGATGGCGCCGCCGATGAGCGAGCCGAAGATCGCGATGCCGCCCTCCCAGATGTAGAGGGCGCTCAGCGGGTCGCGGCCGGGGCCGAAGTAGTCGTCGGGGTGCGAGACGACGTGGAAGACGCGCGCGGCGACGATGCCGAGCAGCACGGCCCAGACGGCGATGTCGATGACGTACCCGGCCTCGACGCCCCGCTGGCGCAGGCGCCAGCCGGTGAGCACCGCGGCGACGACGATGCCCGCGAGGATGCACAGCGCGTAGGTCTGGATGCCCCAGCCGGCCGGCACGAACGTCAGGCCGATGCTGTACAGCCACTGCCCGATCGGCACCTGCTGCCACTCGGGCGGCGGGCTCGGGATGCTCTGGAGGAGAGGTGTCACGCGGAAGCGCCCTTCTCTGTGCTGTGGGTCGACCCTGTGCTGGGGGCCGGCGTGCTGGGGGCCGGCGCGCCGGCGGCCTGAGTGCCTGCGGCGGCCGGGCCGACGTCGAGTGTACCGGCGGCGAGGGAGGCGGCGAGCTCGCGGACGGCGGGCACGCCGCCGGCGCCGAGCGCCCGCACGAGCGCCGAGCCGACGATCGCGCCGTCGGCGTAGGTGAGCACGTCGCGCACCTGCTCGGCGGTCGAGATGCCCAGGCCGACGCACCGCAGCGCCTCGGTGCCGACGGATGCGGCGCGGGCGGCGATGCGGTCGGCGAGCGCCCGCGCGGCGAGGTCGACGTCGTTCCGCGCACCGGTCGTGCCCATGGTCGAGACGGTGTAGACGAAGCCGCGCGAGCCAGCGACGGCCGCGTCGATGCGCGCGTCGGAGGAGGACGGCGCCGCGAGGAACACTCGGTCGAGGTCGTGCCGCTCGGCGGCCTCGAGCCAGTCGCGGCCGTTCTCGGGCGTGAGGTCGGGCGTGATGAGGCCCGCGCCGCCCGCGGCGGCGAGCCGCTCGGCGAAGCGGTCGACGCCGTAGCGCAGCACCGGGTTCCAGTAGGTCATCACGAGCACCGGCGCGCTCGTGCGGGCGGTGATCGCCGCGACGGCCTCGAAGAGCTCCTCGAGGCGGAAGCCGCGCTCGAGGGTCGACTGGGTCGCGGCCTGGATGACCGGGCCGTCCATGCCGGGGTCGGAGTAGGGCACGCCCAGCTCGATCGCCGTGCAGCCGGCCTCGGCGATCGCGACGGCCGCCTCGATGCTCGTGGCGAGGTCGGGGAAGCCGACCGGCAGGTAGCCGATCAGCGCGCGGCTGCCGCTCGCGCGGATGGCGTCCTCGGTGCGGCTCACAGCTGCTGCGCCCCTTCGTCGAGCAGGTGGAACCAGCGCCCGGCGGTCGCGACGTCCTTGTCGCCGCGGCCCGACAGCGACACCAGCAGCGTCGAGCCCGGCTGCTCCTTCGCGAGCCGCAGCGCGCCCGCGATGGCGTGCGCCGACTCGATGGCGGGGATGATGCCCTCGGCGCGCGTGAGCGCGAGGAACGCATCCATCGCCTCGGTGTCGCTCACCGGCTGGTACTCGGCGCGGCCGAGGTCGTGCAGCCACGCGTGCTCCGGGCCGACGCCCGGGTAGTCGAGGCCGGCCGAGATCGAGTGCGACTCGAGCGTCTGGCCCTCGTCGTCCTGCAGCAGGTACGTGCGCATGCCGTGCAGCAGCCCCGGCGCGCCGCGCTCGATCGAGAGCGCGTGGCGGGCGGTCTCGGCGCCGTCGCCGGCCGCCTCGAGGCCGATGAGGCGCACGTCGGCGTCGTCGAGGAAGGCGTGGAAGATGCCCATCGCGTTCGAGCCGCCGCCCACGCACGCGAGCACCGCATCCGGGAGCCCGCCGGTGAGGGCGATCGTCTGCTCGCGCGCCTCGTCGCCGATGGCGCGGTGGAAGTCGCGCACCATCTCGGGGAACGGGTGCGGGCCGGCGACGGTGCCCATGAGGTAGTGGGTGCTGTCGACGTTCGCGACCCAGTCGCGCAGGCCCTCGTTGATCGCGTCCTTCAGCGTGCGGGAGCCGCTCTTGACCGGCACCACCTCGGCGCCGAGCAGCCGCATGCGGGCGACGTTGAGCGCCTGGCGCTCCGTGTCGACCTCGCCCATGTAGACGACGCACTCCATGCCGAACAGCGCGGCCGCCGTCGCGGTCGCGACGCCGTGCTGGCCGGCGCCGGTCTCGGCGATCAGGCGCGTCTTGCCGAGCCGCTGCGCGACGAGCGCCTGCCCGAGCACGTTGTTGATCTTGTGGCTGCCGGTGTGGTTGAGGTCCTCGCGCTTCAGCAGGATGCGGGCGCCGGCCTGCTCGCTGAGCCGCGTCGCGTCGGTGAGGAGCGACGGGCGGCCGGTGTAGTCGCGCGACAGGCGCGCGAACTCGGCCTGGAAGGCGGGGTCGGCCTTGCACTCGGCGTAGCACTCGGCCAGCTCGTCGATCGCCGCCATGAGCGGCTCCGGCATGAAGACGCCGCCGTAGGCGCCGAACCACGGCCCGTGCTGCTCCCGCAGCGACGGGGACTGCTGCGATGCGCTCATGCTGCCCTCCCGAACTCCGCGACGCGCGACTCGGGGTCGCCGTCGGTGACCAGTGCCTCGCCGACGAGCACGGCGTCGGCGCCGTCCTGCCGGTAGCGCGCGACGTCGGCAGCGGTGCGCACGCCCGACTCCGCGACCGCGACGGTGCCCGCGGGGATGCGCGCGCGCAGCTCGGCGAAGCGCTCGGGGTGCATCGCGAACGTCTTGAGGTCGCGGGTGTTGACGCCGAGGATGCGCGCCTCGGCACCGAGGGCCGCGTCGATCTCGTGCTCGTCGTGCACCTCGACGAGCACCGACAGGCCGAGGCCCTCGGCCTCGCGGTGCAGCTGCCGCAGCCGCGCGGGCTCGAGCGACGCGGCGATGAGCAGCACGAGGTCGGCGCCGAACGCGCGCGCCTCGAGCAGCTGGTACTCGTCGGCGATGAAGTCCTTGCGCAGCACCGGCACCGAGACCGCGGCGCGCACGGCGCGGAGGTCGTCGAGGGAGCCGAGGAAGCGGCGCTCCTCGGTGAGCACGCTGATGGCGCTCGCGCCGCCGGCGGCGTAGCGCGCGGCGAGCGATGCGGGCTCGGGGATGTCGGCGAGCGGGCCCTTCGAGGGGCTCGCCCGCTTCACCTCGGCGATGATGTGGGGACCCGGCGAGTCGGCCTTCGGCGTGCCGAGGATCCGGGCGGCGTCGAGGGGCGCGGGCGTGCGCTCGGCGATCGCCTGCAGCCGCTCGAGCGGCAGGCTCTCGCGGCGTCGCGCCGCGTCCTCGAGCGCGCCCGCGGTGAGCGCGTCGAGCACGCTCAGTGGGCCGTCGGCCCGTGGCCGGCCCGCGTCAGGATCGGCCACAGCACCGCGCCGATCACGAGCAGGCCCGCGCTCGCCCACACGAGCATCGGCATGTCGAGGAAGAAGAACAGCGTGCCGAGGGTGATCGCGACGAGCATGACGATGACGCTGATCCACGCGGCGCGCGAGTTGCCGTGGCCGGGGTCGACGAACGCGGGGTCGTAGTCGGCGATGTGCAGCTCGGCTGCGTGGTCGTCGGTGATGCCGGTGCGTGCGCTCACGGTGCTCCTCAGGTCGATCTGCTCGGCGCGCGCCGCGCGCCTGCCTCGAGTCTACCGAGTCGGGTCCTCGCCGTCGTCCATGGCGTCCCACACGAGCCCGGAGCCCGTGCGCTCGTAGCGGGCGGTGCGGGGCGCCCGCGCGGGCCACCGGTGCGCGGTGAGCAGCACCCAGACGCCGGCGAGCGCGGCGAGCGCGCCGCCCGCGGTCGCGGCGCTCGACCAGCCGGTCGTCGCGAGCTCGGCGACCTCCGCCTGCTGCGCCGTGCCGGCGAGGCCCGTCGCCTCGGCGACGAGCGCCTCGAGCGCGGGCCCGACCCCGGCGACTGCGCCCGCGGCGTGCACGGCCATCAGCACGCCGAGCGCGAGCGCGAGCGCTCCGAGCACCAGGCGCCAGACGCGACCCGCGAGCGGCAGCACGAGCGCGAGCGCCACGGTCGCGAGCGACAGGATCGTCAGGCCGCCGGCGATCTCCTGCCCCGCGGTCGCGAGCATCCGCCCGTCGACGAGCGCGACGGTCGCCCACGGCTGCGTGGCGCCGAGCAGGCCGAGCGCGCCGGCCACGAGCAGCGCGAGCACCGCGACGACGCGGCCGCTCGGCCCGCGCCGGGCGCCCGCCGCCTCGCTCACGGCCGGTGCCGCATGGTGGAGGCGACCGCCACCGCGCGCAGGGGCGCCGCGGCCTTCGCCCGCACCTCCTGCAGCTCGGCGTCGGGGTCGCTGTCGGCGACGAGCCCCGCGCCCGACTGCACGTGCGCGACGCCGTCGCGCATCGTGACGGTGCGGATCGCGATCGCGAGGTCGGCGTCGCCCGCGAGGTCGAGCCAGCCGACCACGCCGCCGTAGACGCCGCGCTGCGCGGGCTCGAGCTCGTCGATCAGCTCGAGCGCCCGCGGCTTCGGCGCGCCCGAGAGCGTGCCGGCCGGGAACGTCGCGCGGAAGGCGTCGACCGCGGTCGCGTCGTCGCGCATCCGGCCCTCGACGGTCGAGACGATGTGCATGATGTGGCTGAAGCGCTCGATCGCCATGAGCTCGGTCACCGCGACGGTGCCCGGCACGCAGACCTTGGCGAGGTCGTTGCGGGCGAGGTCGACGAGCATCACGTGCTCGCTGCGCTCCTTCGGGTCGGCGAGCAGCTCGTCGGCGAGCGCGCGATCGGCGACCGCGTCGTCGCCGCGCGGACGGCTGCCGGCGATCGGATGCATCGTGGCGCTGCCGTCGTGCACGGTCACGAGCGCCTCGGGGCTCGACCCGACGACGGCGTAGGCGCCGCCGTCGGCGTCCTCGAGCGAGAGCAGGTACAGGTACGGCGATGGGTTCAGCATGCGCAGCACGCGGTACACCTCGAGCGGCTCGGCGTCGGTCTCGAGGTCGAAGCGCGCCGAGAGCACCACCTGGAAGACGTCGCCGTCGACGATGTGCCGCTTCGACGTCTCGACCATGGCGCGGAACGCGTCGGCCCCGACGCGCGCCCGCGCGTCGGGGGCGGCGCCGCGGTCGAGCGCCGCGACCGAGCCGGGTGCGTCGCGCTGCAGGCCGGCCTCGAGCGCGTCGAGCCGGTCCTGCGCGTCGCGCCACAGCGCATCCGCGCCCTCGTGCCCGTCGTTCAGGACGTTCGCGACGAGGTGCGCGGCGCCCGTGCGGTGGTCGAGCACCACGAGCGAAGCGGCGAGCGACATCGCGATCGCCGGCACGTCGACCTCGCGCGCGGGCGGCTGCGGCAGGCGCTCGAGCTCGCGCACCGCCTCCCAGCCGATGTGGCCGATGAGGCCGCTCGTGAGCCGCGGGAGGCCCTCGATGCGCGGCGTCGCCCAGCGGCGCAGCACGTGCTCGACGGTCTCGAGGCCGGTGCGCGGCGCGTCATCCCCGAGCAGGCGCTCGCGGCTGACGCGGTCGGAGCGCCACTCGACGCGGTCGCCGTCGGCCGTGAGCGTGCCGAACGACTCGACGCCCACGAACGAGTAGCGGTTCCACACGCCCTGCTGCGCCGACTCGAGCAGGAACGTGCCCGGTCGACCGGCGGCGAGCCGGCGATAGACGCCGACGGGCGTCTCGGCGTCGAGGAAGACCTCGCGCACGACCGGCACGACCCGGTGCGCCTCGAGCAGCGCCTCGAAGCCGGCCCGGTCGGTGGAGCCGGTCACGGCCGCTCCCCCAGCTCGATCGGCGTGAAGAAGCACGAGCGGGCGCCGGTGTGGCACGCGGGCCCCGTCTGGTCGACCCGGATGAGCAGGGCGTCGCCGTCGCAGTCGAGCGCGATCGAGCGCGGCACCTGGATGTTGCCGGAGGTGTCGCCCTTGCGCCAGTACTCCTGGCGCGAGCGCGACCAGAAGGTCACGCGGCCCTCGCTCGCCGTGCGGCGCAGCGCCTCGTGGTCCATGTAGCCGACCATCAGCACGTCGCCGGTGGCGTCGTCCTGGATGACCGCGGCCACGAGGCCGTCGGCGTCCTTCTTCAGCGGCGGAATGCGAAGCATTCCGTGCAATGCCTGGCGGTCGTTCACCTGGTCGTCGTTCACTGCGCCGTCACCCGCGCTCATCGCACCGTCACCCCCGCCGCGCGCATCGCGTCCTTGACCTCGCCGATCGTGCACTGGCCGCTGTGGAAGATGCTCGCGGCGAGCACCGCGTCGGCACCCGCCTCGACCGCGGGCGCGAAGTGCGCCGGCTCCCCCGCGCCGCCCGAGGCGATCACCGGGGTCGTCGCCACCGCGCGCACCGCGCGCAGCAGCTCGAGGTCGAAGCCCTGCTTCGTGCCGTCCGCGTCGATCGAGTTCACGAGCAGCTCGCCGACGCCCCGCTCCACGCCCTCCCGCGCCCAGGCGAGCGCGTCGAGCCCCGCGCCGCGAGAGCCGCCGTGCGTCGTCACCTCGAAGCCCGAGGGCTGGTCGGCGGCGCGCCGCACGTCGAGCGACAGCACGAGCACCTGCGAGCCGAAGTCGGCAACGATGCGGTCGATGAGCCCCGGGTCGCGGATCGCCGCGGAGTTGACGCCCACCTTGTCGGCGCCGTGCGCGAGCAGGCGCGCGACGTCGTCGCGGCTGCGCACGCCGCCGCCGACGGTGAGGGGGATGAAGATCTGCTCGGCGCAGCGCTCGACCACCTCGAGCATCGTGCCGGCGTCCTCGACGGTCGCCTTCACGTCGAGGAAGGTCAGCTCGTCGGCGCCCTGCTCGGCGTAGCGGGCGGCGAGCTCGACCGGGTCGCCCTGGTCGGTGAGGCCCTGGAACTGCACGCCCTTGACCACCCGGCCGTGCGCGACGTCCAGGCAGGGGATGACGCGGGTCGCGAGCACGGCGTCAGATCCGAGCCGCGTGGATGCGCGTCACGATGATCGCGCGCGCCCCGACGTCGGCGAGCGCGTCCATGATGTGGTTGGTCTCGTCGCGGCGGACCATGACGCGCACGGCCGCCCACTCGGGGTCGTGCAGCGGGCTCACGGTCGCGCTCTCGAAGCCCGAGGCGACGCCGATGGCCGCGTCGAGGCGCGAGCGCTCGATGTCGTAGTCGACGAGCACGTAGTCGCGCGCCACGATGACGCCGTCGAGGCGCCGCTTGAGGGTCGCCATGCCCGGCTTCTCGGCGCCGCCGGCGCCGTTCGAGATGAGCACGGCCTCGCTCGAGAGGATCGGCTCGCCGAAGACCTCGAGGCCCTGGGCGCGCAGCGTCGCGCCCGTCTCGACGACGTCGGCCACGGCATCCGCCACCCCGAGCCGCACGGCCGACTCGACGGCGCCGTCGAGGCGCACGAGCTCGGCGCGCACGCCGTGCCCGGCGAGGTGCTGCTCGACGAGCCCGGTGTACGAGGAGGCGATGCGCACGCCGGCGAGGTCGGCCGCCGAGCCGAAGCGGCCCGCGGGGCCCGCGAACCGGAACGTCGAGTGCGCGAAGCCGAGGCCCTGCACCTCGACGGCGTCGGAGCCGGAGTCGAGCAGCAGGTCGCGACCGGTGATGCCGACGTCGAGCGCGCCCGAGCCGACGTAGGTGGCGATGTCGCGCGGCCGGAGGTAGAAGAACTCCACCTCGTTGCGCGCATCGACGACGATGAGCTCCTTGCCGTCGCGGCGGCCGCGGTAGCCGGCCTCCGCGAGCATCCAGGCGGCCGTCTCGGCCAGCGAGCCCTTGTTGGGCACGGCGATCTTGAGCATGGGTTCCTTCACGACTGACGTGTGCTGCTGCGAACGGGGTGCGACGCGTCAGAGATGTCGGTAGACGTCCTGGAGCGTGATGCCCTTCGCGAGCATGAGCACCTGCAGGTGGTACAGCAGCTGCGAGATCTCGATGGCGGCGTCCTCGTCGGTCTCGTGCTCGGCGGCCATCCAGACCTCGGCCGCCTCCTCGACGATCTTCTTGCCGATCGTGTGCACGCCCGCGTCGACGGCGGCGACGGTGCCGGAGCCCTCGCGGCGCTCGGCGAGCGTCTGCTCCAGCTCGGCGTACAGCTCGTCGAAGGTCTTCACCGGTCCAGGCTACCGGGCTGCGGGGCCGCGGCCAGGCGGAGGGCGTGGATGCGCTCGGCCGGGTCGGCGTGCCCGTAGACGGCGGAGCCGGCCACGAAGACGTCGGCGCCGGCGGCCGCGGCGATCGGCAGGGTGTCGGCGGTGATGCCGCCGTCGACCTGCAGCGCGAGCTCGATGCCGAGCTCGTCGGCGCGACCGCGGAGCTCCTGGAGCTTCGGCATCATCTCGGGCATGAACGACTGCCCGCCGAAGCCGGGCTCGACCGTCATGACGAGCACCATGTCGAACTCGCGCAGGTGCTCGAGCACGTCGTCGACGGCGGTGCCGGGCTTCAGCGCGATGGCCGCCCGCGCGCCGCGCGCCCGCAGCTCCCGCGCGAGCGCGACCGCGTCGCGCGTGGCCTCGGCGTGGAAGGTGACCGAGTCGACGCCGTCGATCGCGTACTGCAGCGCCCACGTGTCGGGGTCGTCGATCATGAGGTGCACGTCGATGGGGAGGCTCGTCACCTCGGCGATGCGCTGCACCATGGGCAGGCCGAACGTCAGGTTGGGCACGAAGTGCGCGTCCATGACGTCGAGGTGCACGCCGTCGGCGCTCGCGATGCGCTCGAGGTCGCGCTCGAGGTTGACGAAGTCGGCCGAGAGGATGCTGGGGTGGATCCTGACCATGGGCTCCAGCCTATCGACCGGCCGGTGCCGCCTCGGCCACGGCCGCGTCGGGGGCGGTCGTCAGCAGCTGCACGAACATGGCGTCGGTGCCGTTGCGGTGCGGCCACAGCTGCACCGCGTCGCCCGTCTCGCCCAGCTCGATGCCCGGTGAGAGCTCGCGCACCACGGCGCGGGTGTCGACGGGCACGAGCCCGAGCGCCCCGGCCCGGTCGACGACCGCGCGCGTCTCGGCGAGGTGCGGCGAGCAGGTCACGTAGGCGATGAGGCCGCCGGGCGCGACGGCGCGCGCGGCCGCCTCGAGCAGCTCGCCCTGGAGCGCCGCGAGGCCGGGCACGTCGGAGGGCTGCTTGCGCCAGCGCGCCTCGGGCCGCCGGCGGAGCGCGCCGAGGCCCGTGCACGGCGCGTCGAGCAGGATGCGGTCGAACGCGCGCTCGGTCTCGCCCCGGCCGTAGCGGCGGCCGTCGCCCGTGACGACCTGCGGCCGCGGCTCGATCGCGCGCACTGCCTCGCGCACGAGCCGCGCGCGGTGCGGCGCGACCTCGTTCGCCTCGAGGCGCGCGCCCGACGCCGCCGCCTCGGCGGCGAGGAGCGCCGCCTTGCCGCCGGGGCCCGCGCACAGGTCGAGCCACCGCTCCCCCGCCGCGACGGGGCGGGCGCGGCTGAGCGCGAGCGCCGCGAGCTGCGAGCCGGAGTCCTGCACCCGCCAGCTGCCGTCGGCGATCTGCGGCAGGCGCGCGGGGTCCCCCGGAGGCGCGACGCGGCCGATCGGACTCGCGGTCGCCGGCAGGTCGAGGTCGGCGGGATCGGCGAGCCCCGGCAGCGCGACGAGCTGCACGGAGGGCGGGTCGTTGTCGGCGGCGAGTAGCGCGCCGAGCTCGTCGGCGGCGCCCTCGCGGTCGAGCGAGCGCCGGAGCGCCCGCAGCACCCAGGCCGGGTGGCCCGTCTCGAGCGCGAGCCGCTCGTCGTCGGCGAGCCCTGCCGTCAGCCGCGCGAGGCGCTCCTCGGCAGGCACCTCCGCGAGCCGGCGCAGCACCGCGTTCGCGAAGCCGGCCCTGCCGCGGTGGCGGCCGAGCAGCGCGACCGTCTCGTGCACGGCGGCGTGCGCCGGGGTGCGCATGCGGCTGAGCTGGTGCGACCCGATCCTGAGCGTCGCGAGCGTCGTCGGGTCGATCTGGTCGATCGGCCGGCCCGCCGCGTCGGCGATGAGCGCGTCGTGCTGCCCCTGCCAGCGGAGCGTGCCGTAGGCGAGCTCGGTCGCGAACGCCGCGTCGGCGGGCGTGAGCCGCGCCTCGCGGATGCGGGCGGGCAGCAGCAGGTTGGCGTAGGCGTCGTCCTGGTCGACCGCGAGCACCACGTCGCGCGCCACCTCGCGCGCGCCGGGCGCGTGCTGCCGCTCCTGGCTCACGACGCCACCTCGAAGTCGGCGCTGCCGCCGCGGCCGCGCAGCCAGTCGGCACCCGGCATCGGCCGCCGCCCGGCAGGCTGCACCTCGCGCAGCTCGAGCGGGGCGCTGCCGGTGCCGACGATCGCGGCGCGGCCCGCGAGCACCGCCCGGCCCGGCGGCATGGGCTCCGCGCCTGAGCGGGCGAGCGCCAGCAGCTTCACGCGCTCGCCGTCGACGACCGCGTGCGCGCCGGGCTCGGGCGTCACGCCGCGCCAGCGCGCGAGCACGGCGGGCGCGGTGGCGGCGAGGTCGAGCGCGCCGTCGGCGAGCGTGAGCTTCGGCGCGAAGCTCGGCGCCCCCGTCTGCTCCTCGAAGACGGCGGTGCCGGCCTCGATCGCGTCGACGGCCTCGACGAGCTCGTGGGCGCCGAGCTCGGCGAGCTGCTCGAGCAGGGCGCCCGCGGTCGCGCCCTCCGGGATCCCGGCCTCGCGCATCCGCACCACCGGTCCCGCGTCGAGCGCCTCGACGAGCCGGAAGACGCTCACGCCCGTGACGCCGCGGCCGTCGATGAGCGCGCGCTGCACGGGCGCGGCGCCGCGGTAGTCGGGCAGCAGCGAGAAGTGCAGGTTGATCCAGCCGTGCGCCGGCGCCGACAGCAGCGGCTCGCGCACGAGCCCGCCGTACGCCACGATCACGCCGAGCTCGGCACCGAGCGCCTCGATCGCGGTCGTCGCCGCGGCGTCGAGGCGGTCGGCCTCGATCACCGGCAGCCCGAGCTCGGCGGCACGTGCAGCGACCGGCGTCGGCGTCAGCACGCGCCTGCGGCCCTGCGGCGAGGCGGCGCGCGTGACGACGGCGGCCACCTCGTGGGCGCGCGCGAGCGCCTCGAGGCTGGGGACTGCGGCGGCGGGGCTGCCGGCGAAGACGATGCGCATGGGTTCCGTTCGCGTGGGGGTCAGAGGCCGTCGAAGGGCTCGGGATCATCCAACCGGATGCGGAGCCGGGGCGGCGCCCCGGGCTTCCTCGGACGGGCGGCGGCGGCGAGCACCCGCCCGCGCGCGACGCCCGCGACGTGCGCGCCGTCGGCGTACGCGAAGCGCACGATGGCGCGCTCGAGCCGGTCGCCCGGCGCGCCCTCGGCCGGCACGGGCCCGAGCACGTCGAGGTGCTCGATGCCGGCCAGCGCCTCGAGCGCCTCGGCGACGGCGTCCGGGTGGCCCACGACGGATGCGGTGCGCACGGCGGGCGGGAACCGGAGGCTCCGGCGCTCGGCGAGCTCGGCCTTCGCGAACGGCACCGTCGTGTCGCCGGTCAGCGCGCCGACGGTCGGGCCGATGACGCCGGCGAGCACGACCGTCGCGCCCTCGGCGGCGAGCGCGCGCGCCGTCGCCCACTGGCGCACCGCCTCCTCGGCGACCCGGAGGCCCTCGCGGGCGAGCAGCGAGTCGCCGTCGAGCAGCAGCACGGCGCCGTAGCCGCCGTCGGCGACCGGCTCCGCGCCGCGCGTCGCCACGACGATGCGCGGCCGGGCGTCGATCGTGAGCCGCTCGTGCTCGCCGTCGGCGACGACGACGGGCACGCCCGGCATCGCGCGGCCGAGCTCCTCGGCGATGCGCGTCGAGCCGCGGCCGACCTCGACGAGCCGGGCGCCGTGGCAGGACGGACAGCGCCAGGCGGCCGCGAGGCGTCCGCAGAGCCGGCAGCCGGGCTGGGCGCCGCGGGTGCGCTGGCCGAGCGGGCCGCCGCACGCAGCGCAGCGCGCCCGGGTGCCGCAGTCGCCGCAGCGCAGGCCCGGCGCGTGGCCGGGCCGGGCGACCTGCACGAGCACGGGGCGCGAGGCGAGCGCCTCCCTCGCGGCGTGGAAGGCCGCCGCGGGCACCCGCCTGCCGTCGTCGGCGAGCGCGGTCGGCAGCACGCGCACGCGGTGCGCGCCGACCCGCTCGTGCTCGAGGAACCCGACCTCGACGAGCCGCTCGGCGTCGGTCGAGCGCGCGTGCCCGGCGATCACGAGCGCGCAGCCCGTCTGCCCCTGCCGCACGAGTGCCGCGTCGCGCGCGTGCACCCACGGCGAGAGCGGCTCGGCGAGCAGCGGGTCGCCGTCCTCCCAGACGACGAGCAGGCCGAGGTCGGCGGCCGGCGCGTAGACGGCCGAGCGCGGCCCGATGATCGCGAGGCCGCCGCCGTCGACGCAGCGCAGGAAGCCCGCGTAGCGCTCGGGGTTGCGCTGCCGCGCATCGAGCTCGACGACGCGCTCCTCGCCGACCGCCGCCTCGAGCGCGAGCCGCAGCTGCCGCTGCTCGCGGTGGTCGGGCACGACGAGGATCGCCTGCTCGCCGCGCTCGACGGCCTGCCGGGCGAGCCCGGCGAGCGCGACCGCCCAGCGGCCCACCCACGCCGTGCCGCCGCCGGCGACCGGCACCTCGGCGACGCCCCCGGCGCACTCGAGCGCCACCTTGCGGCGCGCCTCGACGAGGCCCGGCAGCAGCGGGGCGGATGCGTCGTCCGGCTCGAGCGGTGCGGGCGATTCGGGCGGCGCGTCCGGCTCGGGCGATGCGTCCGTCTCGGTCAGCTCGGCGCCCTCGGTCGCGGCCGGCTCGGCAGCCTCCGCCGCGGCGCCCGCCGCCGCACGTGCGAGCCACGCCTTCTCGACCCTGGCCTGGCGGCCGGGGATCGCGACGCGCAGCACGTCGGCGGCGCCGCCCGCGGCGCGGTCGGCCACGGCGCGGGCGAGCGCCCAGACCTCGGGCCGCAGCACGGGGACGGGCGACACCACCGCCTCGACGTCGGCGACCTCGCCCTCCCAGGCGCGCGCATCCGCCACCTCGACGACGTAGCCGGTGGCCGTGCGGTCGCCGCGCAGCGGCACGCGCACGCGCACGCCCGGCGCGACGCCCTCGAGGGCGGGCGGAACCCGGTACTCGAAGAGCCGGTCGAGCTGCGGCAGCCGCGAGTCGACGACGACCCGCGCGTACCGCGCCGTCACGGGAGTCAGAGCCCTGCGGCGGCGCGCAGGTCGTCGACGCGGTCGAGCCGCTCCCAGGTGAAGTCGGGCAGGTCGCGGCCGAAGTGGCCGTAGGCCGCCGTCTGGCGGTACTTGGGCTTGCGCAGGTCGAGGTCGCGCACGATCGCGCCCGGCCGCAGGTCGAAGACCTGCTGGATGGCCTCGCCGATCGCCGCGTCGTCGAGCACGCCGGTGCCGAACGACTCGACGTAGAGGCCGACGGGCTGCGCCATGCCGATCGCGTAGGCCGCCTGCACCTCGAGCCGCTTCGCGAGGCCTGCGGCGACGGCGTTCTTCGCCACCCAGCGCAGCGCGTAGGCGGCCGAGCGGTCGACCTTCGACGGGTCCTTGCCGCTGAACGCGCCGCCGCCGTGGCGAGCGGCGCCGCCGTAGGTGTCGACGATGATCTTGCGGCCCGTGAGCCCCGCGTCGCCCTTCGGGCCGCCGGTGAGGAACGAGCCCGAGGGGTTGACGATCGCGCGCATCGCGCTCGTGTCGAGGCCGAGCTCGCCCACGACGGGGTCGATGATGTGCTCGACCACGGCGGCGCGGATGTCGTCGTTCGTGACCCCGGGCGCGTGCTGCGTCGAGACGAGCACGGTGTCGACGCTGACCGGCCGGAAGCCGTCGTAGCCGATCGTGACCTGCGTCTTGCCGTCGGGCCGCAGGAAGTCGATCTCGCCCGAGCGCCGCACGGCGGCGAGGCGCTCGGCGAGCCGGTGCGCGGCCCACGCGGTCGCGGGCATGAACGAGGGCGTCTCGTCGGTGGCGAAGCCGAACATGATGCCCTGGTCGCCGGCGCCGTCGCGGTCGAGCGGGTCGACGGAGCCGCCGCGCGCCTCGACCGCGGTGTCGACGCCGGTCGCGATCTCGGGCGACTGCTCGCCGATGGACACGGTGACGCCGCACGAGTTGCCGTCGAACGACACCTCGCTCGAGTCGTAGCCGATGTCGACGATGACGCGCCGCGCGACGGAGGCGATGTCGACGTAGCCGGTCGTGCGCACCTCGCCGGCGACGTGCACGAGGCCGGTCGTGACGAGCGTCTCGACCGCGACGCGCGCCTCGGTGTCCTGCGCGAGCATCGCGTCGAGGACGGCGTCGGAGATCTGGTCGGAGATCTTGTCGGGGTGACCCTCGGTCACCGACTCCGACGTGAACAGCCTGAGGCTCACTGGGGCTCCTGTGCGGTGTCTGCGGCGCTCGGCGCGGGGAGGCGCTCGGCGATGGTGTCGATGATGGCGCGGGCCACCGACGCCTTGCTGCCTGAGGCGTCGGCGACGACCCCTGAGGCGTCGAGGACGCGGATGCGCGTGTCGACGTCGCCGAAGCCCGCGTCGTGGCCGACGCGGTTGACGACGAGGAGGTCGGCGCCCTTCCGGGCGAGCTTCTCGCGGCCGCGGCGCAGCAGCGCCTCGTCGTCGGGCTCGGTCTCGGCGCCGAAGCCGACGACGAGCCCGTCCCTGGGCGCACGGGCGAGCTCGGCGAGGATGTCGGGGTTGAGCGACAGCACGATCGTGGGCGCGTCGCCCCACGACTCCTTCGACCGCTTCTCGTCGGCGACGCCGTCGACGCGGTAGTCGGCGACCGCGGCGGCCATCACGACCACGTCGGCGTCGGCACGGGCGAGCATCGCGTCGCGCAGCTGGGCGGTCGTCTCGACGGCCACGACCTCGACGCCCGCAGGCGGCGCGACGTCGAGGTTGGCCCCGACGAGCACCACGTCGGCGCCGGCGGCGTGCGCGGCTGCGGCGAGGGCGACGCCCATCGCGCCGCTCGAGCGGTTGCCGAGGAAGCGCACGGGGTCGATGGGTTCGCGGGTGCCGCCCGCCGAGATGACGACGCTGCGGCCCGCGAGCGGGCGCGGCTCGGCTGCCGCGGCTCGGGCGACCTCGAGGGCCGCGGCGACGACGTCGGCCGGCTCGGCCATGCGGCCGAGGCCGCGGTCGCCGCCGGTGAGCTCTCCCGCGACGGGTCCGACGACCGTCACGCCGCGCCCGGCGAGCGTGCGCACGTTGGCCTGCGTCGCCGGGTGCTCCCACATCTCGGTGTGCATCGCCGGGGCGATCACGAGCGGCGCGCGGGAGGCGAGCACCGTGGTGCCGAGCAGGTCGTCGGCGAGGCCGGTCGCGAGCTTCGCGATCGTGTTGGCGGTCGCCGGCAGCACCATGATGAGGTCGGCCGACTGGCCGAGCGCGACGTGCCGCACGGCGGCGACGTCGTCGAAGACCTCGTCGGAGACGGGGTTGCGGCTGAGCGCCTCGAGCGTCGGCCGCCCGATGAAGCGCAGCGCCGACGCGGTCGGCACGACGTGCACGTCGTGGCCCGCCTGCACGAGCTCGCGGATGGCGAGTGCGGCCTTGTACGCGGCGATCCCGCCGGAGACGCCGACGACGACGCGCATCAGGCCGAGGCCACCTCGTCCTTGGTCAGGACGAGCTTGTCCCGGTGGATCTCGTGCAGGGCGACCGAGAGCGGCTTGTCCTCGATCGTCGCGTCGACGAGCGGGCCGACGTTGTCGAACATCGAGCCCTCGTGGATGTCGGTGTAGTAGTCGTTGATCTGGCGCGCGCGCTTCGACGCGAAGATGACCAGCTGGTACTTCGAGTCGACCTTGTCGAGCAGCTCGTCGATCGGCGGGTTGATGATGCCCTTGGTGCGCATGGGTGCCTCCTGCGACTCGTGGTGGTGCGGGCGCCGCCCGCGAAGATCGTGCGCCGACACGGCGCAATCCACCATCCTATCGCGCGCTGGAGCTGGGAGCGACGGTCCTTTCGGACCGTCGCCGCGACGCCAGCGCCGGGGCCCGTCCCGGGCCCCGGGATCGCCTCACGCTCCGCTGTCCGCCTCCGCGGTGAGGATGCGCTCCACGACCTCGCGGGCGGCCTCGGCGACGTCGGTGTTCACGATGGTCGCGTCGAACTCCGGCTGGCTCGCGAGCTCGACCTTCGCGGTCTCGAGCCGGCGCTCGCGCTCCGACTCCGTCTCGGTGCCGCGGCCGACGAGCCGGCGCACGAGCTCGTCCCACGACGGCGGCGCGAGGAACAGCAGCACCGCGTCCGGGAACGACTCGCGCACCTGGCGCGCGCCCTGCAGGTCGATCTCGAGCAGCACCGAGTCGCCGGCGTCGAGCGCCGCCTGCACGCTCGAGCGCGGCGTGCCGTAGCGCGACTGGTTGTGCACCGTCGCCCACTCCAGGAACTCCCGCTCGTCGACCATCCGGTCGAACTCGGCGTCGGAGACGAACGAGTAGTGCACGCCGTCGATCTCGCCGGGGCGCGGTGCGCGCGTCGTGGCGCTCACCGAGTGGCGGATCTGCGGGAAGTGCTCGCGCACGTACTGCGCGACCGTGCCCTTGCCGACCGCGGTCGGACCGGCGAGCACGATGAGACGGGGGCGACGCGAGGGATCCACGTCGGCAAGCCAACCGCGAACGCGCTCGCGCTGCAAACCGCCGAGCCCGCCGAGCCGCTTGCCCTCGGCGATCCCGAGCGTCGCGAGCAGCTGCTCGACGCGCTTCGGACCCATGCCGCGGAGCGCCCCGAGGTACTCCGGCACGCGCAGCCGGCCCTCGGGGCTCTCCGGCTCCTGCCACGCGCGCTCGGCGACGTCGCGCGGCCCGCGCTGGCCGGCGCGCAGCGCGCGCTTCACGGCCGCGCGGGCGCGCCGCGCCTCGACCGCCGCCCTGCCCGCGGCGGCGGGATCGGGCAGCGTCACCGCGGCAGCTCGGCGCGCGCCGCGTCGATCGCCCGGGCGATGCCGTCGGGGCCTGCGGCGAGGATGCTGCGGCTGGCGCTCGCGAGCACGAGCGCGTCTGGCGGGAAGAGGGCGTCGAGGTCGGCGAGCCGCGCGCCCTGCGCCCCGAAGCCGGGTGCGAGCACCGGCGTCGCGGCGATCGCGGCGTCGGTGAGCCCGAAGGCAGCGCGGTCGACGGTCGCGCCGATCACGAGGCCGTGGCCCGCGCCGCGGGCGGCGACCTCCTCGGCGACCGCCTGCGCGACCGTGCGGCCGTCCTCGAGCCGGGCGCGCTGCAGCGCCGCGCCCTCGGGGTTGGAGGTCGCCGCGAGCACGATGAGCCCCTTGCCGGCGCGCTCCGCCGCCTCGAACGCGCCCGTCAGGGCGCCGACGCCGAGGTAGGGGCTCACGGTGAGCGCGTCGGCCTCGAGCGGCGAGCCGGGCTCGAGCCAGGCCGCGGCGTAGCCGAGGTTCGTCGAGCCGATGTCGCCGCGCTTCGCGTCGGCGATCGTGAGCAGCCCCGCCGCGCGCGCGTCGGCGAGCACGCGCTCGAGCGCCGCGAGCCCTGCGGCCCCGTGCGCCTCGAAGAGCGCCACCTGGGGCTTGACCACGCCCGCGCGCCCTGCCGCCGCCTCGACGACCGCGCGGCCCATCCGCTCGGCCCCCGACGCATCCGTCGGCAGGCCCCACGACGACAGCAGCGCCGGGTGCGGGTCGATGCCGACGCACAGCGCGCCGTGCCGGGCGACCGCCGCCCGCAGGCGCGCGGCGAGCGTCACGCCGACCGCCGCGCGTGGTACTCCTGCAGGCTCGTCACCTCGAAGGGCTCGCGCGCGGCCTCGATGGCCGCGACCGCCGCGCCCAGCTGCGACACCGTCGTGAACAGCGCCTTGTCGCCCGCCACTGTCGCGGCGCGGATCTCGTAGCCGTCGGCGCGCGCGGCGCCGCCGGTCGGCGTGTTGATGATGATGTCGACCTCGCCGGCGTCGATCAGGTCGACGATCGACGGCTCGTCGCCCGCCTCCGAGTGCTTGCGCACCGTCTGCACGCGGATGCCGTTGCGCGCGAGCACCTCGGCGGTGCCCGTCGTGGCGATGATCGTGAAGCCGAGCTGCTGCAGCCGGTGCATCGGCAGCACCGCCTGCCGCTTGTCGCGGTCGGAGAGCGAGACGAAGACGGTGCCGGAGGTCGGCAGCCCGCCGTAGGCGGCGGCCTGGCTCTTCGCGAACGCGGTCGGGAAGTCGCGGTCGATGCCCATCACCTCGCCGGTCGAGCGCATCTCGGGGCCGAGCAGCGAGTCGACCATGCGGCCGTCGGCGGTGCGGAAGCGGCGGAAGGGCAGCACGGCCTCCTTCACCGCCACCGGCGCGTCGATGGGCAGGATCGTGCCGTCCTCCTCGGGCAGCATGCCCTCGGCCCGCAGCTCCGCGATCGTCGCGCCGGCGAGCACACGTGCGTTCGCCTTCGCGATCGGCGTGCCGAGCGCCTTCGCCACGAACGGCACCGTGCGGCTCGCGCGCGGATTCGCCTCGATGACGTGCAGCACGCCGGTCGCGTAGGCGAACTGCACGTTGATCGGCCCGCGCACGTCGAGGCCCTCGGCGATGCGCAGCGTGGCATCGCGGATCTCGAGCAGCTGCGCCCGGCCGAGGCCGACCGGCGGCAGCGTGCACGACGAGTCGCCCGAGTGGATGCCCGCCTCCTCGATGTGCTCGAGGATGCCGCCGACGTAGAGCTCCTCGCCGTCGTAGATCGCGTCGACGTCGATCTCCACGGCGTCGTCGAGGAAGTGGTCGACGAGCAGCGGCGCGTCGGGGCCGACGATGCCGTGCGCGGCGATCCGGTCGAAGTAGCCGTGCAGGCTCGGGGTGTCGTAGACGATCTCCATGCCGCGCCCGCCAAGCACGAAGGAGGGGCGCACCAGCACCGGGTAGCCGATGCGCTCGGCGATCTCGACCGCCTGCGCCTCGGTCGTGGCGGTGCCGTTCCGGGGCGCGACGAGGCCGGCCGCGTCGAGGATGCGCTGGAAGCGCCCGCGCTCCTCGGCCGCGTCGATCGCGTCGGGCGTGGTGCCGAGGATCGGCACGCCCGCGGCCTCGAGGCCGCGCGCGAGGCCGAGCGGCGTCTGCCCGCCGAGCTGCACGATGACCCCGACGAGCTCGCCCGCGCCGCGCTCGGCGTGGACGATCTCGAGCACGTCCTCGAGCGTGAGCGGCTCGAAGTAGAGCCGGTCGCTCGTGTCGTAGTCGGTCGAGACGGTCTCGGGGTTGCAGTTGACCATGATCGTCTCGAAGCCGGCGTCGGCGAGCGCGAAGGACGCGTGCACGCACGAGTAGTCGAACTCGATGCCCTGGCCGATGCGGTTCGGGCCGGAGCCGAGGATGATCACCTTGCGGCGGTCGGAGGGCACGACCTCCGTCTCGAGGTCGTAGCTCGAGTAGTGGTACGGCGTGACCGCCGGGAACTCCCCCGCGCACGTGTCGACCGTCTTGTAGACGGGGCGGAGGCCCATCGCCCAGCGCGCCTCGCGCACCTCGGCCTCCTCGAGGCCGCGCAGCTGCGCGATCTGCGCGTCCGAGAAGCCGTGCTCCTTCGCCAGCCGCAGCCGGCGCTCGTCGAGCTCGCCCTCGCGCACCTCGTCGGCGACCTCGTTGATGAGCACCATCTGGTCGAGGAACCACGGGTCGATGCCCGTCGCCTCGTGCGCCTGCTCGACCGTCGCGCCCGCGCGCAGCGCCTGCTGGAGCGTGACGATGCGGCCGTCGGTGGGGATCCGCGCGATCTCGAGCAGCGCCGCCGCGTCGCCCGGCTCGCCCTCCCAGTGGAACGAGGAGCCCTTCTTCTCGAGCGACCGGAGCGCCTTCTGCAGCGCCTGCGCGTAGGTGCGGCCCATGGCCATCGCCTCGCCGACCGACTTCATGGTCGTCGTGAGCGTCGCATCCGCCGCCGGGAACTTCTCGAAGTTGAAGCGAGGCACCTTCACGACGACGTAGTCGAGCGCGGGCTCGAACGAGGCGGGCGTGACGCGCGTGATGTCGTTCTGGATCTCGTCGAGTCGGTAGCCGAGCGCGAGCTTCGCGGCGATCTTGGCGATCGGGAAGCCGGTCGCCTTCGACGCGAGCGCCGAGGAGCGCGAGACGCGCGGGTTCATCTCGATGACGATGACGCGGCCGGTGGCCGGGTCGACGGCGAACTGGATGTTGCAGCCGCCGGTGTCGACGCCGACGCGGCGGATGATGTCGATGCCGATGTCGCGCAGCCGCTGGTACTCGCGGTCGGTGAGGGTGAGCGCGGGCGCGACCGTGATCGAGTCGCCCGTGTGCACGCCGACGGCGTCGACGTTCTCGATCGAGCAGACGACCACCGTGTTGTCGGCCGTGTCGCGCATGAGCTCGAGCTCGTACTCCTTCCACCCGAGGATCGACTCCTCGAGCAGCACCTCGCCGATCGTCGACGAGTGGATGCCGTCGCCGACGAAGCGGCGCAGCTCGGCCTCGTCGTGCGCGAAGCCCGAGCCCAGGCCGCCCATCGTGAACGAGGGGCGGACGACGACCGGGTAGCCGTACTCCTCGGCGAACGCGAGCGCGTCGTCGACCGACTTCGCGATGGCGCTCGAGGCGACGTCGGCGCCCGAGTCGAGCACGAGCTGCTTGAACAGCATGCGGTCCTCGCCGCGCTGGATCGCGTCGACCTTCGCGCCGATGAGCTCGACGCCGTGGCGGGCGAGGATGCCCTGCTCGTGGAGCGCGATCGCCGCGTTGAGCGCCGTCTGGCCGCCGAGCGTCGGCAGGATCGCGTCGGGGCGCTCCTTGATGATGATCGTCTCGATCACCTCGGGCGTGATCGGCTCGATGTAGGTGGCGTCGGCGAAGTCGGGATCGGTCATGATCGTCGCCGGGTTGGAGTTGACGAGGATGACGCGCACGCCCTCCTCGCGCAGCACGCGGCAGGCCTGCGTGCCGGAGTAGTCGAACTCGGCGGCCTGCCCGATGACGATCGGGCCGGAGCCGATGACGAGGACGGAGCGGATGTCGTCGCGCTTGGGCATCAGGCGTCCTTCTGCTCGGAGTGGGTGGCGGTCGCGGCGCGGTGCTCGAGCACGAGCTCGCGGAACCGCGAGAAGAGGTGGCGGGCGTCGTTCGGGCCCGCGGCCGACTCGGGGTGGTACTGCACGCTGAAGGCGGGGATGTCGAGGGCGCGCAGGCCCTCGACCACTTCGTCGTTGAGCGACCAGTGGCTCACCTCGACGCGGCCGAAGCCCGCCGGGCTCGCGAGTTCCTCGTGGAGCGGCGCGTCGACCGCGAAGCCGTGGTTCTGGCTCGTGATCTCGACGCGGCCGGTCGCCTTGTCGAGCACCGGCTGGTTGATGCCGCGGTGGCCGAAGGGCAGCTTGTAGGTGCCGAAGCCGAGCGCGCGCCCGAGCAGCTGGTTGCCGAAGCAGATGCCGAAGAACGGCAGGTCCTCCCGCAGCAGCCCCTGCAGCAGCTCGACCTGGCTGTCGCTCGCGGCGGGGTCGCCGGGGCCGTTCGAGTAGAACGCGGCGATCGGCTCGTGGGCGAGCACCTCCTCGAGCGTGGCGCTCTGCGGCAGCACGACGAGGTCGAAGCCCTGCTCCTGCAGGAAGCGGAGGGTGGATGCCTTGACGCCGAGGTCGAGCACGGCGAGCGTGCCGATCGGCTCGCCCGTCGCGGGCAGCCGGTAGGGCTCCGGCGTCGTCACGACGTCGGCGAGGCTGCGGCCGGCCATCTGCGGGCTCTCGCGCACGGCCGCGAGCATCGTGGCGTCGTCGGCGAGCGCGTCGCCCGAGAAGACGCCCGCGCGCATCGAGCCGGCGTCGCGGAGGCGGCGGGTGATCGCGCGGGTGTCGACGCCGGCGATGCCGACGATGCCGTCGCGCTCGAGCTGCGCGTCGAGGCTGCCCTCGGCGCGCCAGTTCGAGACGGTGCGGCTCGCGGCGCGCACGGCGTAGCCGGCGGGCCACATGCGGCGCGACTCGGCGTCCTCGGCGTTCACGCCGGTGTTGCCGATGTGCGGCGCGGTCTGCACGACGATCTGGCCCGCGTACGACGGGTCGGTGAGCGTCTCCTGGTAGCCGGTCATGCCGGTCGCGAAGACGGCCTCGCCGAGCGCGACGCCGGTCGCGCCGTAGGCGGTGCCGCGGTGGATCGTGCCGTCCTCGAGGACGAGGGCCGCGGGAGCGGGTGCGGTCATGGGGTGGCTCCTTCCCCGGTTGCCTGCTGGGTGGACTGGGTCTGCTGGGTGCGCGAGGCGGTCGGCGTCGCCGGCGAGGCCTTCGCGGCGAGCGCGTGCAGCGCCGCGAAGGCAGCGCTGTCGTCGCCGATCACGCGGAGGTAGGTGTCGACGTCGGCGCCGAGCGAGTGGGCGATGACGATGATGCCGCCGGGCTCGACGACGCGGTCGATGGTCCAGGTGGCGCGCTCGACGGCGCGGATGCGGCCGGCGGGGATGCGCATCTCGGTGCGGTCGGCGAGCAGCTGCACGCCGGTCGCGTCGATCGCGAGGCGCGTGCGGCCGCGGAACCCGAGGCCGTGGGCGAAGATGCGCTGATACGGCTCGCCGGCGCGGGTCGTGGCCACGTAGAGCGCGTCGACGACGAGCTGCGGCGCGACGTCGATCCAGCCGGCCGGCGCCTCGATGTCGCGCTGGCGGCGCCGGTGGGCGAGCACGCCGAGCACGGCGGCGATCGCGAGCACGGCGACGAACGCGGCGCTCAGCAGCGCGAAGAGCTCCTTGGTCATGCGGCCCCGCCCGTCACGACCTCGCCGTCGGCGACCGTGCGGCGGCCGCCGTGCCATACGTGCAGCACGCGGCCGGGCAGCTCGACGCCGAGGAACGGCGAGTTCGCCGACCGGCCCTTGAGGCTCGACGCCTCGATGACGGCGCGGGCGCCGGGGTCGACGAGCACGACGTGCGCGGGCGAGCCGATCGCGAGCGGCGCGTCGTAGCCGGGCTCCCGCCCGATCGCGGCGGGCGCGGTCGACATGACGCGGGCGACGCCGGCCCAGTCGAGCAGGCCGGTCTCGACCATCGACTGCTGCACCACCCCGAGCGCCGTCTCGAGCCCGACCATGCCGAATGCGGCATCCGCGAACGCCGTCTGCTTGGCCTCGGGCGCGTGCGGCGCGTGGTCGGTGGCGACGATGTCGATCGTGCCGTCGGCGAGCGCCTCGCGCAGCGCCTGCACGTCGCGGTCGGCGCGCAGCGGCGGGTTGACCTTGAAGCGCCCGTCGTAGCTACGCACGAGCTCCTCGGTCAGCAGCAGGTGATGCGGCGTGACCTCGGCGGTGATGGCGATGCCGCGCGCCTTCGCCTGGCGCACGACCTCGACCGTCTCGACGGTGGAGACGTGGCAGACGTGGAGGCGGGCGCCAGCGGCCCCGGCGAGCATCGCGTCCCGCGCGACGATCGACGCCTCGGCGACCGAGGGCCAGCCGGTGAGCCCGAGCTCGGCGGCGAGCGGGCTCTCGTGCATGACCGCGCCGCGGGTGAGCGCGGGGTCCTGCGCGTGCTGGGCGATCACCGCGTCGAGCGCGGCGGCGTGCTCGAGCGCGCGCCGCATGAGCTCGGCGTCGGCGACGCAGTGGCCGTCGTCGCTGAAGACGGTGACGCGCGCGGCGCTGCCGGCGAGCATGCCGAGGTCGGCGAGGCGCTCCCCCGCGAGGCCGACCGAGACGGCGCCGATCGGCCGCACCGTGGCGAGTCCCGCCTCGAGCCCCAGGCGGTGCACCTGCTCGACGACCGCGGGCGTGTCGGCGACCGGGCTCGTGTTCGCCATCGCGAACACGCACGTGTAGCCGCCCGCGGCCGCGGCGCGCACGCCGGTGGCGACGGTCTCGGCCTGCTCGCCGCCGGGCTGGCGCAGGTGGGTGTGCAGGTCGACGAGCCCCGGCAGGGCGACGAGGCCGGATGCGTCGATCGTCTCGGCCGCGTCGCGGTCGACGCTCGCCGGGTCGACGAGCGCGCCGCCCTCGATGGCGAGGTCGCGGACCTCGCCGCCGAGCACTCGGGCGCCGGTGAGCAGCGTGGTCATCGGGAGCCTCCGTCGACGGAAGATGGGTGGTCGGATGCGAGGAGCGAGTAGAGCACGGCCATGCGCACGGAGACGCCGGCGGTGACCTGCTCGAGGATGGTGGAGGCGTCGCTGTCGGCGGCGCGGCTCGAGAGCTCGAGGCCGCGGTTCATCGGGCCCGGGTGCATGATGTGCGCGTCGCCGAGGCGCGCGAGGCGCTCGTCGGTCAGCGACCAGCCGGTGATGTACTCCCCCGCGCTCGGCGCGATGCGACCGGCCTGCCGCTCGAGCTGCACGCGCAGCAGCATGAGCGCGTCGGGCCGCTCGGCGATGACGCGATCGAGGCTCGTCTCGGCGCGCACGCCCAGCCGGGTGCCGTCCGCGGCGGCGACGGGCAGCAGCGAGGGCGGGCCGACGAGCGTGACCTCGGCGCCGAGCGCCGGCAGCAGCAGCGCGTTGGAGCGCGCGACGCGGGAGTGGGCGATGTCGCCGACGATCGCGATGCGCACGCCGTCGAGGCCGCGGCCGCGTGCGGCTCCGCCATGGATGCGGCGGCGCAGCGCGAAGGCGTCGAGCAGCGCCTGCGTGGGGTGCTCGTGCGTGCCGTCGCCCGCGTTGACCACGGGGCGGCCGATCCAGTCGGCGAGCTGCGCGGGCGCGCCCGAGGAGCCGGAGCGCACCACGACGCCGTCGACGCCCATCGCCGCGATGGTGAGGCCGGTGTCGCGCAGCGACTCCCCCTTCGAGACGCTCGAGCCCTTGCCGGAGACGTTGATCACGTCAGCCGAGAGCCACTTGCCGGCGATCTCGAACGACGAGCGCGTGCGGGTGGAGTCCTCGAAGAACAGGTTCACGACGGTGCGGCCGCGCAGCGCCGGCAGCTTCTTCACCTCGCGGTCCTGGATCTGGTGCATGTCCTCGGCGAGGTCGAGCAGCGCGACCGCCTCGTCGCGCGGCATCGCGGCCGTCAGCAGGTGCTTCATGCGGCACCGCCCTCGATGGTCACGGCGTCGCGGCCGTCGACCTCGTCGAGCAGGATCGAGACGTGCTCGCTGCGCGCGCTCGGCAGGTTCTTGCCGACCGAGTCGGCGCGGATGGGCAGCTCGCGGTGGCCGCGGTCGACGAGCACCGCGAGCCGCACGGCACGCGGCCGGCCGAGGTCGGCGAGCGCGTCGAGCGCCGCGCGGATCGTGCGCCCGGAGTAGAGCACGTCGTCGACGAGCACGACGACGCGGTCGTCGATGCCGGCGGCGGGGATGCGCGTGGGGTGCGATGCGCGCGTGGGCGTCGCGCGCAGGTCGTCGCGGTGCATCGTCACGTCGAGGGCGCCGACGCGGCCGGAGAAGTCGTCGCCGGTGATCTCGGCGAGCCGGTCGGCGAGGCGCTGCGCGAGGTGCGCGCCGCGCGTGGGGATGCCCAGCAGCACGAGGCCGTCGGGGCCGTGGTTCGCCTCGAGGATCTCGTGGGCGATGCGCGTGAGGGCCCTGGCGATCTCGTCGGGCCCGAGCACGGTGCGCGCTGAAGTCATGCTGACTCCCTTCTCCGCCTCACAGGACGGGCTTCAAGGTTGTCTGATGCCTCCACCCTACCGGGTCGGCGATGCGCGCCGGGCGCCCCTCACACGCAGGGCGCCCATTCGAGCACCGCACCGCGCAGCGACGGGAAGCCGCCGAGCAGCACGACCGGCGGAGCTCCGAGCCGCACGTGCTCCGCCTGCACCTCGGGCACGACGCACGACGCGCCGGTGAGGTAGAGCGGCACCCGCTGGGCGCCGGCGACGGCGCTCGCGGCGAGCGCATCCGGGAACCGCTCGCCGCTCGCGAGGTACATCCGGCTGGGCGTGGCGCCGAATGCGGCGTTCACGAGGGCGGCCGTCTGGTAGCGGTTGGCGCCGGCGATCCGCTCGACGGTGCGGGTGGCGCGCAGCGAGTCGACGAGCGCCTCCGAGACCGACGGCTCGCCGCCGATCACGGTCACGCGCCGGACGCCGAGCCGCTGCATGACCGCGAGGCCGGAGGCGTGCACGGATCCGCTCGTGCCGTCGACGAGCAGCACGGGCGCGCCGCGGAGCGCCGCGACCGGTCCCGCCGAGAGCGCGTCGGGGAAGTTGCGCCCGGTCGCGATGAACGCGTTCGACGTGGAGCCCGCCGGGAAGGCGAACTGCGCGATCATCGCGCTCGTCTCGAAGCGGTTGGCGCCGCCGAGCCGGGTGACCGGCGCGATGTCGGCGAGCTGCCGCTCGACCGCGGCCGAGACCGACGGGGTCGACCCGACGACGACGATCTGGGTCGGGCGCAGCCGCACGAGCTCGGCCCGCACGGTCGTCGGCAGCGCGTCGCGCTGCGTCAGCAGCAGCGGAGCGCGCAGCCGCGCGGCCGCGGCGCCGGCGCTCAGCGCGTCGGCGAAGCCCTCGCCGCCGGCGATGAAGACGCGGCCCGCGCCGTTCGGGTAGCCGGCGCGCGCGATCTCGGCGGAGGTCGCGTAGCGGTCGTCGCCGGAGATGCGGCTCGTGTCGGCGACCGTGCTCGGCGTGCGGGTCATCATCGACGCGCCGGTCGCCCAGAGGGCGGTCGCGACGTCGGTGTAGCTGCAGCGGTTGATGCCGATGGGTGCGCCGGTGGCGGTGATGAGGCCGACCGCGCGCACGGTGCCGTCGCCGCGGTGCTGGAAGACGGGGCCGCCGCTGTCGCCGGGCTCGCACACGTAGTCGGGGCTCGCCGACATGGAGCGGTAGACGGCGCAGGCCAGGAAGCCGAAGTCGTAGCAGCCGACCGGCTCGTTCGTGCGGGTCGCGTACCGCTCGCCGTGGCGCACGCCCGAGAAGCCGACCGAGCCGCTGCCGGCGATGACGCCGATGCCCTCGACTGCGACCTCGCGCGAGCCGGTGCAGCCGGCGCCGAGCCACATCGTGGGCGTCGCGAACTGCGTGCGCACGACCATCGAGTCGACGTAGCTCCACTGCAGCTGGTTGTGCGAGATGGTGCCGATGCGCGCGCCGTTGCCTGCGTAGCCGCCGCAGAGCGACGCGGCGAAGCCGTGCGTGACCGACTGGCCGTTGGCGCCGTCGGGCGCGGCGCAGTGGCCGGCGCTCATGATCGCGGGGCTGCCGTCGTCGAGCCGCACGCCGAATCCGCTCGAGCACGCGACGGTGCCGCCCACGAGGATGCCGATGCCGCCGCCGTGGCCGTCGCGGTCGTCGAGGCGCGATGCCGCGGCCTCGTCGGCGACGTCGGCGACCACGTCGACGGGCACGCCGAGGTCGGCGAGGCCCATGGTCTCGAGCAGGCCCGTCTCCGCCCGTGCCGGCTCGTCGCCGGAGGCCGCCGTGGGCAGGCCGTCGAGCTCGCGCGCGGCGGTCGGCGCGATCGCGGATGCGTCGAGGCGGTCGACGCCGAGCCGCAGCGCGGCGCGCTCGTGGTCGATCGCGGCCGACACGATGGCGTCGCCCGAGCCGGTCGCGGCGGCGAGCGCGCGGTCGAAGCCCTCGCACAGGGCGCGGAGGCTGCGGTCCACGGTGCCGACGGCGGTCACGTCGGCGCTCGACACGAGCGCCTGCGCCTCGGCCGGCAGCCCGGCGATCACGGCGGGCACGAGGGCGGCAGCGCTGCCGGCGACCGCCTCGAGCACGTCGATGCCGACGACGTCGCCCTCGGCGTCCTGGCGCAGCTGCGCCGAGGCGAGCGCGTCGGGGTCGGCGGCGAGCAGGGCCTGCTGCAGGCTGCGGAGCGCCGCGATGCGACCGACCTCCGGCGTGGTCTCGGGGTCGACCGCGACGGGCACGATCGCCGAGCGCGCGAGGCACTGGACGACGGATGCGTCGGGTGCGGCCGCGGGGGCGGCCGAGGCCGTGGTGGGTGCGACGAGGAGGCCGCCGACGAGCGCGAGCGCGCCGACGATCGAGGCGAGGGGACGGAAGGGCACGAGGATCCTCTCGAGGTGCTGGGGGCCTCCAGTCTGACACGCAGATGCAGGATCTGCAATCTTGCCGTTTCGTCAGCCGCAGAGCTCGTATCGGGAGACGTCGAGGGCGAGCGTGGGCGTGCCGCCGAGCAGCACGACCCCGGGCCGGCCGAGCCTGGTGTGCTCCGCGGGCAGTCCGGCGTGGAGGCACGAGCCCGGCGTGAGGTAGAGCGGAGCCCCGCGCGCCCCGGCCACCGCAGCCGCCGCGAGGGCGTCCGGGAACCGCTCGCCGCTCGCGACGTACATCGCGGGCGGGCGGGCGCCGAACCCGGCGTTCACGCGGATCGCCGTCTGATAGCGGTCGGCGCCGGCGATGCGGCTCACCGTCCGACCGTCCCGCAGCGACGCGGCGACGGCGTCGCTCACCGATGGCTCGCCGCCCACGACGATCACCTCCGTCGTGCCCAGGGTCGAGAGCGCATCGAGCGTGCCCGCTCCCGCGGTGGGCGTCCGGCCGTCGACGAGCAGCACGGGCGCGTGGCTGCGGGCGGCAGCGGGCCCCGCCGCCAGTGCGTCCGGGAAGGATCGGCCCGTGGCGACGAACGCGTGGTCCGCTCCCTCGGGGAACGCATGCGCAGCCAGCAGGGCGCTCGTCTCGTAGCGGTCAGCGCCGCCGATCCGCGTGACGGGCGCGATCGCCGCGAGCTCGGCCTCGACCTCGGCAGACACCGACGGCTCGCCTCCGATCAGCACGATCGCATCCGGCGCGAGCCTGGCGAGCTCTCGCCGCACGGAGGACGGCAGCAGGTCTCGCGCGGTGAGCAGCAGCGGCGCGCGCACGTGGGCCGCGGCCGCCCCGGCGCTCAGCGCATCGGCGAAGCGCGATCCGCTGGCGATGTAGACCTGCGCGGCGCCGTCCGGGTAGCCGTGCTGCGCGATGAGCGCTGCGGTCCGGTAGCGGTCGGCGCCTGCGATGCGGGCCGGCGGCGCCATGGTGAGCGAGGCGTGCGTCATGATCGCCGCGCCGCTGAGGTGCAGCGCCGTGCCCATGTCGACCCAGCTGCACCGGTTGATGCCGAGGTCGTAGCCGGAGGCGGTGATGAGACCGAGCGCGATGACGCCGCCGCCGGCGCGGTGACGGAACGCGGGCCCGCCGGAGTCGCCGGGCAGGCAGGCGTAGGTCGAGCGCGACGACATCGCGCGCTGCACCGAGCACGCCCAGTAGCCGAAGTCGTAGCAGCCGGTCGGCTCGGAGGTGCGGGTCGCGTACTGCTCGCCCTGCCGCGCGCCCGAGAAGCCGACCTGCTGGCCCGCACCCACCTGGCCGGCCCCGTGGACCGCCGTCTCGCCGGACCCGGCGCACGCGCTCCCGAGCCACATGGTGGGCCTGGCCGATCCCGTGCGGACCACCATCGAGTCGACCTTGGAGCCGGTCGACAGCAGGTTCTGCGAGACCCGGCCGATGCCTGCACCGCTCCCCCACCCGCACAGCTGGCTCGCGTGGCCGCTGACGACGGATGCGCCGTTCGAGCCGATCGGCGACGGGCAGTGGCCCGCGCTCATCACGGCGGGGGCGCCGTCGGCCGTCCGCACCGCGAAGCCGGTCGTGCAGGCGAGCCCGCCGACGCGGATCGCGTTGCCGCCGCCGTAGCCGTCCGCGTCGTGCAGCCGGCTGACCGGCTCGTCGGCGACGTCCGCGACCATCTCGACCGGCACCCCGAGCCCCGAGAGCCCGAGGGCCGAGAGCAGGTCGGCTGCCGCGGGCTCCGCGCCCTCGCCCGCCGACGCATCCGGGAGCGCCTCGATCGCGCCCGCGCGCGCCGGGGCGGCGCGGAGCGCCCCGGACCGGTCGACGCCGAGGCGCAGCACGGCGCTCCGGTGGTCGACCGCTGCCGAGACGAGGGCGTCGGCAGTCGCCCCGTCCGCACCGACGGCGCGGTCGAGAGCGCCGCACAGCGCGCGGAGCGGCTGGGCTGCGACGCCGATGACGTCGACGTCGTCGTCGGTGACGGCCGAGCGCAGGTGCGACGGCAGGGCGGCGATCTCCTCGGCGACGAGCTCGCCGGCGAAGGGAGTCGCCGCGAGCAGCGCGATGCCCGCGCCCTCGCCGTCGGGGGCGCGGAGCAGGTCGGCTGCGCCGAGCGCATCGGGGTGGCGCGACAGCAGCGCGTGCTGCAGCGTGCGCAGCGCCGCCTCGCGCACCTGCGCGGGCTCCTCCGAGGGCTCGGCGTCGACCGGCACGATGGCCGAGCGCACCAGGCACTCCTCGATGCTGCCGGGCGCCGGCGCAGCCGAGTCGACGGCGACGGCAGGCGAGGAGGGTGCGACCAGCAGCGCGGACGCGAGCGCCACGAGGCCGACGACCGGTGTCAGCACGCGGAACGGTGAGCGGCGCATGGGATCCTCTCGACGGCCCGACATGTCCGCCGGCCGCCCGAGGTCACCCTACGACGATGCCCGGTCTCGCCCGCTCAGCCGCGCTGCGCCGCGATCCGCCCCAGCACGCCGTTGATGAACGCGCCCGAGCGCTCTGTCGAGAGCTCGTTCGCCAGGTGCACCGCCTCCGAGACGACGACGCTCGCGGGCGCCGTCTCGTGCTCGAGCTCCCATGCGCCGACGCGCAGGATCGCGAGGTCGGTGCGCGGCATGCGGTCGATCGGCCAGTGCTCGCTCGAGGAGGCGATCAGCTCGTCGATGCCCGCCTGCTCGTCGGCGACGCCCGCGACGATCTCGCGCGCGAACGCGAACCACGGGTGCTTCGCCCAGCCGAGCCGGGCCGCGGTGTCGCGCAGCACGGCCTCCGGCGACTCGTCGCGCGCCTGCGCCGAGTAGAGCACCTCGACCGCGTGCTTGCGGGCCTTGCGGCGGGAGGGGTAGGTCTCGTCGCCCACGTCAGTCGGTGACGCGGCCGAGGTAGCTGCCGTCGCGGGTGTCGACCTTGACGCGGGTGCCCTGCTCGACGAAGAGCGGCACCTGGATCTCAGCGCCCGTCTCGACCGTCGCGGGCTTCGTGCCCGCGCTCGAGCGGTCGCCCTGCAGGCCGGGCTCCGTGTACGTGATCTCGAGCACGACCGACGCGGGCAGCTCGACCTGCAGCGCCTCGCCCTCGTGCATCGAGATGGCGGCGGTGCCGTTCTCGAGCAGGTACTTCGCGGCGTCGCCGACGGTCGCGGCGGGGATCGGCAGCTGCTCGTACGTGTCGTTGTCCATGAACACGAAGTCCTGGCCGTCGTTGTACAGGAACTGGTAGTCGCGGCGGTCGACGGTCGCGAACTCCATCTTCGTGCCGGCGTTGAAGGTCTTGTCGACGACCTTCTGGCTGCGCACGTTGCGCAGCTTGGTGCGCACGAACGCGCCGCCCTTGCCGGGCTTCACGTGCTGGAACTCGATGACGCTCCAGAGCTGGTCGTCGAGGTTCAGCACCGCGCCGTTCTTGATGTCGTTCGTGGTTGCCATGGGGTTCCGTTCCGTGGGGGTCAGTGGGGCCCTCAGCGGACCGACAGACGATTCTAGCGGGCGGCGATCGCGAGGGCGGCCAGGCGGTAGCCGTCGAGGCCGAAGCCGGCGATGACGCCCGTCGCGACGGCCGACACGACCGACGTGTGGCGGAAGGCTTCGCGCGCGTGCGGGTTCGAGATGTGCACCTCGACGAGCGGCGCGACGCCCTGCAGCTGCGCGCACGCGTCACGGAGCGCGTAGGAGTAGTGGGTGAAGGCGGCGGGGTTCAGGATCACGGGCGTCGCGGTGTCGACGGCCTCGTGGATCCACCCGACGAGCTCGGCTTCGTCGTCCGTCTGCCGCACCTCCGCCTCGACCGGCCGCTCGAGGGTGCCGGCGGCCTCGACGAGCGGTGCGACGTCGGCGAGCGTCGCGGTGCCGTAGACGTCGGGCTCGCGGGTGCCGAGCCGGCCGAGGTTCGGCCCGTTCAGGACGAGGATGCGCATGCGGCCAGTCTGCCGCACCGCCGCCCCGCCAGCCGCACCCGAGCATCCGCCATCGGGAAGCCCCGTCGAGTGGCGCCCTCTGCGATCGAGTGGCGCCTTCCGCCATCGATTGGCGCCTCGCGCGATCGAGTGGCGATCCACGTGGCTTGGCCGCCGCCAGCCGCCGCGGGCGCCACTCGATCACCGGGGGCGCCACTCCATCGCCGCAGGCGCCACTCGACCACCGGAGTCGCCACTCGGTCACCGGAGGCGCCACTCGATCACCGCAGGCACCGCTCGGCGATGCGTCGGAGGCACCGCAGGCGGGGACGGATCAGTCGGCGAGCGACTGGTAGGCCATGAACAGCAGGCTGTCGTCGGGGCCCTCGAGGATCCGCGGCTTCGCGACGTCGTCGAGCACGACGAACCGCAGCATCGACCCGCGCGTCTTCTTGTCCTTGCGCATCGTGCCGAGCAGCGTCTGCCAGCGCCCGACCGGGTAGGTGGTCGGGAGCGCGAGGGACTCGAGGATGGCCCGGTGCCGGTCGACGACGGACTCGGGCAGGCGCCCGGCGAGCCGCGAGAGCTCCGCCGCGAACACCATGCCGATGGAGACCGCCGCCCCGTGCCGCCAGCGGTAGCGCTCGGTGTGCTCGATCGCGTGCCCGAGCGTGTGCCCGTAGTTCAGGAACTCGCGCTCGCCGTGCTCGCGGAAGTCGTTCGCCACGACTCGCGCCTTCACCGCGATCGAGCGCGCCACGACCTCCTGGAACTCCGGGGCGGCGGGGTCGGTCGCGGCCGCGAGCGAGCCCTCGAGCAGCTCGAGGATGCGCGGGTCGGCGATGAAGCCGGCCTTCACGATCTCGGCGAAGCCGGTGAGCAGCTCGTTGCGCGGGAGCGAGTCGACCAGCTCGAGGTCGGCGACGACGGCCGCCGGGTGGTGGAACGCGCCGACGAGGTTCTTGCCCTGCTCGGTGTTGATGCCGGTCTTGCCGCCGACGGCGGCGTCGACGATGCCGAGCACGCTCGTGGGCGCCTGGAGGACTCGCACGCCGCGCAGCCACGTGGCCGCGACGAAGCCGGCCAGGTCGGTGACGGCGCCGCCGCCGAGGCCCAGCACCGCATCCGTCCTGGTGAACTCGGCCTGGCCGAGGATCTGCCACAGGAACTGCGCGACCTCGATGCGCTTGGCGGCCTCGGCGTCGGGCACCTCCGCGAGGAGCACCTCGATGCCGAGCTCCGACTTCAGGTGGTCGGCGATGCGGCTCATCGCCGGCTGGTGCACCACGAGCAGCCGCTGCGCGTCGCCGAGCGACGCGCGCACCTGCTCGACGAGGATGCCCCGCCCGACGTGCACGTCGTACGGCGCCTCGGTCTCGACGCGGATGGTGGTCATCGGCTCCCCCTCATGTGCGTTCACAGCCCGCGCTCGACGAGCCAGGCCTCGAGCCGGTCGACGAGCTGGGCCATCGGTGTCCTGGATGTGTCGAGCTCGACGTCGGCGAGCTCGCGGTAGAGCGGCGCGCGCTCCGCGGCGATGCGCCGCCACGCCGCCATGCCGTCGGCGAGCAGCGGCCTGCCGCCGCCGCCGATGCGCCGCTCGGCGGCGCGCTCATCGACGGTCACGAGCACGACCGTCGCGTGCTCGAGGAGCGCCCGGGTGCCGGCGTCGAGCACGGCGCCGCCGCCGAGCGCCACCACGCCGCCCGGCGTGAGCGCGTGCCGCACGGCCTCGGCCTCCCACCGGCGGAAGGCGGGCTCGCCGTGCTCGGCGAAGATCTCGGGGATCGGGCCGTGCTCGAGCGCGACCAGCCGGTCGGTGTCGACGAAGGTGCGCCCGATCCGGGTGGCGAGCTTGCGCCCGAGCGACGACTTGCCGGCGGCCATCGGCCCGATGAGCGCGACCGGCGGCGTCGTGCCGGCCTCGTCGCCCGGCCGCGGCCCGTCGGCCGTCACGGCGTCGTGCGCAGCTGCTCGGGGATGGCGGCGAGGTAGGCGTCGAGGTTGCGGCGCGTCTCGGCGACCGAGTCGCCGCCGAACTTCTCGACGACCGCATCGGCGAGCACGAGCGCGACCATCGCCTCGGCGACGACGCCCGCGGCGGGCACCGCGCAGACGTCGCTGCGCTGGTGGTGCGCCTGCGCGGCCTCGCCGGTCGCGACGTCGACGGTGCGCAGGGCCCGCGGCACGGTGGCGATGGGCTTCATCCCCGCGCGGACGCGCAGCACGCCGCCGGTGGACATGCCGCCCTCGATGCCGCCGGCGCGCACGGTCTCGCGCGTGACGCCGTCCTCGCCGACGAGCAGCTCGTCGTGCGCGACGCTCCCGCGCCGCCGGGTGGTCTCGAAGCCGTCGCCGACCTCGACGCCCTTGATGGCCTGGATGCTCATGAGGGCCTGCGCGAGCCGTCCGTCGAGGCGGCGGTCCCAGTGCACGTAGGAGCCGAGGCCCGGCGGCAGGCCGTAGGCGAGCACCTCGACGATGCCGCCGAGCGTGTCGCCCGAGCGCCGGGCGTCCTCGACCTCGGCGAGCATCGCAGCGCTCGTGGCCGGGTGCAGGCAGCGCAGCTCGTCGCCGTCGAGCCGGTCGACGTCGTCGGCGGTCGGCAGCGGCGCGTCGTCCGGCACGCGCACGGGGCCGATCGAGAGGGTGTGGCTGACGAGCCGCACGCCGAGCTCGCCGAGGAACGCGCGCGCGACGGCGCCGAGCGCCACGCGGGCGGCGGTCTCGCGGGCGCTCGCCCGCTCGAGCACGGGGCGCGCCTCATCGAAGCCGTGCTTCTGCATGCCCACGAGGTCGGCGTGGCCGGGCCGGGGCCGGGTCAGCTTCGCGGCGCGCGCGCCCGTGAGCTCGCCCTCGAGCGGCGCGGCGCCCATGACCTCGGTCCACTTCGGCCACTCGGTGTTGCCGATGCGGAGCGCTACGGGGCCGCCCTGCGAGCGACCGTGGCGGATGCCGCCCGAGATCGACAGCTCGTCCTGCTCGAACTTCATGCGCGCGCCGCGGCCCGCGCCGAGCTTGCGCCGCTGCAGGTCGGCCTGGATCTGCTCGGCGGTGATCGGCACCCCTGCGGGGAGCCCCTCGAGGAGGGCGATGAGTTCGGGGCCGTGGGATTCCCCGGCGGTGAGCCAGCGCAGCATGGTCACGATTCTTCCAGACCCGCGGATGCCTCCAGTGCCGCGCGCATGGCCCTCACGACGCGCGCCTCCTCGGGCAGGGGCGCCTCCACCTCGCCGAGCGCGAAGATGCGGGCCTGCAGCACCGCCTGCTGGAGCAGCATCTCGCGGCCGTCGAGCAGCTGCCCGGCGGGGACCGCGCCGCGGTAGCGGGAGCCGTTGGCGCGCGCGTAGTCGGCGTCGAGCAGCAGCGGCGGCGGCGCGTCGAACGCCGGCGCGACCGGCGCCGCGGCGGGCAGCGTCGAGACGGCGGCGTCGACGGGGGGCAGGGGCACCTCGAGGCCCTGGGGCGCGACGAGCACGCCGAGCCGCTCCCCCAGCGCCACGAGCGCCTCGGCCTTGTGCGGGCTCCGCAGCGCCACGGCGACGCGCTCGGCGCCGAGCTCGGCGAGCGCGACGAGCGCGGACTGCGCCGTGGCGCCCGCGCCGACGATCGCGCCCGTCCGCACGGAGCCGAGCCCCGCATCCGCGAACGCCCGGACGATGCCGCCGACGTCGGTGTTCCAGCCCCGCACGCGCGCGCCGAGCAGCAGCGTGTTCGCGGCTCCCGTGAGCGTCGCGCGCTCGTCGAGCGCCGATGCGAGCGCCGCCGCCTCACCCTTCAGCGGTGCGGTGACGGAGAGGCCGAGCCACGCGGCATCCAGCCCGGCGACGAAGGGCCGAAGCGCACCGGGCGCCACCTCGCGCCGCTCGTACGCCCAGTCGAGGCCGAGCGCCCGCGCGGCCGCGCCCTGCAGCACCGGCGAGAGCGAGTGCGCGACCGGCTGGCCGACGACGGCGAGGCGGCGGGTGCCGGCCGCGCCGCCGACGGCCGCCACGTCAGCCGCCCCAGCCCGGGTTGTCGCGCAGGAACTGCTGGAACTGCTCGACGGCGGCCAGGTGCTCGCCGTAGGTCTCCGAGAAGACCGTCTCGCCCGTCTCCGGGTTGACCGTGACGAAGTAGAGCCAGTCCCCCTCGGTCGGCGCGAGCGCCGCCTGGAGCGCGGTGTCGCCGGGGGCGCCGATCGGGCCGACCGGCAGCCCGGGGCGTGCGTACGTGTTGTACGGGTTCTCGGTGTCGGCCCGCTCCTCAGCCGTCGTCGTCACGACGTGCAGGTTGCCCGTGCCGTAGGCGACGGTCGCGTCGGACTGCAGCGGCATGTTGATGTCGAGCCGGTTCTGGAAGACGCGGGCGACGCGGCCGAAGTCGTCGGGCAGCCTGGCCTCGCGCTGCACGAGCGACGCGAAGGTCAGCACCCGCTGGCGGTCGGCCTCGGCGACGCCGGCGGCGTCGAGGGCCTGCGTCTGGCGCGCGATCATCGCCTGCAGCACGGCCGGCGCGGTGACGCCGTCGTCGAAGGTGTACGTGGCCGGGAACAGCCAGCCCTCGAGCGTCGTCGCGTCGTCGGGCAGGTCGAACTGCGCGAGGTCGCCGCTCGCCTGCACGAACTCGGCCTGCGGGATCCCGAGGTCGCGCTCCAGCCGCTCGAAGACCTGCGGCAGCGTGTAGCCCTCGGGCACGGTGACGCGCAGCTCGACCTTGTTCGCGGGGTCGAGGATCGCGTCGAGCGCGCCCTGCGCCGACATCTGCTGCTGCACGCGGTACGCGCCCGGGTGCAGCTGGATCGAGGGGTCGGCGACGAGGATGTCGGTGAACGCCTCCGCGCTCGCGATGACGTCCTGCTCGGCGAGCTCCGCCGCGACGTCGTAGCCGTTCTGGCCCGACTGCACCTGCACGATCACCTCGCCGGTGCCGGGGCCCGCGTAGTCCTCGGGGCCGCTGAAGCGGTCGACCAGGCGCGGCACCACGACCACTGCGGCGATGATCGCGCCGACGACCACCACGAGCGCGATGCTCCAGCCGATGAGCCTGCGGCGGCCTCGGGCCCTGCGCTCCCGCGCGCGACGTCCAGCCATCTCAGTCCTCCATGGGGGCGGCTGCGCCGCCGTCGGTGAGCACCTCGCCGGGCGCCCGCCCGGCGGTGCGCTCGCTGTCGAGTGCGTGCTGCAGGATGACCACGGCCGCGGCCTGGTCGATGCTCTGGCGCTGCTGGCGCGACGACCTGCCGGCCGCGCGCATGCCCGCCGAGGCGGTGACGGTCGAGAGCCGCTCGTCCACGAGCCGCACGGGCAGCGAGCGCGCGAGCGCGGAGGCCATGTCGCGCGCGTCCTGGGTGCTCGGGGTGTCGGCGCCGGAGAGCGAGATCGGCAGCCCCACGACCGCCTCGATCGCGCCGAGCTCCTCGGCGATCGCGGCGAGGCGTGCGACGGGGTCGACGTCGGCGCGCTGGATGGTCTCCACCGGCGTCGCGAGCAGCCCGTCGAGGTCGCACCTGGCGACCCCGACCCGGGCGCGGCCCACGTCGACGCCGATCCTGACGCCCCGGCGCATCGCCGTCGCCGCGCTCAGCGGCGGAGCCCCTCGCGCACGGCGGCGATCGCCGCGGGCATCGCGGCCGCGTCCTGCCCGCCGCCCTGCGCCATGTCGGGCTTGCCGCCGCCGCCGCCGCCGAGCGCGCCCGCGGCCGCCTTGGCGAGCGGGCCCGCGACGACGCCCGCGTCGCGCGCGGCCTGGTTGGTGGCGACCACGATCGCCGGGCGGCCGTCGACCCCGCCGCCGATCGCGACGACCGCGGGGTCGGCGCCGAGGCGCTCGCGCACCTGCGACGCGACCGAGCGGAGGTCGTCGGCGGAGCCGATCCGGCCCAGGTCGACCGAGGCGAAGCGCAGCGCGCCGACCGCCTCGGCGGCCTCGGCGATCGGTCCGACGCGGCCGGCCAGCTGCTGCGACTCGAACTCGGCGATGCGCTTCTCGGCCGCCTTGAGCGAGGTCACGAGCTCCTGGATGCGGCCGGGCAGCTGCTCCTTCGGCGTCTTCAGCATGCCGGTGAGCTCGCTCACGAGCGTGCGCTCCGCGACCAGCTGGCGGAACGCATCCGGGCCCACGGCGGCCTCGACGCGCCGGTTGGTCGAGCCGACGCTCGACTCGCTCGTGATCGAGATGAGCCCGATCTGGCTGGAGGCGCCCACGTGGGTGCCGCCGCACAGCTCGCGCGACCAGGGGCCGCCGATGTCGACCATGCGCACGGTGTCGCCGTACTTCTCGCCGAACAGCGCCATGGCGCCGAGCGACTTCGCCTCGTCGATCGGCATGACGCGCGTCTCGACCGGCAGGTCGTCGCGGATCGCCGAGTTCGCGATGCCCTCGAGCTCCTGGCGCATGTCGCTCGAGAGGGCGCTCGACCAGGAGAAGTCGAGGCGCATGTAGCCGGCCTTGTTGTACGAGCCCGACTGGGCCGCGTCGGGGCCGAGCAGCTGGCGCAGCGCCGCGTGCACGACGTGCGTCGCGGAGTGCGCCTGGTTGGCCGCGCGCCGGTAGAGCGGGTCGACGGCCGCGTGCGCGAGGTCGCCGACGGCGAGCTCGCCCGACGTCACCCGCACCGTGTGGCTGATGAGGCCCTGCACCGGGCGCTGCACGTCGAGCACGTCGGCCTCGAAGCCGGAGCCGACGAGCGTGCCCTGGTCGCTGTCCTGGCCGCCCGACTCCGCGTAGAGCGACGTGGCGGTGAGGACGACCTCGACCTCGTCGCCGACGCCCGCGCGCTGCACCTGGGCGCCGTCGGCGATGATGCCGATGACCTCGCCGTCGGCCTGCAGCTCGTCGTAGCCGAGGAAGGCCGTCTCGCCCTTCGCGCGCAGCTCCGAGTAGACCGACAGGTCGGCGAGCTGCCGCCGGCGCGACTTCGCGTCGGCCTTCGCCCGCGTGCGCTGCTCGCTCATGAGCGTCTCGAACGTCGAGCGGTCGACCTCGAGGCCCGCCTCCTCGGCGATCTCCATCGTCAGGTCGATCGGGAACCCGTAGGTGTCGTGCAGCAGGAACGCCGTCTTGCCCGGCACGACGTGGCCGGAGTCGCGGCGCACGTCGGACATCGCGAGGTCGAGCACCGTCGAGCCCGACTCGAGGGTGCGGAGGAACGTCTCCTCCTCGTTCACCGCGAGCCGCGCGATGCGCGGGTACGCGGCCTCGAGCTCGGGGTACGCGGTCACCATGGCGCGGTAGCTCGCCTCGAACAGCGCCGGGAACGTCGCCTCGTGCACGCCGAGCAGGCGCATCGAGCGCACCGAGCGGCGCATGAGGCGGCGCAGGATGTAGCCGCGGCCGTCGTTGCCGGGCGTCACCCCGTCGCCCATGAGCATGAGCGACGAGCGCACGTGGTCGGCGACCACGCGCATCCGCACGTCGTCCTCGGTCGCGGCGCCGTAGCGGCGGCCGGAGAGCTCGCCCGCGACGTCGAGCACGGGGCGCACCTGGTCGATCTCGTAGATGTTCTGCACGCCCTGCTTGAGGAACGCGACGCGCTCGAGCCCCATGCCGGTGTCGATGTTCTTGTTCGGCAGCTCGCGCACGATCGTGAAGTCGGTCTTCGAGCGCACGTCGGCGATCTCGTCCTGCATGAAGACGAGGTTCCAGATCTCGACGTACCGGTCGCTGCCGGTCGCGGGGCCGCCGTCGGGGCCGTGCTCGGGGCCGAGGTCGAAGAAGATCTCGGAGTCGGGGCCGGCGGGGCCGGGCTGCCCGGTCATCCAGTAGTTGTCCTCGAGGCCGAGGCGCTGGATGCGCGACGCGTCGACGTCGGTGACCTCGAGCCAGAGGCGCTCGGCCTCGTCGTCGGTCTCGAAGACGGTGACCCAGAGGTCCTTGGGGTCGAAGCCGAACTTGCCGTCGGCCTCGGAGCCGGTGAGCAGCTCCCACGCGTAGGCGATCGCCTCGCGCTTGAAGTAGTCGCCGAACGACCAGTTGCCGGCCATCTGGAAGAAGGTGCCGTGGCGGGGCGTGCGGCCGACCTCCTCGATGTCGAGGGTGCGGATGCACTTCTGCACGTCGGCGACGCGCGGCCAGGGGGCGGGCACCCGGCCGGAGAGGTAGGGGATGAACGGCACCATGCCGGCGATCGTGAACATGATCGCGGGGTCGTCGCTGACGAGCGACGCCGAGGGGACGATGGTGTGGTCCTTGGCCTCGAAGTGCTTCAGGAAGCGGCTGTGGATCTCTGCGGTCTGCATGGGGTCAGGTCTTTCCAGCCCCGTCGGGGCCTGACGAGCCCGGGCGCGCAGCGCCCGGGCTCGGATCGGGTGTCGTCACTCGCCTCGCAGCTCGCGGTCGCGTGCCTGGTAGCCGTCCTTGACGGCGTCCGTGAACTCACGGCCGCGCGAGTCGACGTTGTCGAGGAACGCCTTGCCCTTCTCGGTCTCCTCGATGCGGCGGGCGGCGAAGACGCCGATGACGACGCCGACGGCCAGGAACAGGAGCTTCTTCACAGCGGGTCCCCCTCGTGTCTCGCTTCGCCCCGCGCCGGATCGGCGCACGGGCTCGGACAGTCTAACGACGAAGAGGGGCCGCCGGCTGGCGACCCCTCCTCGATGCGCTCGGATCAGCGAGCGGCGTAGTACTCGACGACGAGCTGGACGTCGGCGACGACGGGCACCTCGGCGCGCTTCGGGCGGCGCACGAGGCGGGCCTGGAGGCGGTCGAGCTGCACGTCGAGGTACGGCGGGACGGGCGGGAGCACGCCGGCGTGGCCGCCTGCGGCCGCGACCTGGAAGGGCTCCATGCCCTCGCTGCGCTGGTGCACGTGGATGAGCTGGCCCTCCTTCACGCGGAACGAGGGGCGGTCGACGCGCTGGCCGTCGACCATGATGTGGCGGTGCACGACCATCTGGCGGGCCTGCGACATCGTGCGGGCGAAGCCCGAGCGGAGCACGAGCGCGTCGAGGCGCATCTCGAGCAGCTCGACGAGGTTCTCACCCGTCAGGCCGGACTGGCGGCGGGCCTCGTTGAAGGTGTTGCGCAGCTGCGCCTCGCGGATGCCGTACTGGGCGCGCAGGCGCTGCTTCTCGCGGAGGCGGACGGCGTAGTCGCTGTCGGCCTTGCGCTTGGTGCGGCCGTGCTGGCCGGGGCCGTAGGGGCGCTTCTCGAGGTAGCGCGCCGCCTTCGGCGTGAGGGCGATGCCGAGGGCGCGCGAGAGGCGCGTCTTCGACCGGGTACGGGACTTCGTGGACATGACTTCCTTCGCTGAGTCGCTGCCGCGCGAGCGGCTGTCCCGGCCGAGTGCCGGGACCTAAGGAGGGGTGCGGGTCCTGCGTCGGCAGCCGGGCTGCCAGAGGACCAGCGACCAGGCTACCAGAGGTCAGGCGTCGCCGGAGAGGATGCGGCGGATGCGCTCGAGGCGAGCTGCGACGTCGCGCTCGTAGCCGTGGGCGCCCGGCTCGTAGTAGCGGCGCCCCACGAGCGGGTCGGGCAGGTGCTGCTGGGTCGCGACGCCGGCCGGCGCGTCGTGCGCGTAGCGGTAGCCCTTGCCGTGGCCGAGCCGCTTGGCGCCCGGGTAGTGCGCGTCTCGCAGGTGCGTCGGCACGCGGCCGATGTCGCCCGAGCGCACGTCGGCGATCGCGCGGTCGATGCCGAGGTAGGAGCGGTTGGACTTCGGCGCGGTGGCGAGGTAGACGACCGCCTCGGCGAGCGGGATGCGCCCCTCGGGCATGCCGATCATCTGCACCGCCTGCGCGGCGGCGGTCGCCACCACGAGGCCCTGCGGGTCGGCCATCCCGATGTCCTCGGCGGCGAGCACGATGATGCGCCGGGCGATGAAGCGCGGGTCCTCCCCCGCCTCGATCATGCGGGCGAGCCAGTGGAGCGCCGCGTCGGGGTCGGAGCCGCGCACCGACTTGATGAACGCCGAGATGACGTCGTAGTGCTCGTCGCCCTGCCGGTCGTAGCGCAGCAGCGCGCGGTCGACGGCGCTCGCCAGGGCCTCGGCCGTGACGGTCGTCGGCGCATCCGCGTCGCCATCGCCCGCCGCCTCGAGCGCGTGGGCGCCGGCGGCCTCGAGCGCCGTGAGCGCGCGCCGCGCGTCGCCGGAGGAGAGCCGGATCAGCTGCGCGCGCGCCTCGTCGTCGAGGGCGATGCGCCCGTCGAAGCCGCGCGGGTCGGCGATCGCGCGGTCGACGAGCTCGGCGATGTCGTCGTCGCCGAGCGGCTCGAGCGTCAGCAGCAGCGAGCGCGACAGCAGCGGGCTGATGACGCTGAACGACGGGTTCTCGGTCGTCGCGGCGATGAGCGTGACCCAGCCCTGCTCGACGCCCGGCAGCAGCGCGTCCTGCTGGGCCTTGGTGAAGCGGTGGATCTCGTCGAGGAAGAGCACGGTGGAGCGCTGGAAGAGGTCGCGGTCGTTCAGCGCCGCCTCCATCACCTGGCGGACGTCCTTGACGCCGGCCGTGACGGCGCTCAGCTCGACGAAGCGCCGGTCGGAGGAGTGCGCGATCGACTGCGCGAGCGTCGTCTTGCCAGTGCCGGGCGGGCCCCAGAGGATGACGCTCTGCCCGCTCGCGCCCTCGCTCGGCGCCGCGAGCCGGCGCAGCGGCGAGCCGGGGCCGAGCAGGTGGCGCTGGCCGACGACGTCGTCGAGGCTCGTCGGGCGCATGCGCACGGCGAGCGGCGCTGTCGTCCCTCCTGCCATGCCCCCAGCCTAGGCGGCGCCGCCCACACGACCCGGTAGCCTGAACGCCGCACCGAGCGGGTGCGCGAGCGGCAGAGGAGAGCCCGTGGTCACGAAGCAGGAGCAGGAGCGGCGCGTCCGCGACTACCGCGCGCGGCAGGCCGTGCACGAGCGCCGGCAGCGCCGGCAGCGCCGCGACTCCCTCATCGGGGCCGCGCTCGCGCTCGTCGTGCTCGCGGGCGGCACCGCGCTCATCGCCACCCGCCCCGCTCCCGCGGACCTGGCCGACACCGCGGCGCCGACGCCCAGCGCGACCGCGCCCGCGGCCGAGTCGACCGTGCCCGACCCCTCGCTCGCCGAGGGCCGCACGTGGACCGGCTCCCTCACCGTGAACGGCGTGGAGCTCGACGTCGAGCTCGACGGCGCCGCGGCTCCCCAGGCCGTCTCCGCCGTGCTGGCCGACACGCAGCGCGACTACTACGACGGCAAGACGTGCCACCGCCTGACGACGAGCGAGGGCTTCTCGGTGCTGCAGTGCGGCTCGGTCGACGGCCAGGGCGGCGGCGACCCGACCTACATGTACGGCCCGGTCGAGAACGCGCCCGCCGACGACCTCTACGTCGAGGGCACCATCGCGATGGCCCGCCAGTCGGGCAACGCCGACTCGAACGGCCACCAGTTCTTCATCGTCTACGGCGACACGAGCATCCCCTCCGACTCCGCCGGCGGCTACAGCGTGATCGGCCGCGTCACCGGCGGCCTCGACGAGCTGCAGGAGGCCGTCATCTCGAAGGGCACGGCGGGCGGCGTGCCCGACGGCGCACCCGCGGAGCCGGTCACGATCGAGGACTTCGTCCTGCAGTAGCCCGCGCTACGCTCTACCTGCCCGTCCCCTCGTACGAGAGACTCCGTCATGCCCGAGCCCACCCAGCCCATCGACCCCGCCGCGTCGGAGCAGCCTGCCGCGCCGCAGGACGCCCCCGAGCAGGAGGCGCCCGCCGAGCAGGTGGAGCAGTCCGCCGAGCCGGAGGCTCCCGCCCAGCCGGAGGCTCCCGCTGCCGAGGAGGAGGCGCCCGTCGAGCAGGAGGCGCCCGAGGAGGCTGCGGCCACCGAGCAGGAGGCGCCTGCCTCCGACGAGCAGGCTCCCGCTGAGGAGCAGGTTCCCGCCGAGCAGGAGGCTGCCGCCGAGGAGCCCGCCGCGCCCGTCATGGGCGAGCCGGTCATCGAGCGCGAGCTCGGCCGGGTCGACGCCGCCGGCACGGTCGCGGTCAAGGACGGCGACGGATGGCGCGTCGTCGGCCAGTTCCCGGACGTCACGGCCGAGGAGGCGCTCGGCTACTTCGAGCGCAAGTTCGCCGACCTCGAGGGCCAGGTCCGCCTGCTCGAGCAGCGCATCCGCGGCGGCGCGAGCGCCCGCGACGTGGCGAAGGCCGCCTCGCACCTCCACGCGACCGTGCTCGAGGCGCCCGCGGTCGGCGACATCCCGTCGCTGCTCAGCCGCCTCGACGCGCTCCGCGGCGAGCTCGGCGAGCTCGAGGCGAAGCAGCAGGCCGCGAGCAAGGCTGAGGTCGACGAGGCCATCGCCGAGCGCACGCGCGTCGTCGAGGCGATCGAGCAGCTCGCGAGCGGCGACCTCGAGAACGTGCAGTGGAAGCAGACGATGCAGCAGGTCGACGTGCTCTTCGCCGACTGGCAGCGCCTGCAGAAGGACGGCCCGCGGCTGTCGAAGGGCCAGGCCGACGCGCTCTGGAAGCGCTTCCGCGATGCGCGCTCGACCCTCGAGACCGCCCGCCGCCGCTTCTTCGCCGACCTCGACGCATCCCACAAGGACGTCCGCGCGCGCAAGCAGGCGCTCGTCGAGCAGGCCCAGGCGCTCGCGCCGAAGGGCGTCGACGGCATCCCCGCCTACCGCGCGCTGCTCGACCAGTGGAAGGCAGCCGGCCGCGCCGGCCGCAAGATCGACGACGCGCTGTGGGCCCAGTTCAAGGAGGCCGGCGACGTGCTGTTCGCCGCGAAGGCCGAGCAGGCCGCGGTCGACAACGAGGAGTACGCCGAGAACCTGGCCGCCAAGCGCGCGCTGCTCGAGGAGGCGACGCCGATCCTCGAGATCACCGACCGCGCCAAGGCGCGCGAGGCGCTGCTCGGCGTGCAGCGCCGCTGGGACGAGATCGGCCGCGTGCCCCGCGAGGCGCTGCGCGAGGTCGAGGACCGCATGCGCAAGATCGAGACGCACGTGCGCGAGCTCGACGAGCAGCACTGGAAGGCGTCGAACCCCGAGCGCAAGGCGCGCTCCGAGGGCCTCGCCGGCCAGCTCGAGGAGGCCATCGAGAAGCTCGAGGCCGAGATCGCGGACACGACGGATGCGCGCCGCAAGGCAGAGCTCGAGGCCGAGCTGCAGACGAAGCGCTCGTGGCTCGAGGTCGTCGCAGCCGCAGGCTGACGCAGCAGGGCGAGCAGGGGGCCGGCGCCGATGGCGCCGGCCCCCTCGTCGTCCGTCAGCCCGTCGTGATGCGGTAGACGTCGTAGACGCCGTCGATGCGGCGCACCGCGTTCAGCACGTGGTCGAGGTGCGTCACGTCGCCCATCTCGAACGCGAAGCGGCTGATCGCGAGCCGGTCGGTGCCGGTGTGCACGCTCGCCGAGAGGATGTTGACGTGGTGCTCGGTCAGCACGCGGGTGATGTCGCTCAGCAGCCCCGAGCGGTCGAGCGCCTCGACCTGGATGTTCACGAGGAACAGCCCCTTCGACGTCGCCGCCCACTCGACCTCGATCATGCGCTCGGGCTCGGCGAGCAGGCCCTGCACGTTCGGGCAGCTGCGCTGGTGCACGCTCACGCCCTGGCCGCGCGTGACGAAGCCGACGATCTCGTCGCCCGGCACGGGCGTGCAGCACTTCGACAGCTTCACGAGGATGTCGTCGGCGCCCCGCACGAGCACGCCGGAGGCGCTCGACGCGGGCCTCGGCGCCTTGCTCGGGAGGACCGTCACGTGCGCGTCGTCGTCCGCGGCCTCGTCGACGCGGATCGCCGACACGACCTTCTCGAGCACCGACTGCGTCGAGACGTGCCCCTCGCCCACGGCGGCGTACAGGGCGGTCACGTCGTCGTACTTCAGCTGCGCCGCCACCTGCGCGAACGCATCCCGGCCCATGAGCTTCTGCAGCGGCAGGTCGTGGCGGCGCATGGCCTTCGCGATCGCCTCCTTGCCGACCTCGACCGCCTCGTCGCGGCGCTCGCGCTGGAACCACTGGCGGATCTTGCTGCGCGCGCGGGGCGACGTGACGAAGCCCTGCCAGTCCTGGCTCGGCCCCGCATCCGGGTTCTTCGACGTGAGCACCTCGACGATGTCGCCGGTCGCGAGCTTCGTGTCGAGCGGCACGAGGCGGCCGTTGACCTTCGCGCCCATGGTGCGGTGGCCGACCTCGGTGTGCACCGCGTAGGCGAAGTCGACGGGGGTCGCGCCGGCGGGCAGGCCGATCACCTTGCCCTTCGGCGTGAAGACGTAGAGCTCCTTCGCGCCGATCTCGAACCGCAGGGAGTCGAGGAACTCGCCGGGGTCGGTGGTCTCCTCCTGCCAGTCGTTGATGTGCGCGAGCCACGCCATGTCGGTCGACGACATCGCGCCGCCGCCCTGCTTGTACTTCCAGTGCGCCGCGACGCCGTACTCGGCGCGGCGGTGCATCTCCTCGGTGCGGATCTGGATCTCGACGTGGTGGCCGCGCGGGCCGATGACGGTCGTGTGCAGCGACTGGTAGAGGTTGAACTTCGGCGTCGCGATGTAGTCCTTGAGGCGGCCCGGCATCGGCTGCCAGCGCGCGTGGATCGCGCCGAGCACCGCGTAGCAGTCGCGCACCGACTGCACGATCACGCGCACGCCCACGAGGTCGTAGATGTCGGCGAAGTCGTGGCCGCGCACCCGCATCTTGTTGTAGATCGAGTAGTACTGCTTCGGTCGACCCGCGATGCGGCCGCGGATCCTCTGCGACTTCATGTCCTCGCTGAGGCCGGACACGACCTCCTCGAGGTACCGCTCCCGCTCCGGAGCGCGCGCCTCGACGAGGTTCTTGATCTCGAGGTAGACCTTCGGCTGCAGCACCGCGAACGAGAGGTCCTCGAGCTCGACCTTCATCGTCTGGATGCCGAGCCGGTGCGCGAGCGGCGCGTAGATCTCGATCGTCTCGCGGGCCTTGCGCTGCGCCGACTCGTCCGAGACGAAGCCCCACGTGCGCGCGTTGTGGAGCCGGTCGGCGAGCTTGATGACGAGCACGCGGATGTCCTTCGACATCGCGACGACCATCTTGCGCACCGTCTCGGCCTGCGCCGACTCGCCGTACTTCAGCTTGTCGAGCTTCGTGACCCCGTCGACGAGCATCGCGATCTCGTCGCCGAAGTCGGCGCGGCACTGCTCGAGCGTGTAGGAGGTGTCCTCGACGGTGTCGTGGAGCAGCGCGGCGGCGACGGTGATGGCTCCGATGCCGAGGTCGGCGAGGATCTGCGCGACCGCGACGGGGTGCGTGATGTACGGCTCGCCCGACTTGCGGTACTGGCCGCGGTGCGCCTCCTCGGCGACGATGTACGCGCGCTGGATGAGCCCGGTGTCGCCCTTCGGGTGCTGCGACTTGACCGTGCGGATCAGCTCGTCGACGGCGCCCGCGCGGTGCGAGCGGGAGAAGAGGAAGGGCAGCAGCGTGCGGAAGCCGCCCGAGGTCTGCTGGGCGTCGCTCATCTCGCTCCTCCCCGTCGGCTCAGACGACCGCCCCGCGCTCGTTCCGCGGCTTCTCCGTGACCTCGGCGATCGCGTCGTGCTGCCTGAGCTGAGCATAGACGGGGGCCGCGACGAAGATCGACGACCAGGTGCCGACGATCGTGCCGATGAAGAGCGCGAGCGAGATGTCGCGGAGCGTGCCGGCCCCGAGCAGCAGGGCGCCGATGAAGAGCACCGCCGCGATCGGCAGCGTCGCCACGATCGACGTGTTGATCGAGCGCACGAGCGTCTGGTTGACCGCGAGGTTGATGTTGTCGAGCAGCTCGCCGCTCGTGCCCGGCGCGGTGTTCTCGCGCACCTTGTCGAACACGACGACCGTGTCGTAGAGCGAGTAGCCGAGGATCGTCAGGAAGCCGATGACGGCCGCGGGCGTGACCTCGAAGCCGATGATGCCGTAGACGCCGGCGGTGACCAGCAGGTCGAAGGCGAGCGACGCGAGCGCCGCGACCGACATCTTCCAGGTGCGGAAGTAGACGGCGAGCACGATCGACACGAGCACGAGGAAGACGACGAGCGCCCGCAGCGCCTGCTGCGAGATGTCGGCGCCCCACGACGGGCCGATGAACGAGAACGCGACCTCGCCGCTGTCGACGCCGTAGGTGTCGGCGAGCGCGGCGCGGATCTCGGCGGCCTGCTCCTCCGACACGGCGTCGGTCTGCACGCGCACGGTGTCGGAGCCGAGCGTGACGGCGCGCGCCTCGGCCTCGGGCGCGATCGCCTCGACGGCCTCCGCCGCGCCGTCGGCCGACGCCTCCGAGATGCCGGTGACGCGGAACTCGCTGCCGCCCGTGAACTCGATGCCGAAGACGAAGCCGCCGCGGATGATGGTGCCGAGCGCGAGCGCGATGAGGATGCCGACCGCGATCGACAGCCACAGCTTGCGCTTGGCGACGACCGGCAGCGAGCGCTCCCCGGTGTAGAGCTCGTTGCCGACGCTGGTGAGCGAGGCCATCAGTCCTCCTTGCCGTTCGAGGCGGCCATGGCCGACTTGCGCTCGGCGATCGTCTGGCGCTTCTGCGCCTCCTTCGCCGACCGGGCTCCCCTGCCTGCCGCGACCGGCTCGCGGAACTTCGCGCGGCCGCGGTAGACGGCGCCGAGCGCCTGCGGGTCGAGCCCGCTCCAGCGGTGGCCGGAGGAGAAGAAGCTCGTGCGCGACAGCAGGCGCAGGAGCGGATGCGTGAAGAGCGCGACGACGACGATGTCGATGAACGTCGTGATGCCGAGCGTGAAGGCGAAGCCGCGCACGTTGCCCACCGACAGCAGGAACAGGATCACGGCGGCGAGGAAGCTCACCGCATCCGAGACCAGGATGGTGCGGAAGGCGCGCTTCCAGCCGGTCTCGAGCGCGCTCGTGAGGTGCTTGCCCTCGCGCAGCTCGTCGCGGATGCGCTCGAAGTAGACGATGAACGAGTCGGCGGTGATGCCGATGGCGATCACGAGGCCGGCGACGCCGGCGAGCGAGAGCCGGTAGCCCTCGGTGCTCGAGAGGAAGGTCACCGTGAGGTAGGTGAGGATCGCGGCGATGCCGAGCGACAGGACGACCACGAGGCCGAGCGCGCGGTACTGGAAGACCGAGTAGACGACGACGAGGATGAGTCCGATGAGGCCGGCGAGGAGGCCCGCGCGCAGCTGGTCGGCACCGAGCGTCGCCGAGATCGTCTCGTTCGACTGCACCTCGAAGCCGATCGGCAGCGCGCCGAAGCGCAGCTGGTCGGCGAGGCCCTGCGCCGCCTCCTGCGTGAAGCCGCCCGTGATCTGCGCGTTGCCGTCGGTGATGATGGCGTTCGACGAGATGGGCATGAGCACGGTCGAGTCGAGCACGACCGCGAACTGGTTCTGCGGCTCGGGCAGGCCCGTGATGGCGCGCGTCGTCGCCTCGAAGCCGGCCGGACCCTCGCCGTCGAGCTCGAGGTTGACGGCCCAGCCGCCCGTGGCCTGGCCCTGCGAGTTCGTCGCGGCCGAGACCTGCGCGTCGGCGATGTCGGAGCCCTCGACCGTGACCGGGCCGAGGATGAAGCGCGCGGTCTGGTCGGTCGAGCACGTGATGAAGGGCTGGTCGGCGGGCGCGACGGTCGTGGTGTCGACGTCGGCGCACTGGAAGGCGTCGAACTCGGCCTGCAGCTCGGGCGTGATCCACGCCTGGTCCCACGCGTTCTCGGGGGTGGCGGCGGGCTCGGCGGGCGGTGTGCTCTCGCTCGGCGCGGGCGTCTCGCCGGGCACGTTCGCGGCGGCGGACTGCAGCACCGGGCGGAACTCCATCTTGGCGCTCGCCTGGATGCGCTGCATCGTGGCCGCGTCGGGCTCGCCGGGGATGGCGACGACGATGTTGCGGCCGCCCTGCGTGGTGATCTCGGCCTCGGAGACACCGGAGGCGTCGACGCGCTGGCGGATGATCGCCACCGCCTGGTCGAGCTGCTCCTGGGTGACCTGCGCGCCCTCGGCGACGACGGGCGCGAGCACGATCTGCGTGCCGCCCTCGAGGTCGAGCGCGAGCTGCGGGCTCCAGGAGCCGCCGCCCCACTGCACGGCGGAGAAGTTGACGCCGACGAGGCCGGCGATCAGCACCACCAGCCAGATGAGCGCGCGGGCGCCCCGCGAACGAGCCTTCGCCACGGATCAGGCGCGGTCGCGCGGCTCGTCCGCGTCGCCGGCCTCGTCGATCCGGCGGTCCTCGACGACCTCGGCGTGGTCGTCGACCACGCGGGCGAGGGTCTGGCGGTGCACGCGCACGATGGTGCCGGGCGCGATCTCGATGAGCGCCTCGTTGCGCTCCTCGTCGATCGCCGTGAGCTCGCCGAAGAGGCCGAAGTTCGTCATCACCTCGGCGCCGGGGACCATCTGGGACTGCAGCTCCTCGGCCTGGGCCTTGCGCTTCTTGTTGCTGCGGAACATGAAGAAGATCATCGCCGCGAGCACGACGAGCATGATGAGCGTCAGCGGGTCGATCGGGAACCCTTGCTGGGCGGTGGTCGTCGTCTGCAGGAACAGCATCGTCGGAAGGGGCCTCTCAGGGGTGGTTCGTCCTGCGCGGCTGCGCGCAGCACCAAGGGCCCATCATACCCCGTCGAGCGTCGCGTCCTGCGTCTGCGCGCCCGCGTGCCGCATGCCCGTCGGGGTCGCGATCCTGCCGCGGGGCGTGCGGCCGATGAGGCCCTCGCGCACGAGGAACGGCTCGACGACCGACTCGATGGTGTCGGCCTCCTCCCCCACGGCCGCCGCGAGCGTCGACAGCCCCACCGGGCCGCCGGCGAAGCGGTGGGCGATGGCGTGCAGCACGGCGCGGTCGATGCGGTCGAGCCCGGCCTCGTCGACGTCGTACAGCTCGAGCGCGGCGCGCACGCCCTCGAGGTCGCTCGACCCCTCGTGCACGAGCAGCCAGTCGCGCACGCGACGCAGCAGGCGGTTCGCGATGCGGGGCGTGCCGCGCGAGCGGCCGGCGAGCTCGGCGAGCGCGGCGGGCTCGATCGTGAGGTCCATGAGCCGCGAGGAGCGCGCGAGCACCCGCTCGAGGTCGGCCGGGTCGTAGAACTCGAGGTGGGCCGTGAAGCCGAAGCGGTCGCGCAGCGGCGCGGGCAGCATGCCGGAGCGCGTCGTCGCGCCGACGAGCGTGAACGGCGCGAGCTCGAGCGGGATCGAGGCGGCGCCCGCGCCCTTGCCGACCATGATGTCGATGCGGAAGTCCTCCATCGCGAGGTACAGCATCTCCTCGGCGGAGCGCGCCATGCGGTGGATCTCGTCGACGAACAGCACCTCGCCGGGCACGAGCGCCGACAGCACCGCGGCGAGGTCGCCGGCGTGCTGGATGGCAGGGCCCGAGGAGTAGCGGATGGGCCGGCCGGTCTCGGCGCCGATGATCGTCGCGAGGGTGGTCTTCCCGAGCCCGGGCGGCCCGGCCAGCAGGATGTGGTCGGGCGTGCGCTCCTGCATCCGCGCCGCCTGCAGCAGCACCTCGAGCTGGCCGCGCACCTTCGGCTGGCCGACGAACTCGGCGAGGCTCGTGGGGCGCAGCGCCCCCTCGAAGGCGATCTCGTCCGGCGTCGCGGCCGGGTCGGTCAGCGGGTCGGTCACGGGCGCGCGCCCGGTCCGAGGATGGCGAGGGCGGCGCGCAGCAGCGCGCCGGTCGTGCCGGCCGCCTCGGGCGCCGCGACGGCCGCCCGCTCGATGGCGTCGGCGGCGGTGCGCTCGGGCCACCCGAGCCCCGTGAGCGCCGTGAGCACGTCGGCCCGCGCATCCGACCCCGGCGTCGCGGGCGCCGCCACCGGTGCCACGAGCTTGCCGCTCAGCTGCAGGATGATGAGCTTGGCCGTCTTCGGCCCGATGCCGCTCACGGCCTTGAACGCGCGCTCGTCCTGCGCGTCGACCGCGCGGGCGAGCGCATCGGGGGTGAGGTGCGCCAGGACGCCGAGCGCCGACTTCGGGCCCACGCCCGTCACGCCGATGAGCAGCTCGAACGCGTCGAGCTCGGCCTCGGTCTCGAAGCCGTAGAGCGAGAGCTCGTCCTCGCGGACGATGAGGTGCGTGTGCAGCGCGACCGCGCTCCCGGCGCGGGCGGTCAGCGAGGTCTGGGGGGTCACCGCGACGGCGAGGCCGACGCCGCCGACGCCGACGACGAGGCGCTGCCCGCGCGCGGCGAGCACGGTGCCGTCGAGCCTGGAGATCACCCCCTGAGCCTAGGCCGGGCCCCCGACGCCGGCCGCCTGGCGCGCCGGTCGACCGAGTGCGCGCTGATAGCCTGAGCGGGCCCGCCGATCGCTCGACACGGAGATCCCATGCGCTACGTCCAGTTCCTGATCCTCATGCTGCTGCTCGTGGGCTCGTTCGTCGTGATGAGCTACGCGATCACGGCCGACGGCATCGAGGGCATCGTCTTCACCGCAGGCCTGGCGATGTTCATCCTGTCGACGCTGGGCGCGGTCGAGATCGGCCGCCGCGGGCTGCACAAGGGCTGATCAGCGCCGGGCGCGCGCAGCCGACTCCGCCGCCGCCCAGGCGCGCTGCGCGGGCGTCGAGTGCTCCGCGCGGGGCGCGCGCGTGCGCCAGCCCTCGGCGATCGCGATCGCGAGCGCGTCGGCGGCGTCCGCCGGCTTCGGCGCGGCCTCGAGCCGCAGCAGCCGGCGCACCATCTCCCCCACCTGCCGCTTGTCGGCCGCGCCGTAGCCGGTGACGGCCGCCTTGACCTCGCTCGGCGTCAGCAGCGCCACCGGCAGCTCCCGTTCGGCGGCCGCGCGCAGCACGATGCCCGAGATCTGCGCGACGCCCATGACGCTCCGCAGGTTCGCCTGCGCGAACACGCGCTCGAGCGCGATCGCATCCGGGCGGTGGGCGTCGATCGCCGCCTCGACGCCGCGCGCGATGCGCAGCAGCCGCAGCTCGATCGCCTCGTCGGCATCGGAGCGCAGCACCTCGACGTGCACGAGCGTGGGCGTGCGCCGCTCGACGTCGACGACGCCGACGCCGCACCGCGTCAGCCCGGGGTCGACGCCGAGCACGCGCACCGACGCCGGCACGGGACTACTCGTCCTCGTCGAGCTGCGCCTGCACCTCGTCGGAGAGGTCGAGGTTCGCGTAGACGTTCTGCACGTCGTCGAGGTCGTCGAGCGCGTCGATGAGGCGCAGCACCTTGCGCGCCGTCTCGACATCGACCTCGACCTTGAGGTTCGGCACGAACTCCGCCTCGGCCGAGTCGTAGTCGATGCCCGCGTCCTGGAGCGCCGAGCGCACCGCGACGAGGTCGCCGGCCTCCGAGAGCACCTCGAAGCCGCCGCCCTGGTCGACGACCTCCTCGGCGCCGGCGTCGAGCACCGCCTCGAGGATCGCATCCTCGGTGACGCCGTCGGCCTTCGTGATCGACACGACGCCCTTGCGGCTGAAGTTGTAGGCGACCGAGCCAGGGTCGGCCATCGTGCCGCCGTTGCGGGTCATCGCGACGCGCACCTCGGCGGCGGCGCGGTTCCTGTTGTCGGTGAGGCACTCGATCATGAGCGCGACGCCGCCGCCGGCGTAGCCCTCGTACATGATCGTCGTGTAGTCGATCGACTCGCCTGTGAGCCCCGCGCCGCGCTTGATCGCGCGGTCGATGTTGTCGTTGGGGACGCTCGTCTTCTTCGCCTTCTGCACGGCGTCGACGAGCGTCGGGTTCCCCGAGAGGTCGGCACCGCCGACCTTCGCGGCGACCTCGATGTTCTTGATGAGCTTCGCGAACGACTTCGCGCGCCGGGCGTCGATGACGGCCTTCTTGTGCTTCGTCGTGGCCCACTTGGAGTGTCCGGACATGCTGCTCTCCTGGTCGCGTGAAGGGGGACGCCCCATCCTACGCGCGCGCTGGAGCTATGGGCGGCGACCCTTTCGGGTCGCCGCTGCGACGCCAGCGCCGGGGCCCGTCCCGGGTCCCGGTCCCGCCACCGCGACGCGCACCCCGGCGCTCCGCAGCTCGAGCGCGGCGAGCGCGCGCAGGCCCGGCTCGTCGCCCGTGCGGATCGCGGCGACCGGATCGGCGACGGTCGCGAGCAGCCGCCGCGTCGGCTGGGTCGCGACGGCGCGCAGCGCCAGCAGGTCGCGCCCCTCGCGGGTGCGGGCGAGCGCGGCGCTCGCGCGGGCCCGGGTGGCGAAGCGCAGCCGCGGCAGCAGCCACACGAGCAGCACGAGCAGGGTCGGCAGCAGCCACAGCGCCGTGCCGACGGTCGCGGCGAGCAGCTCGATCGTGCTCGTGAGCGCCGTGCCGGCGGCGGCGAGGTCGTCGGCCGACCCGGATGCGTCGCGGAACGGCTGCGCGACGCCGTCGCCGATCAGCGGCACCTGCGCGAGCGCATCCCCGGCGTCGGAGAGCGTCGTGGAGAAGCCGGTGCCGGCATCCTCGATCTGGCGCCCGAAGCCGCCGAGCGAGGCGATCGCGTCGCGCACCTGCAGGGCGATCCAGACGCTGACGGCGATCGTCGCGATCGCGGCGAGGTCGGCGACGACCTGCCAGGCCGCGGCGACGGGACGGCTGGAGTAGAGCTGCACGCCCCGATTCAACCAGCAGCGACGGCGCGCACCCGGGGCCGCTGCCCGACGAGGATGCCGGCGCCGATCACGACCGCGGCCCCCACGACCTCCCACACGCCGAGGCGCTCCCCCAGCACGAGCACGCCGAGGCCGACCGCGACGACGGGGATGAGGTAGGTCACGGTCGCCGAGACCGTCGGCCCCACGGCGCGCACGACCTCGAACTGCAGGATGTAGGCGATGCCGGTGCCGACGACGCCGAGCGCCGCGACCGCGAGCAGCGCGAGCGGCAGGGCCTCCGGCGAATGCGCGGCGACGGGCGACCAGCCCTCGAGCCCGCTCCAGACCAGCAGGGCGACGAGCACCATCGGGAGCCCCGTCACCATGAGCGCGGTCGGATGCGCGATGCCCGGCACCTCGCGGTGCGCGAGGAGGCGCCGGTTCAGCGTCCAGCCGACGCCGTACGACGCGCCGCCCGCGACCGCGATCGCGAAGCCGATGAGGTCGGGGCCGGCCGCGGCCGTCCACGGCTGCGCGATGAGCACGACGCCCACGAGGCCGAGCAGCACCGCCGCGAGCTTGCGCGGCGTGAGCCGGTCGCTCGGCAGCAGCAGCAGCGCGAACAGCACCGTCGCGACGGGCGTGATCGCGTTGCCGAGGCCGGCGAGGCTCGACGAGATGCGGGTCTCGGCGAGCACGAACGCGGTGAACGGGATCGCGGTGAGGAAGAGCGAGCAGACGGCCAGGAGGCCCCACGTGCCCGCGTCGCGCGGCAGCCGCGTGCGCATCGCCGCTGCGAGCAGCAGGAGCGTCGCCGCCGCGATGCCGATCCGGAGCGTCGCGATCTGCATCGGGTGCAGCGCCTCGAGCCCCAGCTTCATGAGCAGGAAGGAGGAGCCCCAGATGATGGCGAGCGAGATCCAGAGCGCCTGCCAGGGCACGCGCTCACGCACCGGCGGCGCGCACGCGGTCGAGGAACCGGCGGTGGAAGCGCAGCTCGCCGCCGACCTCCGGGTGGAAGGCGGTCGCGAGCAGCGACCCCTGCTCGACCGCGACGACGCGGCCGTCGACCGAGGCGAGCGCCGTCGCGGCGGCGCCGACGCGCTCGACGGCGGGCGCGCGGATGAAGGTCGCGCGCACCGGCTCGTCGCCGAGCGCGGGCACCGCGAGCTCCGCCTCGAAGGAGTCGACCTGGCTGCCGAAGGCGTTGCGGCGCACGTCGACGTCGAGGCCGCCGAACGACAGCTGGGTCGGCAGCCCGTCGAGGATGCGGTCGGCGAGCAGGATCATCCCCGCGCACGTGCCGTACACCGGCATGCCGCCCGCGATCCGCTCGATGATCGGCTCCCGCACCTCGAACAGCCGCGACAGCTTGTCGATCACGCTCGACTCGCCGCCCGGCAGCACCAGCCCCGCGACCTGCGCCAGCTGCGCCGGGGTGCGCACGAGCGCCACCTCGGCGCCGAGCGCCTCGAGCACCGCGACGTGCTCGCGCACGTCGCCCTGGAGCGCGAGGACGCCGACGCGGGGCCGGCCCGCGGTCACCAGCCGCGCTCGGCGAGGCGGTGCGGCGCGGGCAGGTCGGCCACGTTGATGCCGACCATCGCCTCGCCGAGGCCCCGCGACGCATCCGCGATCGCCTTCGCGTCGTCGTAGGAGGCGGTGGCGCGCACGATGGCGGCGGCGCGCGCCTCGGGGTTGCCGGACTTGAAGATGCCCGAGCCCACGAAGACGCCGTCGGCGCCGAGCTGCATCATCATCGCCGCGTCGGCGGGCGTCGCGACGCCGCCAGCCACGAAGAGCACGACGGGGAGGCGGCCCGCCTCGGCGACCTCGGCGACGAGCTCGTAGGGCGCCTGCAGCTCCTTCGCCGCGACGAAGAGCTCGTCCTTCGACATCGACGTGAGCCGGCGGATCTCCTGGTTGATGGTGCGGATGTGCTTCGTCGCCTCGGAGACGTCGCCCGTGCCGGCCTCGCCCTTCGAGCGGATCATGGCCGCGCCCTCGGTGATGCGGCGGAGCGCCTCGCCCAGGTTGGTGGCGCCGCAGACGAACGGCACCGTGAACGGCCACTTGTCGATGTGGTTGACGTAGTCGGCCGGGCTCAGCACCTCGGACTCGTCGATGTAGTCGACCTCGAGCGCCTCGAGCACCTGCGCCTCGACGAAGTGGCCGATGCGGGCCTTCGCCATCACCGGGATCGAGACCTCGGCCTTGATCGCGTCGATCAGGTCGGGGTCGGACATGCGGGCGACGCCGCCCTGCGCGCGGATGTCGGCCGGCACGCGCTCGAGCGCCATGACGGCGACGGCGCCGGCGTCCTCGGCGATGCGCGCCTGCTCGGGGGTGACGACGTCCATGATGACGCCGCCCTTCAGCATCTCGGCGAGCCCGCGCTTGACGCGGGCCGAGCCGGTGGTGGTCTCGGTCATGATCGGTGCCTTTCGTGCGGTGCCGGGATGATCGGGCGATCAGGCCGGCCAGGCCGCCTGGATGTCCTGGCGCATGTCCTCCAGCAGGATGGGCAGCGCCTTCGTCTTCGCGATGATCGGGAAGAAGTTCGAGTCCAGCGACCATCGGGGCACGATGTGCTGGTGGAGGTGGTCGGCGATGCCGGCGCCGGCGATGCGGCCCTGGTTCATGCCGATGTTGAAGCCCTGGCAGCGCGTCACCTGCGACAGCACGCGCATCGCCGTCTGCGTGAGGACGGCCATCTCGGCGACCTCGTCGGTCGTCGCCTGGTCGTACATGCCGACGTGCCGGTACGGGCAGACCATGAGGTGGCCGGTGTTGTACGGGAAGAGGTTCAGCAGCACGAAGCAGGTCTCGCCGCGGTGCACGATGAGGCCCTCGTCGTCCTGCAGCTCGGGTGCGCGGCAGAAGGGGCAGGCGTCCTCCTCGGGCATCTGCCCCTGCTGGATGTAGACCATCCGGTAGGGCGTCCAGAGCCGCTGGAAGTGGTCGGGCACGCCGGGGAGCTCGCTCGACATCTGCGTCGGCGCGCCCCAGGAGTGCTCCGCGACGAGCGGCGGCTCCTGCGGCTCCGCCGGGTCGAAGGCCGGCAGCGCGTCGCGGTGGACGGCCGCCCGCTCCGCCGGCTCGTCGAGGTCGCGCGGCTCGTCCGTCACACGTGCGCCTTCGTCTCGATGGCCTCGACGATGCGGCGCACCGCCTCGTCGACGGGCACGCCGTTGTCCTGCGTGCCGTCGCGGAAGCGGAACGAGACGCTGCCCGCGTCGCGGTCCTGGCCGCCGGCGATGAGCTGGAACGGCACCTTCATGAGCGTGTGCGTGCGGATCTTCTTCTGCATCCGCTCGTCGCTGCGGTCGACCTCGACCCGCACGCCGCGCGCGCGCAGCTTCGCCGCCACCTCGTCGAGGTAGTCGGCGTAGTCCTCGGCGACCGGCACGCCCACGACCTGCACGGGCGCGAGCCACACCGGGAACGCGCCCGCGTAGTGCTCGAGCAGGATCGCGAAGAACCGCTCGATCGAGCCGAAGAGCGCGCGGTGGATCATGATCGGGCGCTGCTTCGAGCCGTCGGCGGCCGCGTACTCGAGCTCGAAGCGCTCGGGCAGGTTGAAGTCGAGCTGCACGGTCGACAGCTGCCACGAGCGGCCGATCGCGTCGGTCACCTTGAGGTCGATCTTGGGGCCGTAGAACGCGGCCTCGCCCGGCTCCTCCACGAGCTCGAGCCCGGTCGAGCGCGCGACGCGCCGCAGCGCATCCGTCGCCGTCTCCCAGATGGCCTCGTCGCCGATCCACTTCTCCTTCTCGTCGTCGCGCATCGACAGCTCGAGGCGGAAGTCGGTGAGGCCGAAGTCGCTCAGCAGCGACAGCACGAACTCGAGGACCTTCGCGGTCTCCTCCTCGAGCTGCTCGGGGGTGACGAACAGGTGCGCGTCGTCCTGCGTGAAGCCGCGCACGCGGGTCAGGCCGTGCAGCGCGCCCGAGAGCTCGTTGCGGTAGACGGTGCCGTTCTCGGCCAGCCGCAGCGGCAGGTCGCGGTAGCTGCGCGAGCGCTCCTTGTAGATGAGGATGTGCATCGGGCAGTTCATCGGCTTCAGGTAGTAGTCGACGCCCGGCTTCGTGACGTTGCCCTCGTCGTCGCGCTCCTCGTCCATGTGGATGGGCGGCCACATGCCCTCGCCGTAGGTGACGAGGTGGTTCGAGGTGACGAAGAGGTCGCGCTTCGTGATGTGCGGCGTGTAGACGTAGCTGTAGCCCTGCTCGATGTGCCGGCGCCGCGCGTGCTGCTCCATCTCGCCGCGCGCGATCGCGCCGCGCGGGTGCCACACCGACAGGCCGGAGCCGACCTCCTCCGGGAAGGAGAACAGGTCGAGCTCGCGCCCGAGCTTGCGGTGGTCGCGCTTCGCGGCCTCCTCGAGGCGCTGCTGGTAGGCGCGCAGCTCGTCCTTCGACGGCCATGCGGTGCCGTAGATGCGCTGCAGCTGGGGCAGGTCGGTCTTGCCGCGCCAGTAGGCGCCCGCGACGCGCATGAGCGCGAAGCCGTTGCCGATCAGCCGCGTCGACGGCAGGTGCGGGCCGCGGCAGAGGTCCTTCCAGGCCACCTCGCCGGACTTCGGGTCGACGTTGTCGTAGATCGTGAGCTCGCCCGCGCCGACCTCGACCGAGGCGCCCTCGGCAGCCGTCGCCGCGCCGCCCTTCAGCCCGATGAGCTCGAGCTTGTAGGGCTCGTCGGCGAGCTCGGCGCGCGCCTCGTCGTCGGTGACGGTGCGGCGCACGAAGCGCTGCCCCGCCTTGACGATGCGCTCCATCTCCTTCTGCAGGGCCTTCAGGTCGTCGCTCGAGAAGGGCTCGGCGACGTCGAAGTCGTAGTAGAAGCCGTCCTGCACGGGCGGGCCGATGCCGAGCCGCGCCTCGGGATTCACGCGCTGCACGGCCTGCGCGAGCACGTGCGCGGCGGAGTGGCGGAGGATGTCGAGCCCGTCGGGGCTGTCGATCGTCACCGGCTCGACCGTCGCCGTCTCGGTCACCTCGCGCGCGAGGTCCTGCAGCTCGCCATCGACGCGCATGGCGACGACGGCACGGTCGGAGAAGAGGTCGAATCCGGTGGTCACCAGACCATCGTAGATCGCCGCCTCACCCCTGCACGGACACCGGCTCCGGCAGCGCGGGCTCGGCGGCGACCGGTGCCGCGGCTGCCGCCGGCTGCAGCCACATCCGGAACAGGTGCGCGACGAGCAGCGATGCGCCGAGCATCTCGCCACCGTCCTCGATCAGGCCGAAGGCGTCACCGGTCTTCGGCTCCGCGATGACGAGGATGTGGACGGCGTCGAGCACGACGCCGCAGCACAGGATGATGCCGGCGATGCCGAGCGTGCGCGCGAGGTCGCGGCGCTCCGCTCGCCGGGCGGCGCGGATGCCGAGCACGAGGCCGGGGAGGATCACGAGCCCGGCTGCGGCCAGCACCATCAATTCGCCGAGGTCCTGCCCGCGGAGGCCCGCTGCGCCCTGCAGCGAGAGCGACTGCACGAGCGCCGCTCCCCCGCGCTCGTGCAGCGAGTAGCGGTCGGTGAGCAGGAAGAAGCCCAGCAGTGGCAGGAGCCCGAGCACAGGCCACCGGCGCGAGACGACGGCCATCAGCACCACGAGCCCGATCGCCCAGAGCCACTGCAGCGACTGGAAGGCCTCGGGGTGGCCGTACTCGATGTCGACGAACGACAGCGACGACTCGAACTCGCTGCGGCTCGCGCGCAGGTGGCCGGCGAAGAACATGACGTCGGCGCCCAGCAGCATCAGCAGCACGGTGAGCGACGGGCGGTGGCCGACGAGCGCGCGGAGGCCGAGGAGGTCGCGTCGTGTGCGGGGCATCGCCGCTCCTGTCTGCCGGGTGCCGTCATGTCTATCGACTGCGGCCGCCGAGGCGCGTGAGGCGCGCGTGAGGAGGCCCTCATCCGGCGGGTATGACGAAGGCCCCGGCGTAGACCGGGGCCTTCTGCTCTGTGGGCGATACTGGGTTCGAACCAGTGACCTCTTCCGTGTCAGGGAAGCGCGCTACCGCTGCGCCAATCGCCCTCAGTGGGTGCTCGAGGTGGAGACGGGATTCGAACCCGCGTAGACGGCTTTGCAGGCCGCTGCCTCACCACTCGGCCACCCCACCAGGTGGTGTGAGATTGACTCTCATGACATTGCTG